>WRKI01000141.1 GCA_009778155.1 Spirochaetota bacterium
TGAGCGCGCTTAAAACGCTCTGGCACGCGGCATAACGGCGGGGAGAACAGCCGCGGCTGCGTAAAATTCGGGCGGCCCCAACGGGGAGCCTGCCGGACATTTTGCGCAAATGAAAAACCGTGGCTGAAGCATCGTTTTTTTCTACAGCCTCATGTGCCTTTGTGTGAGATGTTTCCGAGCTTCGTGTCGTTCATGCGTTTGTCGCGCCGCCGGCACGGTTGACGCAAGGGGCAAGCTGGGGTATCATTAAAGCATGGATAATGAAGCAGAAGAGTGTAAAATCACCGTTTTTTTGTCGCCGACCATCGACCTGTTGTTCAAACTAATTTTTGGGGATGCCAAAAGCGTGGCCATACTCATCGGCTTTCTAAAAGCCGTGCTCGGCCTGCCGGCGGAAGAGTTCGAGTCAATCGAGATCGTAAACCCGCACCTCTTGCAGGAGCACCTTGACGACAAACTGGGAATACTGGATTTAAAGGTAAAAACGAAGAAGGGCCTAACGATAAACGTCGAGATACAGGTACAGCCCAGAAGCAATTTTGCCAAACGGGTAAGCTTTTACCAAGCCAAAATGATCGGCGAGCAGATGGGCAAAGGCAGTGACTATTCGGGTATTCAGAAGGTGGTTAGCATAATAATTGTCGATTACAAGCTGTTCCCGGACGAGGGGCACTACCACAGCCGCTTTACTATGTACGACCCGAAAAACGGCCGGCAGTTTTCCGAAACGCAGGAAATCCATGTTTTGGAACTTCCCAAGCTGCCGGAAACGGAAGACGGCACGGAGCGCTGGGGGTGGGGCAAGTTTTTCAAAGCGAAAAGCATGGAGGAGTTAGAAATGACAGCAGAAATGTTTCCGGCGACGGAGATAAAGCAAGCGGTAGCCCGCTATGCGGAACTGACGCAAGACCAGAAAACCCGTATGCTCATAGAAGCCCGCCAAATATACGAGATAGACAGAAGGGAAGAAAGAGACTTCGCACGCCGGGAAGGCGAGGCAATCGGCGAAGCTAGAGGTAGGCTTGAAGGCGAAGCTAGAGCTATGGAAGCTGCCGCCAGAAAAGCCCTTGCCGGCGGTCTTTCCCCGGAGGCGATAAGCAGTTTTACCGGCCTTGACATCGAAACGATTAGAAGGCTCTAGCTCCGGCTGCCTCTTGACAAAATCCCCGCGCACTGGCAGTCTTTTTACTAACGGATGCCAGAAGGCGTTCATCAAACCAAGCGTTAACGGAACCGAGCGGCCGGGTAAACGGCCAAAATTGCAACGTAAAAAATGCAGGGGTGTTTATGCGCAAAAAACGCGCCCTTAAAAAAATCGCGCGGTTTTTCGCCGCAAGCACTGGACAGACGGCGGCTGTTCTTTTACAATTATAGCGTGGTTCAAAGAAATTATCGTAACAGGACAAGACGCGCCAAAAAAGTAAGGCCGTCGTTGATTATTCTTGCCTTTTGGCTCATTTTTTTCTCCAGCGCGGCCGCTATTTTTGTTTCAAACCGCCAGACGATAAGCAGGAATTTCAACCTTTTAACCGGGCGGGTGGCAAGCTCGCAGGATCAGCAGGCGGTGGGGCAAGTGCCCGGCGACACCCACATTGGAACGGCCGACGAACCCCCCCCTGCGGCACCTCTTTTTTTCGTAGTGCCAGACCCGAATCTGCCGTCGGTGGATTTCGCCGACCCTTCGGCCGTGCCAGAGCCGGCTCCCTACGCCTTTGTGCCGGAGCCTGAGCCTCTGGGGGCTATAACCATGCAGCAATGGGCGCAGCCGGCAGAAACCAGGGAGCGCAATCTTTACTTCACGCAGGTTGACCCCGGCGGGCAGGTCTCGCGCACAAGGGTAACAAGGGCTTTGCAGGCTTCAGACTCTCCCATGCGCGATGTTCTTGACGCATTGCTCGTCGGCCCCAGCGCGGAAGAGGTAAACAGGGGCATTATCAGCCTTATCCCCAACGGGGCGCAGGTGCTTTCGGTTTTCGTGCGGGGGAATACGGCCTACATCAGCTTTAACGATGACTTTCAATTTAACACCTTCGGGGTGGAGGGTTTTACCGCGCAGGTGCGGCAGGTTGTGTGGACGGCCACGGAGTTTCCCAACATAACGGATGTTCAGATTCTAATCGAAGGCAGAAGAGTTGACTTTCTGGGCGAGGGCATCTGGATCGGCAGCCCTATCGGCAGGCAGACCCTTTAAGCTTTCCCCGGCGGGTGGCGGGCGGTAGAGGGCAGGGGCACAGAGGGCAAGGGGGCATAAGGGGCACAGGGGCGGGGTTCCAATGGAAGCGGCTCGATTAGTTTTGCCCAAGGCGGCGTATGAATCCTAAGACTATTTCAAAGCCGGCGGACAAGTCGAAAGACAAGATAAAAGAGCCGGAAAACTTCAAGGTTATTCTTCTTAACGACCATTACACCACAATGGAGTTTGTCGTGGAAGTCCTTGTTGTCATTTTTCACAAAACCCCCGAAGATGCAAACAAGATAATGCTGGATGTGCACCGCAAAGGCAAGGGTCTTGTGGGGGTTTATTCATGGGATATTGCGGCGACAAAGGCGCAGCAAGTTCATCTGGAAGCAAGAAAGCGCGAGTACCCGCTTAGGTGTATTGTTGAACCGGCATAATCAAGCTATAATGAGTTGAGGGCATATAGAATGAAAATTTCAGGCCATGTACAGGCTATAATTAACGCGGCCTATAACGAGGCAAAAATCCGCAGCCACGAATACTTGACCCCGGAGCATATTCTGTATGCGGCCTTGGCTTTTGACGATGTGCAGGACGTGCTTTTTTCCTGCGGGGGCAATCTTGAACAGCTTAAAAGCGAGGTTGAAAAACATATCGAGCAGAGACTGCCGGTAAACGGGGGCGTGGAGCCTGCCCAGACGGTGGGTTTTCAGAATGTTATCGAACGCGCGGTTTTGCAAAGCCAGTCTTCCCAAAAAACGATGATAGACGTGGCGGACATTCTCGTCTCGCTTTTTGACGAGGAACGCTGTTACAGCTCCTATTACCTGCGCAAGGCCGGGGTTAAACGGCTGGAACTTCTGCAAAAGCTTTCCCACAGCTACGACTCAGAGGCCTACAGCGGCTTTGACAAAAGGGGCGCGGCCGGCGAAAAGTTTGCCGGCTCCCCAATGGAAGAAGACGGCGGGGCTTTGGGGAACAAATCCAAGGCGAACAAAAAAAGCGCGTTGGAACGCTACGCCGTGGAGCTTGTCGCCCTTGCACGGGAAAGCAAGCTGGAGCCTCTTGTAGGGCGCGAAGAAGAAATCGAGCGCACCGTGCAGGTGCTTTGCCGCAGGTTCAAAAACAACCCTGTCCATGTCGGCGACTCCGGCGTGGGAAAAACGGCCATCACCGAAGGCCTTGCCCAGCGCATTGCCGCAGGGAACGTCCCCCCCACGCTTCGGGACTTCAGCCTGTACTCGCTTGACATGGGGTCATTGGTCGCCGGCACAAAGTATCGCGGCGATTTTGAAGAGAGGGTCAAGCGCATTGTCGAGGAAATGCTCAAAAAAGAGAAGGCGATTCTCTTTATCGACGAAATCCACACTCTGGTCGGCGCAGGCTCGGTTTCCGGCGGTTCGCTGGACGCATCCAACTTGCTAAAGCCCGCCCTTACGTCGGGCAAGTTGCGTTGCATAGGCTCGACGACGCACGAAGAATACGGCAAGTTTTTTGAAAAAGACCGCGCTCTTTCCCGGCGCTTTCAAAAAATCGACATAAACGAGCCTTCCGAACTTGACGCTATCGCGATTGTCAACGGGATTAAGTCCAAGTACGAGGACTACCACCGGGTTAGCTATACGGACAAGGCTATCGAAGGGGCTGTGCGTCTTTCCGCCCAGTTTATTACCGAAAGAAAACTGCCGGACAAGGCTATCGATGTGATTGACGAGGCCGGCGCTTATGCGCGTATCGAGGCCTACAAGCAGAACCCCGACCTGCCGGAGCCGGCGGCCGCCGCGGCGTCTGCCGACGATGTGGCGGGCGAGGCCGGCAGGGCGGAGTCTGTCAGCGTGCAAAACGGCCCAGTCGAAATTATCGAAATCGGCCTTCCCCTTATCGAGACGGTTATCTCGAAAATTGCCCGGATTCCTGAGCGTTCTGTCGGCGAAAGCGAAAAGGACAGATTGAAGTTTCTGGAGACGCGGCTTAAAGAGCAGATTTTCGGCCAGGACGAGGCTGTCGCGGCGGTGGTCAAGGCGGTAAAACGCTCGCGTGCCGGTTTCCGCGCCGAAAACAAGCCTGTGGCGAACTTTCTTTTTGCAGGCCCTACGGGGGTCGGAAAAACCGAGCTTGCCCGCCAGCTTGCCGAGATTCTGGGTGTTACGATGTTCCGCTTCGACATGAGCGAGTATCAGGAAAAATACACGGTTTCCCGCTTGATTGGCTCCTCTCCCGGCTATGTGGGCTACGATGACGGCGGCCAGCTTACCGACGCTGTGCGCAAACAGCCTCACGCGGTGGTTCTGCTTGACGAAATCGAAAAGGCGCATCCGGACATTTACAACATTTTGCTTCAAATTATGGATCATGCCACGCTTACCGACAATCAGGGGCGCAAGGCGGATTTCCGCAGTATCATTTTTATCATGACGAGCAATGCCGGCGCTAGGGACATTGGCAAGGGGCTTATCGGTTTTGGCGATCGGGAGGTGAACAACAGCGCGGTTGACAGCGCGGTGGAAAAAATCTTTACCCCGGAGTTCCGCAACAGGCTGGATGCG
Source organism: Spirochaetota bacterium (assembly GCA_009778155.1). GTDB lineage: Bacteria > Spirochaetota > Spirochaetia > Treponematales > Breznakiellaceae > WQXQ01. Next base: position 4,726 of record WRKI01000141.1, read on the forward strand.
GTTGTGCGTTTTGGGCATCTTTCAAAGGAAATCATGATTTCGATTGTGGAGAAGGAGCTTGAGGCTTTCAAAGTTCAGCTTGCCCAGAAAAACGTAACTTTTACCGCAAGCGCGGCCGCTGTGGACAGGCTTGCCGAGGACGGCTACAGTCGCGAGTTTGGGGCTAGAAATGCGACTCGCATTGTCGAAAACAAGATTAAAAGTTTTTTTGTGGACGAGGTGCTTTTCGGCCGTTTGAGCGAGGGGGGCAGTGCCAGCGTGGATTTCCGGGATGGCGAGTATCGCATGGACATTCTGGAGGGGGCGGCTTGCTCTCCCGATCCGGCGGATAAATAGTCGCGCCGGTATGCCGCATTTTACGCCGGGGCCAGACCCCCTTTTTCCTTATCTTGGCGAGCTGGATTATTTTGATTTTCCCGATCCCCTCGCTTTGCCGGACAGTGTTGTCGCGGTGGGCGGCAATCTTTCTCCTGGTATGCTTCTTTCGGCCTACTGTCAGGGGATTTTCCCTTGGTACAGTGAAGGGGAGCCGGTTATTTGGCAGTCGCCCGACCCGCGTCTTGTAATTTTCCCGGAAAACTTGCGCATTTCGGCTTCCATGCGGAAAATTCTGGCGCGGGGTGTTTTTGAAATAACGTTTAACAGGGATTTTGCCGGGGTTATTAAAAATTGCGCGCAAATTTACCGTCCAAATCAAGGCGGCACTTGGATTACCGACGACATTATCAGTGCATATTCTGAATTGCACATTCTCGGCCGGGCGGTCTCTGCCGAGGCTTGGCTGGAAGGGGAGCTTGTCGGTGGTTGTTACGGGGTTTTGGTTGGCGATGTTTTTTGCGGGGAATCGATGTTTGCCAAAAAAAGCAATGCTTCCAAGGCCGCCTTCCTGTCGCTTGCGATGGAGTTTTTCGCCCAGGGGCTGGCCTTTGTAGACTGTCAAACTCCCAGTCGGCATCTGGAAAGTCTCGGCGGCACGCGGCTTCCCCGCCGCGACTTCCTGCGTCTGTTAAGCCGCCATGTCCCGCCTCCGGGATCGGCCGGCGCTTTTTAAGAAGGGGTCTCACACGGGGGCGCGGGGGTTGTTTTGCGGGCGGTGCTTGGCGAGTAAGCCCAGCGAGGAAAGCCAACGGGTGGCCGCCTTGGGGGAAAGCTCTGCTTCTGGCTGGTTGCCAGCGGGTATTTTTGGCAGAAATTCAGTGCAAGCTAAAAATTTTGCAAAAAAAAATCAAAAAAGTTGCAAAAAGGGCTTGACAACGGTTGCAAAAAAATGATAGGCTTTTAACAGATGCCACTTCTGGCTGGTTTGCGGGGCGGCATTTGAATTGACTCGAATTTGCAAAAACGAAAAGAGGGGAAGAGCTGTGTCCGTATTGCAAAAAGCCGCAAAAAATAACATGATTACCCCC
>WRKI01000142.1 GCA_009778155.1 Spirochaetota bacterium
CCTGTTTGGCCGGAAAGCCCCCCCCGGCAGATTGCGCCCGCCGGCCAACGGCCAACGGCCAACGGCCAACGGCCAACGGCCAACGGCCAACGGCGGCGGTAACGGCGGCGTTGGCCGGCGCATGGTTAAATTATGCCGTTTTTCACAGGATTTGTCAAGAGGGGCTTTGGCTAAAAACAAAAAAAGCGACCCAGCCGGCGGGCCAGATCGGAGGGGCGCACGGAACTTAACGGCCGGCCTTGGAAAAAACCGTCTTCGATTTTAAGCTCTTCGAGCCATTGCGCAAGAGTTACCTCGTCTTCCCTCGAAACGCGGCCCCTTGGCAGGTCTATGCCGGCGGCGTTTCTGGCGGCTCGGCGCGGGGGGCTGTATTGCGTCAAGAGCGAAAGCACAGCCCTGCCCTTGGCGTGCCTTGCAAACCATTCAAGCACCCGGCGGCTTGCCTCAAGGTGGCCTGGCAGAACCAAATGCCGAATAATCACCCCGGAAAGAATCGTCCCTTCGCGGCTGTAGGTAAGCTGCGACCCCTCCAGCATATACAGAATCGCCCTTTCCGCATAGGCAGGATAGTCGGCCGCCTTAAAATAGTCAAATGCGACAGTGCTGTCCAGCGTTTTTAAGTCGGGCATCCAAATATCGACAAGCCCCTCCATCATGCCAAGGGTTTCGACGGTTTCATAAGCCGACGAATTCCAAAGCACCGGCAGGGAAAGCCCCCGATCCCGCGCCGCGACAATGCAACGCGCCAAAAAAGGAGCCGCATGGGTAGGCGTTACAAGATTGATATTTTCCGCGCCGGTTCGCTCCAATACAAGAAAGGTGTTGACAAGCTCAGCTTCGCTTACCGCATAACCCGCGCCGCCAATCGAAATATCCCAGTTTTGGCAAAAAAGACAGCCCAAGTTGCAGCCGGAAATAAAAACCGTGCCCGATCCGCCAGAGCCGGAAACAGGCGGCTCTTCGCCGTTATGCAAAGAGGCCGATGCAATGCGCAGCCGGCTGCTCTCCCTGCAAAACCCGTCATTGTAGCCGCCAAAATCGCCCGCTATGCCCCCCGCGCCGTCCCCCCGGTCAAGACGGTTCACCCCGCATCGGCGCGGGCAAAGGCGGCAGTTGGAATAGGCCTTTTCAAAGGAATAGTCGTCCACCTAACCGCCGTGCGCCTCGCCCGCCGGCGAGCCTGCCGCCGCTTTCTCCCATTCATAAATAAAACGCAGGGCAAACTGCTGAATACCGTCAAAGTGATTGTTGATAAAAGCCACAAGCTCCCTGCCCACATAGCGGAAATGCCAAGGCTCCCAACTGTAGCCGGTAACATCCTCAAAACCGTAGGGATAGGAAAGCGACCAGCCGAAACGCGCCGCGTTAGCGTCGAGCCAGACCCCTTCCCTTGTTTGCGCGAAAAAAGTGTTGATAGGGGCAAAGTCCAAAGCCAGCCCAAGCTGATGCTCGCTGTGGCCAGGCCGCGCCGACACACGCTCCGCCTCTTCCCGGCCTAAAACCTGCACCCAGTGGTTGTGCACCTGCACTTGGTTTTGGAAAGACCGGTAGGCCGAAGCCGCCACCAGCGTAACCCCGTCGGCTCTTGCGGCGGCGGCCATTTCTTCCAGCGAAGCGGCCGCGCCCCTGCGAAGCATAAGCCCAGGCCTGGACACCGAGTAGGAACCGCCGACAAGCTCGACCAAGTCGCCCGGAGAATAACCGTTGGGAAGAGAGCGGTCTTTGTCAACAAGCCGCCACAGGGAGGGGTCGCCCTCCATAATGGCCATTAAGTCAAGAATGAAGTCCGCGCTTGTCGTCATACTGTTCAGTATGCTGAGGTATAAGTCCTGCGGCAATTCGGCCGCCCGTAAAACAGTCGAAAAAAATCCCATGTAACCGGCAGCATCCTCCGCAACTGCGGCAGGAAGATCGCCGCTTGCACCGCCAGCGCCGCTTGCACCGCCAGCGCCGCTTGCAACGCCAGCGCCGCTTGCGGGAACGCTTCCGGCAGAGCCGCCCGGCTGCAAGGCCACTTCGTGCAAGGCCGCCGGCGCGCCCTCTGCGGCGGGGGCTTGGCGGGAACAGCCGGCGAAAAAAAGCGCCGGCAACAAGGCTAAAAAACAAACAAAGCGCATAGACACACCCATAAACTATGGAATCACTGATTAACTCGAAGCTAATCAGTGATTCCACCTGCATTTGCTCATTTCATTGCGCAAAATGCGGTTAAGAGCGATTATTAAATCCTCGATGGGATTTAATAATCGTTTCCATAGAACCGGCGCAAAACTCTGCAAGCCCTGCGCCAGAATGCAACTTGGCCTTTCGGCCGGCGAAATTGCACTTAAAATCGCTTGAAGCCGCCCCAAACCTTACATTTGTCGGCGGCACGGTCAAATTACCGTCCCCGGATACAGAACGGTGTTTTTCGGAATAATGATAATGCCGTCCACAATGTGGTGCGTGCCAAAGTTTCCATCCACACGCTTTTTATCGTCAACCCCGATGCGGCATTCCTCGCCAATACTTACATTTTTGTCGATGATTGCCCCTTTGATAATCGCCCCCCGGCCTATCCCCATGTTGGGAATTTTGCCTTCCGCCTTCTGCGCTTTTTGAAGCTCGGTTTCGTAATAATCCGACCCCATGCACACAACGCCGTTAAGACTAGCCCCCGGCTCTATAATGGTACGGATACCGACAACCGAATTGGAAATGCTCGCATTGGTGATAATGCAGCCCTCTGCGGCAATGGATTCGGACATTGTCGAATGGTTCATTTTCGAGGGAGGCAGGTTGCGCATTCTTGTATATATCGGCATATTTTCATCGTAAAAGTCGAACTTCGGCTTTAGAATCGTCAGCTCCAAGTTGGTGTCGTAAAAGTTTTTTATCGTGCCGATGTCTTCCCAGTAGCCGTCAAACATATAGGCGTTCACTTTTAGGTCTTCGATAGCCTTGGGAATGATTTCCTTGCCAAAGTCGGCAAGATCGTTTGCAAGGCAGTCTTCCATAACCTTCGAGTTAAAAATGTAAATCCCCATTGAAGCCAAGTAAACGTTCTGCCCTTTTCCCGGCCACAGTCCGGGCGGGGCTTTGTAGTCGGAAATGTCCTTGACAGGCCCCGGTTTTTCCTGAAATTCGGTAATCTGGGAGTTTTTGTCGATCTTCATTATGCCGAAGTCGCTTGCGGCCTCCCGGCTTACGCCGGTGCAGGCGATCGAGATTGCCGCCCCGGACTCCTTGTGCTGTTTGATAAAGTCGGCCAAATCCATGCGGTAAAGCTGGTCGCCGGACAGAATCAAGTGGTAATCCGGTTTTTGCGTTCTAAAATGCACCAAATTTTTGCGAACCGCGTCGGCAGTGCCCTCGTACCAGCCGGAATTATCGAAATTCTGCTCGGCGGCCAAAATTTCGATAAACCCGTTGGAAAAGGAGTCGAAAAAATATGTTCTGTTTATGTGCATATGCAACGAGGCGGAGTTGAATTGGGTTAAAACATAGATTTGCCTTAAATTTGCGTTGATGCAATTAGAGATCGGGATATCAACAATTCTGTACTTTCCGCCAAAAGGAACGGCCGGCTTGGCCCTATTCTGGGTTAATGGAAACAAACGCGTGCCTTTTCCGCCACCCAGAATTATTGATAAAACTTCAGACATATCAAAACCCCCAGACAAATTTTTTACACGGCCTAACCGCGTTTGGGGAACGCCAGCACCCGTCTAAAATGCCAACTCCCCCTGCCTTAAATTATAAAACATTACCGCGATTTTGTCATCTACCAAATTTCGCAAACTTGCCGGCTTCATCTTAAGGAAACACTGATTAACTCGAAGCTAATCAGTGTTTCCTTATGCATTTGCTCATTTCATTGCGCAAAATGCGGGTAAGAACGATGATTAAATCCTCGATGGGATTTAATCATCGTTTCATTAGCCCCTGCCGGAAATCCCGCTCAATATCCCTTTTTACATCGCGCTCGCGGATATCCGAGCGTTTGTCGAAGGATTTTTTCCCCTTGCAAAGCCCCAGTTCAACCTTTACCCGGCCCCTCTTAAAATAAAACGACAGGGGGATTAGCGTGTAGCCCTTTTCCTCGACCTTGCGCTTGATTCGCTTAATTTCGTCCCGTTTTAGAAGCAGTCTTTTTTTGCGATCCGGGTCGTGGTTAAAAATGCTGGAAAAAGGGTTTTCCGCCACCCGCAAAGACCTCAGCCAGACTTCGTTGTTCACGACTTCCGCCCAGGCGTCCGGGAAAGAGATTTTCCCGTCGCGAAAGGACTTTACCTCCGTGCCCAAAAGCTCTATGCCGCACTCGTAGCTGTCGTCCACGGCATAGTCGTGCCGCGCCTTTCTGTTTACCGCTATAATTTTTACGCCTTCCGCCATATCGATACCCGGTCAAGGAGAGGTTGCAGAGCTGGCGGGGTCGCCGATCCGCGCGATTACGGGGCGAAAGGAGACGAAGGCCGAGCTTGTTTCCGGGGGCAGGGAGCCGCGCACTTCGATATTCACATCGCCGACTGCGGAAAGAGAGCCGCCCCACTGCCAGACCGCGCCGCGCACCGACCGCTCCGGCGAGGCGATTGCCACGACAGCTTCGTCTGTCGCTGTAAAAAAGGGCAGGTGGGAAAAATAATCCGCGCTCCACTCCCATGTGCCGGCTCCGTCCATGCTTGCAACCCGTTGCGCGAAAAACGGCGGCCAAGCGCGTACCGACTTGGCGACGTACTCCCACTCGGCTTCTGTCGGCAGGCGCACCTCCCAGTCGGCCATTGCCGGGGGCAGGAATCCGTTGAGCCACTGGACAAAGGCTTGGGCGGCAAACCACGAAACCCCCGTAATTCTGGCCGGGGATGCAAAGGTTTCGTCGGCTAGATACTCGCTTGTAACCAGCCCCTGGGCGATCAAGTTTTCGATTTCCTCCCGGCGCCACTGCGGGTTGGCTGCAAGAAAGCTTTCAAAGGCAAGGTTGGAGACTTCCTCGTTGCCAAAGAAAAAGCCTTCTATATTGATGCTGTGCGGGAAGGGCTGGCCTTGAACCAAAACGCCGCCGGAAAAATATGTAAAGGCAAGCCCCGCCAGCATAAAGTCCCCGGTGGCGGGCGGCTGGGCAAGGGTCTGGCCTTGCAGGGGGGCGGTTATTTCGTTCTGATACCACTGCGACTCTGTAACGAGCGCGGCGGCTTCCGGGGGCAAGAGGCTTGCCAGCCACTGGGCGCTGCCGGGCTGTTCGGAAAGAAAGCTGATTATGTCGGCCGCCGTGTTAAAAAGGCTTGCGGGAGAGGGCGACAGCCCGTAGTTGTCTAGAAGAACCTTGGCGCGGGTTAGGTCGCGCAAGGCGGCGCGTGTCGATGCAAAGCGTGCGCCGGCTCGTAACATTTCGTCCAAATCTGCCGCCAGGTCGGGGTGTCCCTGCGCATCGCGGCTTAAGGGGGCAACCCGGTAGACCCCTTCGGAAAGGCTTAGGGGGATTTGCCATGTTTCGCTCGGTTCGCCGCCGAAGCTCCATGCGGCATACTCGGCGGCGGACAGCGCGAAGGCCGCCAGCGGGTTGTCTGTCGCAAGGGCGACTTGCAGGGGGAGTCTGCGCGGGAAAAAGCGCGAGGCGAAAACGCGGCCGGGCACATCGACTTCCATGCTTTGGGCGTTAAAGCCCGGCAGGACAAATTCCAGGGTGTGCGTCCCTTGCGGCACAAAAAAGCGTTCTTGCGATGTTCCCATAAAAACGCCGTTTACGCGCACGGCGACGGGGGTTGGCTCTGTTTCAAACTCAAGCACGGCTCCCGGCCGTCTTAGGCCTGGGAGAACCAAGGCGACAAAAAAAACGCACAATAATATGAAGGAATAAAGCGCGGCAAGGTAAACGCCCGGCCGCATTCCGAACAAGGGTTTTAATTTGACTATGTCCCCCGGTTCAAGTTCTTTGTCAATTTTTTTGTCGGCTGTTTTTCCGGCTCCGCGCCCTGTTTTTTCACGCATGGTGAATTATACGCCCGGAGCGCGGGCAGTGTCAATCTGCCGTGCAAGGAAGTATTCCTCGCACGACGGCACGGAGCTTCCCTTACTTTCTTCCTCTATGTGGGCGAATTCCGGGCACGACAAACGCATGAACGACACAAACCTCGGAAGTATCTCACACAAAGGCACAAAGGCACAAAGGTTAAGAGGGTAGGCGGGATTATGATAGCTCTGCGTCTTTATTCTTGCCTTAACAG
>WRKI01000143.1 GCA_009778155.1 Spirochaetota bacterium
AACGATTCCGCCGCCACAATCCCCGAAGCCGCCGCCGCCGCCGTAAACGCCCTTGCCGGCGGGGATCGCAAGCTGGTGCTTGTCGCCGGCGGCACGGACAAGGACTTGGACTATTCCCCCTTGGCCGCCGCCTCGAAAAAGGCGGCCGCCGTAATCCTGCTTGCCGGCACCGGCAGCGACAAACTGGCGGCGGCCTTAAAAAAGGAAGGCGTGGTTTTTGCGGGGGCTTTCGATAACATTGAAGCCGCCGCCGCCGCCGCGCTGGAAGCGACGCGCCGTTTCCCCGGCTGCAATGTCGCCCTGTCGCCCGGAGCGACAAGTTTCGGGATGTTTCAGAACGAGTTCGACCGCGGCCGCCGGTGGAAGGATGCCGTGCGGCGTTTGGTCGGGCAGTAGGCGGAGGGCTGTTTATGGATTTAGAGATGCTCCGGCGGCGTGCCGAAATAATACGGCAGGTGCGCGATTTTTTCGACAGCAGGGGCTACCTTGCCCTTGACACTCCTCTTTTAAGCCCGGACTTGATCCCCGAATCTTGCCTTGAGGTTTTCCAGACGATGCGGCTTTACCCGGCCGGCAGCAAAAAAGAGGCCGCCCCCCTGTGGCTTGTGCCGTCGCCGGAAATCTGGATGAAAAAAATCATCGCCCAGCACCGGGTGAGCGTTTACCAGATTTGCAAGTGTTTTCGCAACGGCGAGGCGACCGGGCATTTGCACAGCCCGGAGTTTTCCATGCTGGAATACTACACGGTCGATGCCGACTATATCGATTCTATTGGCATTACCGAGGAGCTTTTTTCGCATCTGTCGCCGGACGAGGTTTTTCGCCCGCCTTTCGATCGGGTAACGGTGGCGGAGGCTTTCCGGCGCTGGGCTGGGTTTGATCTTTTTGCGGCGGCGGAAAAACAGGGGGTTATGGAAAGACAGGCCAGGCGGCTGGGGCTTGACCCTCTGCCAGGGATGAACACGGCCGCTCTTTACGATTTGATTTTTATCCACGCGGTGGAGCCGCATTTGAAAACTGATCGGCCTGTCTTTTTGACGGATTACCCGGCCTTTGTTCCCTGTCTTGCCAAGCAAAAAGACGGCGGGCAGTGCGTGGAGCGTTGGGAGTTGTACTTCCGGGGGATAGAGCTTGCCAACTGTTTTTCCGAGGAAACTGACTGCGAAAAGGTGCGCGCCTTTTTTGAAAGCGAGGCGGCGGAAAAAGAAAGGTCGGCCATTGCCACGCACAATGTGGATCACGGCTACTGGAAGATGTTTCTGCCGGACGGGCATGGCAGGGGTTTCCCCCGGAGTTCCGGCTCCGCGCTGGGTCTTGACCGGCTGATCATGGCGCTCTGCGGAAGAGCGACAATCGACGGGGTTCTGCCTTTCGCCGGGCTGTGAGGCTTTTTCCGCATTCGCATTCGCAAAGGATCACACGGAGGCACGAAGGCACAAAGGCACGAAGCACCGGTTAGAAAGCTCTGCTTCATCTCTACTTTGCACTCTATTGAGACAAGAATGAGGCGCGGCCATATTAAAAACGGCCGGTATAAAATAGGATGCGTGATGGAATATGTCTATCCTGCGGTTTTCCACAAAAACGAAGACGAAAGCTATACAGTCATTTATCCCGACTTGCCCGGCTGTATTAGCGAAGGGAAAAATTTGGGGAAAGCTATGTTTATGGCGCAATCGGCGCTTAAACAGTGGATCGCCTACCTTGCGGACAAGGAACTTGAAATACCTAAGGCTTCCGCACTTCAGGATGTAAAAACTTCCAGCGGCGAAGTGGCAAGCCTTGTCTGCGCCAAAGTTAAAAAGAGGCGGCCGGTTAAACTTGGCGATGGGCTTTCATAGCGGGTCTTTACATAGTAGCCGCCCGGCAGGGGCTTGCAAAGCAAAACTCCGCGCCTCCGTGCCTCCGTGTGAGCTTCCTCTTCCCCGGCCGGCAGGGGCTTTCTCGGTGGCAGAGGCTCGCAAAACAAAACTCCGTGCCTTTGTGCCTCCGTGTGAGCTTCTCTTCCCCGGCCGGCAGGGGCTATCTCGCTGGCGGCGACTCGCAAAGCAAAACTCCGTGCCTTTGTGCCTCCGTGTGAGCTTCTCTTCCCCGGCCGGCAGGGGCTATCTCGCTGGCGGCGACTCGCAAAGCAAAACTCCATGCCTTTGTGCCTCCGTGTGAGCCTCCTCTTCCCCGGCCGGCAGGGGTTTTCTCCCCAAACCGCCGCTCGCTGGCTTTCCTCGCTGGGCTTCCTCGCCGGCAGGGACGGGCTCGCAAAGCAAAAACCCGCGCATCCGTGTGAGGTTTTCCTCAAAAATGCGGAGAGTGCGCAATTCTTCCTATTTATAGGACTTGCAAAAAAAACGCGTTTGTTGTATCCTCTTAGGCAACACGCTGCCAGAGTGCGGCTTTTTTCGAGGTTTTATGCAGTCATTAGGTATCAACATTGGATCAACAAGCTTGAAAATGGTTTTGGTCGAACAGGGCGACTCTGCCCAAGGCGGGAAAACGCTTTTTAGCGCGTCCATACCTCACGAAGGGGACTTTTCCCAGGCTCTGTGCAAACTTTTGGAACAGGGAAAGATAAGCGACGGGCTTCCCGCGCTGGTTACCGGCAACGAAGGGCGTTTTTTGCTCAACGTGTCGGGAACCGTCGAGCCGCTTTGCGTGGAAGCCGCCATGCGCAGTCTGGGGCTTAAAGCAGACGCGGTCGTAAGCATGGGCGGCGAGGACTTGATCGTCTACACGCTGGACAGCGCCGGCAAAATAATCAACAGTTTTTCAGGCAACAAATGCGCATCCGGCACGGGCGAGTTTTTCAAACAGCAGCTTGCCCGCATGGACATGACGCTGGCAGACATAGACAAGGTGCCGGACACGGCCAAGGTCTATCCGCTTTCCAAAAGGTGCTCCGTTTTTATGAAAAGCGACTGCACCCACAAACTCAACAAAAAAGAAGCGACAAAGGACGACATCGTGCTTTCGCTTTCCGACATAATGGCCGTCAAAGTGGCGGATTTTCTAAAAAGGGCGAAAATTACAGCGGGGCGCGTAGTTTTGACGGGCGGCCTTACGCTGAACCGGCACATCATCCGTTTTATACGCGAAAAAGCGCCGCAGATCGAGTTTGTCATCCCCGAAAGCGCCCCCGTTTTCGAGGCTCTGGGGGCGGCGGTAATGGCTCCACGGTCGGGCAGCCCTCTGCCGCCGGCGGCCGCCTTGCTAAAAAACAACGAAATCCGCTTTGGCACAATGGGCGCGCTTGCGGATTGGCGGGGCAAGGTAAAGTTTTTTGAAAAAAAAGGCGGCATGGTGCAGAAAGGCCGCTCTTACATTCTGGGCGTGGACGGCGGATCGACGACGACAAAGGCCTGCCTTGTGGATGCCGAAAGCCTTGAAATCGCGGCGAGCCACTACGGGCGCACCCACGGCGACCCGGTCAAGGCGCTCAAGGAGTGCTTGGCAAGCATTGCGGCAAAGGCCGCCGCCGACACGGGAAGCGCCGAGGTTGACATCCGCCTTGTTGCCGCCACAGGCTCCAGCCGGGAGATACTGGGGGTTTTTCTGGAAACCAAGGGGGTCTACAACGAGATTATCGCGCACTCGGTGGGGACGACGCATTTTGACAAAGATGTCGAGACGATTTTTGAAATCGGCGGGCAGGACGCAAAGTACGTTCTTTTGAAAAACGGAGTGCCAATCGATTATGCCATGAACGAGGCCTGCTCCGCCGGCACAGGATCGTTTTTGGAGGAGTCGGCATCCGGCGATCTTTCGATACACGATGCGGCGGACATCGGCCCCGTGTCCTTGCAGGCGGACGCTCCCTGCAAGTTTGGCGAGCATTGTTCGGCCTTTATCAACAGCGACATTCGCAAGGCTGTCCAGCAGGGGGCAAGCCGGGAAAACATCACCGCGGGCATCGTCTGCTCGATTGTGTCGAATTATCTTAACCGGGTGGTGGGCAACCGTACAATCGGCTCGAAAATTTTCCTGCAAGGCGGCGTTGCAAAAAACGAGGCCGTGCCTTTGGCCTTTGCCATGATGCTGGAAAAGGAAATCCTTGTGCCGCCGTCGCCGGAGCTTTTGGGATGCTTCGGGGTCGCGCTTTTGGCAAAACGCAAATACGAAGAAGGCCTGTTGGAAGAGCACCGGATCGCCATTGGCGACATATTGAAGCGCGAGATTGGCTACGAGAAGGTTTTTGCCTGCCAGTCCTGCGAAAACCTCTGCCCCATTCAGGTTTTGAGCGTGAACGGCAACCGTTATATGTTCGGCGGCCGTTGCAACAAGTATGCCAACATGAGAAAGCGGGTGCAAGACGTTGCGGTGTTCGATTATGTCGAGGCGAAGCAGAAAATGCTTTTTGCCGATTTTGCCGCACCGGTGCTGGAGGGCGACGCGCCCTTTACCGTGGGCATTCCCCGGTCGCTTTCGGTGCACACGCTTTACCCGCTGTACAGTTGGTTTTTCCACGAGCTTGGCATCAAGACCTTTCTTTCGCAGGAAGTCGCCCACGAAGGAATCGCCAAGGCGGAGGCCTCCTACTGCTTCCCCGCCGAGATTGCCCACGGTGCGGTGCAGGACTGCCTTGATCGCGGGGCGCATTACGTTCTTCTGCCGCATTACAAGGATATGCCAAGCTACGAGGAGGATGTCCACGCCAACTTTTGCCCCATCTCGCAGGCGCTTCCCTACTATATCGAAAAGGCCTTCCCGGACATAGACAAAAGCCGCTGGCTTCCTCTTGTGGTAAGCTTCAAGTTCGGCGACGGCAAGGCACTGGAATTTTTCGAGGAAATGACAGACCGCCTGGGCATCGCCAGGGAAAAAACAAGCGTCGCCTTTGCCAAGGCTTGGGAAATGCAAAAGGCCTATTTCGAGGCCGGCAGAAAAATGGGCGTGCAGGCTCTGGAAGAAGCCCGCGCCGCCGGCCGCCCGGTAATCGCCCTGTTCGGCCGCCCCTACAATGCCTTTACCCCGGAGGCCAACATGGGAATCCCCCGCAAGTTTACAAGCCGGGGCTACTCAATCGTCCCCTTTGACATCCTGCCCTTTGAAGGCGAGGCGAGCTTTCCCAATATGTACTGGTACTACGGCCAGCAAGACGTGAAGGCGGCCGGCCTTCTTAAAAAAGAGGACAACATCTATCTGGCCTTTATCACAAACTTTTCCTGCGCTCCGGACTCCTTCATCCTTCACTACATCAAGTGGATTATGGGGCAAAAGCCCTTTCTTGTTTTGGAGCTGGATTCGCACTCGGCGGACGCGGGCATTGACACCCGGGTCGAGGCCTTTATCGACATTATCGACGGTTACCGCGCAAAAAAGGCCGAGATCGAAGCGGAGCGTTACGACAACGGTTTGCGTTTTGTATGCGAGCAAAAGTCGGCGAAAAACTACGAGCTTCGCATCGACAATATTAAAACCGGGGAGAAGTCCCTCATTTACGGGAACAAGCGGGTAAAGATGCTGCTTTCCAACATGGGGGCGATCTCGGCCGAGTACATGGGCGCGATGATACGCTCCATTGGGGCCTACGCCGAGGTGTTGCCCGTGGCCACGAGCAAAACGGTGCAGGTCGCACGCGCTTATGCATCCGGCAAGGAATGCGTGCCCAGCCTTTTGGTTTTGGGCAGCACACTGGAGTTTATCGCCAGCGAAAAGTACCGCAAGGACGAACTCTACCTGCTTTTTGTGCCGATTACCACAGGCCCGTGCAGAACCGGGCAGTATTATGTTTACTACGAAAACCTTTTCCGCGACCTCCGGCTGGAGAATGTCGTTATCTTTTTTCTTTCCGCCGACAATTCCTACACGGAGCTTGGGCCGAACTTTGCCAAGGAAATGTGGAAGGGGCTTGTTCTTTCCGACTATCTTAAGGATATTCAGTGCTCGCTAAAAGCGCTGGCCGCCGAGCCTGCCAAGGCTGTCGCCGAATATGAAAAGTCCTGGCGCGCCCTCATGAAGTCGGTGGAAACCCGCCCGCAAGATATATGGAAGGAATTGCGCCGGCTTGCCGGGGACGTGAAAAAAATCCCCCTAAAGCGCCGGCTTGCCGACTGCCCCAGGGTGCTGGTCGTGGGCGAGATTTATGTGCGCCGCGACGATTTTGCCGTGGGCGAGCTTATCGATTTTATGAGCGAGCGCGGGGTTGTCGTAAAAATCGCAGGCATTAGCGAGTGGATTCACTATCTTGATTTTGTCCGGGAACAGGAGATTGAAAACCTGCTCTCCCTTAAGGGGGGGGGGGGGCTTT
>WRKI01000144.1 GCA_009778155.1 Spirochaetota bacterium
CGGTAAGCCCGCGCCTTCCTTTTGCATCATTATCGAACATAAGAGCGGAAGGAAGAAGTAGGAATGAAGCAGGGCTTTCTAATCAGTGCTTTGTGCCTTTGTGTCTCCGTGCCTTTGTGTGAGATAAAATGGGAGTAAATTCCGAAGCTTGAGCATTCATGCGTTTTTCGTGCAGGTTACTCCCATTCGATTGTGGCCGGGGGTTTGTTTGAAATGTCGTAGGTTACGCGGCCTATCTCTTTTACCGTGCCGGTAATTTTCGCCGATATTTCAAGCAGAACCGCCATGTCAAAGGGGTAAACGTTGGCAGTTACGGCATCCGTGGAATTTATCGCGCGAAGAGCCAATACCCAGCCGTACTTGCGCGCGCCGCCTGAGTCAAGCCCCACCGAGCGCAGGGGCAGAAGCACCGGGAAGGCCTGCCAAATTTTGTCGTAAAGACCGCGCGACTTCAGCTCGCTTATAAAAACAGCGTCAGCCTCGCGCAATATGTCGCACTTCTCCTTGGTAACCTCCCCCAGAATGCGCACGGCGATGCCGGGGCCGGGAAAGGGGTGGCGGTTTATCGCCGCGCTGTCAATCCCCAAAGCCTTGCCCAGATCGCGCACATCATCCTTGTAAAGACTCTGCAAAGGCTCGATCAGCCTGCCTTCTTCGCGCTTTTGCGCCACAAGCGGGCTTGCGACATTGTGATGGCTTTTTATAAAAGCCGCCTTGCCGTCGCCCTTGCCGCTTTCGGTTAAATCGGGGTAAATCGTCCCTTGCGCCAAAAAATACCCTGCCGGCAAACCCAGGCGGGCGACCTCCCTCTCTTGAATCGATATGAAAAGGTCGCCTATGATTCTGCGCTTTTCTTCTGGGTCGGTAACTCCGGTAAGCGCGGCCAAAAATTCGTCCTCGCAGTGAACAATGTGGATGTTTTTTGCGCCCAAATTCTGCATGACGGCCTTGACATAAGAAGTTTCGTCCTTGCGCATAAGGCCTGTGTCCATGTACAAAAGGTGGACTTGCTCGTTTTTAAGCGTCTTCAAAAGCAAGGCCCCGGTAACGGTTGAATCCACCCCGCCGGAAATCAAAAGTAAAACAGGATTTTCGCCCGCCTTGGCGGCAAGCGTTTTTCGCATCTCTTCGATGTTGACATTCATGTTGTCATTCATGTGGTCATTCATAGCCTCATCATACCCTATTTTTTTTTCTTGCGCAATGATATAATAGATGAATGCGTACCGTTGGAACAAAAGCGTTCGGTCTTAGAACGCCAATCATTCGTGAGTCAGACGATCTTTCTTCTATCGTCTGCCAGTCTTTAAAAGATGCCATTGAGCATGAAAAGCTCCGCCTTAATGACGGAGACATTGTCGGGGTAACGGAGGCCGTGCTTGCGCGCTCCCAGGGCAACTATGCCTCTTTAGACCAGATTGCGGCCGATGTCCGCTCCCGCTTGGGCGGCGCTCATATTGGCGTGGTCTTCCCCATTTTAAGCCGCAATCGTTTTTCCATGCTTCTGAAAGCCATTGCTCTGGGGGCAGAAAAGGTTACGCTCCAGTTGAGCTACCCGGCGGACGAGGTTGGCAACGAGCTTGTGTCTTGGGAAGAGGTCGATGACAAAAACCTTAACCCCTATTCGGACTGCCTTAGTGTGGCAGACTTCCGCAAGCACTTTGGGGAGAGCCGGCCGCATCGTTTTACCGGCGTGGATTATGTCGATTACTACAAGTCGCTGGCCGGCAATATCGATATTATCCTGTGCAACGACCCCAGGCGCATTCTGGAGCATACGGATTGTGTCATTGCCGCGGATATTCACACGCGGGCAAGGACAAAGAGAAAATTGGAAGGTGCCGGCGCGAAAAAAGTGTGCACCCTTGACGAGCTTTTAAGGGTGCCTGTAAACGGAAGCGGTTACAACGATCTTTACGGGCTTTTAGGCTCCAACATGGCGTCTCAAGACAAGGTAAAACTTTTTCCCCGCGACAGCGAGGCCTTTGCCTTAAAACTGCAAAAAGCGATTTTGGAGCTTACGGGGAAAAAGCTGGAGGTGCTCGTTTACGGGGACGGCGGTTTTAAGGACCCGGTGGGCGGCATTTGGGAGCTGGCCGACCCGGTAATTTCCCCCGGACACACGCCCGGTTTAAGGGGAACGCCCAACGAGCTTAAGCTCAAGTATCTTGCCGACAACGATTTCGCCGGGCTTTCCGGCGACGATGCCCGCAAGGAGATTGAACGCGCCATAAGGGAAAAAGACAGAAACCTTATGGGGAAAATGGCCGCCGAAGGGACAACCCCAAGGCAGCTTACAGACCTTTTGGGCAGCCTGTGCGATCTTATGAGCGGCTCCGGCGACAAAGGCACGCCGGTAATCCTGATCCAAGGCTATCTGGACAATTACGCCATGCAGTAAGCGGCAAGGCGCACACAAAGGCACGGGCAAAAACCCGTGCCTTTTTTTTACCCGCACCGAATTTTGAAGAAAGGCTCACACAAAGGCACAAAGGCACGAAGGAGGGATTGTGATAAGGTCAAAGCCTTCCTTTTGCCTCACGATAGAGCATAATAGAAGATAATGTAGGGATTAAGCGGCACTTTCTAAGCAGAACTTTGTGCCGCGAACCTTTGGTTCGATGTGTCTCCGTGCCTTTGTGTGATTAAAACGGGAGTAAATTCAGAGGCTCGAACATTCATGCCGTTTGTCGTATCCGTGTGAGGCCAAAGCCCAATGCGCACCCCGTGGGGTTTTTTGAGAAAACTTGTCCGGCCGCCTTGGGAACCGCCCCCGGCGGCCGGCGCGGTTAGCGGGAGGCGGCGGCGATGTCGCAAATGCGGCGTGCCATATTGTCCAGAGAGACCTGCTCCATGACGTGCCCCATCTCGTGAGCTATACGCGGCATACCGTAGACCACGGAGCTAGCCTCGTCCTGACCCAGCGTGATGCCGCCCTCGCGGTAAATCGTGCCGAGCTGGTTTGCGCCGTCGCGCCCCATGCCGGTCATGATAACCCCCAAGGCCCCGCTGGTATAAGCTATGGCAACCGAAGCGAAAAGCACGTCAACAGAAGGCCTGTGCCCCGAAACCTGCGGAGTGTCGGAAAGCCGGACAACCGCGTTGAAGGATTTTTTTTCGACCTCCATGTGCTGATTCCCGCGTGCGATAAGAATGCGCCCCGGCTTGACAGCGTCGCCGTCCTCGGCCTCTTTTACCTCCAGCGGGCAGACGCGGGAAAGACTGTTGGCAAACTCTTTGGTAAAGCCGGCCGGCATATGCTGGACAACGACAATGGGAACCTTTAAATCTGCATCCAGCTTGGCGAAAACATGACGCAGAGCGTCCGGGCCGCCTGTGCTGATTCCAATGGCGACAATCTCTGTCTTTCTGGGCTTGCGAAGCTGTTGAGGCGGAGCAGTCCCGGCAGGCTTTTTGATAGGAGCCGCGGAGACCGGGCTGGCGGTGCTTGGCTTAAGCTCCGTCAGCGGCGCGACCGCTTTCCCCTGCATCCTGCGGTATTTGCCGCCGTAGCTTAAAAGCATACCCATAAGACTGTCCTTTACGGCGGTAATGTCATGGGACACCGAGCCGGAAGGCTTTTGGATAAAGTCGCTAGCGCCAAGGGAAAGCGCCTCCATAGTGATTTCCGCCCCACGGGCTGCCAGGGACGAAAGCACGATTACCGGGATTTTAAGCCCCAGTTTTTTTCTTTCTTTAAGGAACTCGATGCCGTTCATTTCGGGCATTTCCAAGTCCAGCACGATAATGTCGGGATTCACTTGGGGGATTTTTTGCAAAGCGAAGCGGCCGTTCATAGCCTTGTCCGCTACAACCAACCCCGGCGTGTCCTCAACCATACGGCTTACAAGGTTACGCATAAGCGCCGAGTCGTCAACAACTAATACCGATATTTCATCTGCCACAATGCACTCCGTTTATGTGTTTTTTCTATATAAAGTAGCCCATTGGGTTTTTACAAACTCAAATTTGGTATTCATACCAAATAATGATTCCGAATGGCCTATAAACAAAAACGACTTAGGCGACATAGAGTCCCAAAAACGGTTAATAACCGCAGTCTGGGCTGCCTCGTCAAAATAGATAATAACATTCCGGCAGAAGACAATATCCAAGTTCCTTTGCCCAGAATCATTCTTTAAATTGTGATAGTCAAATTTGATTTTGGACGACAGGCTGGAAAGCACCTTGTATCCGCCGTCTACCTTGCTAAAGTATTTATCCAAATACTTTTGGGGAATGCCGTCTACATTGTTTTCCTTATAAAACCCCTCTTTCGCGGTCATAAGGCACTTCAAAGATATATCGCTGGCAGTAATGTCGAATTTCCACGACGGCGGCAGAATCTCGCTTAACAGCATGGCAATGCTGTAAGGCTCCTGCCCGGTGGAACAGCCGGCGCACCAAAGCTTTATGTTGCCAGAACTAGTTTTTTTAATGTTGTTGATAAGCTCTGGGATAACGTGCTTCTCAAGCGCCTGAAAATGCCCGTCGTTCCTGAAAAAGCTGGTCAGGTTCGTTGTTATGAGGCTGAGGAAGATTTTCAATTCCTCTTTGTTTTTGGAAATTTCGCCGTAGTATTCTTTTACAGTTAACTTCTTGTCGCGCAGATGATCTTTGATTCTGCTTTCCAATATAGCGCGGTTAGTGGCAGTAAAAGTAATCCCGCTTTCAGCGTAGATCAAGCTGCGGAACAGCTCAAAATCGGCATCGTTTAAAAATTTAGCGTCAAGCATAGTTATATGATAGCCTAATTGCGCCACTATGTCAATGGGTTCAAGCAAACTTATTGAAGAGATAAGCCAAAAACTTCGATTTTTTATCATCCCCCTAAAAAAAGCAATTTGGCCTTTAGCCGCACCCTAAATCCGCCGAAAAAAACGCCCGCGTTTTTTAATAAAATGTCAATTTGCCCTTGTTTTTTTTTTATTATGAACTAAACTTTACTTAGCAGCCTGTCGATAAAGTTTTTTTTACAAGGCGCGGCTCCCAAAATGCCAAATCCAAGGCCCTGCGGCCTTGTGGCTGGCGGCAATTTTCGGGACTTTCCAGCGCGGCGGCGGCTCTGGCGTGAAAATATATACCGGGGGCGGGGTTTTTGCAAAAAAACGCTGCCGGACAATATACAGGAGTAAAACAATGAAGCGGATTTCTTTAATCCTGCTGTGCGGGTTACTGATCGGCGGCCTGGCGCAGGCGCAAATAGGGGGCTTTACCCAGCGCGGAAGGGCGACAGGGGGTTTTGGGGGCGTAGGCCTTACCTTTGCCCACCCCAGCCTTCCGCTTAACTCTCAGGCGATGATAACCAACACGGTAACGGGGGAACAGGTGCAGGCCACGGTTACAGGGCGCGTGCCGGCCGCCCCGCACCGCATCGCGGATGTATCCCAGGGGGTTTGGGACGCGCTTGCCCTTAACCCCGACACCGACATCATCATTTCCAGCGTGCCTGTAGCCCTGCCGCTTCCGCCGCCGCCGCCTCCTCCCCCGCCGCCGCCTGCGCCGGCCAATGACGAGGAGCCGGTCTTTGTCGCCGCCGAGGAGCCTTTCGCCCCCTTCGCATGGAACGATATTCAGGTGCAAGAGGCCGCCAACGGGCTGGACGAGCCGGCAAACTTCATGCCCCTTAGCGTAACTGTCAATACCTTTGTCTCATCTGGCGAAGGTGGGGCGCAGGCCGCGCCCGCCCAGCCGCTTCTTGCAGCCGGCGCTCAGGCGGGGCAAAGGGGGCTGGAGCTTGAGTGGCTGGCCTTCCTTACCGCCATGATGATGGACTCAAGGGAGTCGCGTGAAGCTCGCGAGGCGCGGGAAGCGCGGGAATCCCGCGAGTCAAGGGAATCGCGGGAGGCTCGCGAGGCGCGGGAGTTTTTATCCTCAAGAGAGGCGCGGGAGTCGCGCGAAGCGAGAGAAGCGCGGGAATTCCTTTCGGCCAGAGAGTCGCGGGAATCCAGAGAGGCGCGGGAAGCCCGTGAAGCGCGCGAGTCAAGGGAGTCGCGGGACGCAAGGGAGTCTCGCGAAGCGCGGGAATTTTTGGCCGCAAGGGAGTCCCGCGAGGCTCGCGAGGCCAGGGAAGCGCGGGAAGCTCTCATCTTCCAATCTTTGATCGGCATGGCTTTCGCCCAGGCGCAAAACGCCCCGCAGGTGCAGCAGCCGGCGCCGGTTTTTGTCCCGGTTCCCCAGCAGCCAGCCCCGCCGCCGCAGCAGTTTGTCCCGGCCCCGCCGCCACCTCCGCCGCCGGCACCGCCGCCACCTCCGCCACCTCCGCCGCAACAG
>WRKI01000145.1 GCA_009778155.1 Spirochaetota bacterium
TGGCGGTCGCGGCGGCGGCGGCTGGGGCGGCGGCGGCTGGTAACAGCGGCCTAGTCTAAATCGAAAAGCTCCAAAAACCACACCGAGGGTTTTTGGAGCTTTTTTTTCGGAAAATCAGCCCGCCGCCGGCTATATTGCCGCCGGCTAGCCTGCCGCAGGTTCGCAAGAGGCCACATCGAATTTTAGCCTCACACAAAGGCACAAAGGCACAAAGTGGGGATTATGATAAGGCCTGCGCGTTCCTTTTGCCTCACAATAGAGTAAGATAGAAGATAATGTAGAGATGAAGCGGCGCTTTCTAAACTTAACTTTGTGCCTTTGCGCCTTTGTGCCTTTGTGTGATTAAAATGGGAGTAAATTCAAAGGCTTGAGCATTCATGCCTTTGTCATAAAAAACAGCGATTCACCCGCTTGACAAAACCCGCCCCCTGTATTATTCTCCTTAAAAAAGGAGCCAAACATGAACCCTGTAACCTTGACAGGCGATACATTGACATTTGACGATTTTTACCGTGTGGTTTTTGACAACGCGCCGGTAAACATCGCCGGCGAAAGCCTTCAAAAACTTGAAAAAGGCCGCAAAGTTCTCTTCGATCTGGCCTCCTCCGGTATGCAAATATACGGCATGAACGTCGGAGTGGGCTGGAACAAGGACAAAAGCATCCCTCAAAATTTTTACCCGGCCTACAACCGCAACCTGATTCTGGCTCACTGCGTCGGCCTGCCGCCCTATGCAAGCGAAAACGACGTGCGGGCAATGCTTCTGGCTCGCCTTAACATCATGCTCATAGGCTCGTCCGGGGCATCGCCGGAACTCGCTCAGTTTTACGCGGAAATGCTGAACCGCCGCATTCACCCGCTGGTTCCAGAGACCGGCTCCGTCGGGCAGGCGGACATCGGGCTAATGAGCTTTGTCGGGCTTGCCGTTATCGGCGAGGGGCAGGTCTTTTACAAGGGGCAGGTTACCGGCGCAAAAGAGGCCTTGGCGCAAGAAGGACTGGCCCCCATGCAGTTAGGCCCCAAGGAAGGGCTTTCCATTGTTAGCAGTAACGGGGTGGGGCTGGGGCAGGCCGCGCTCGTAATAAAAGAAATCGAAACCGCGCTTTCTGCGGCAAACACAATTTACTGCGCCTCGCTGGAAGCCTTGAACGGCAACGTCTCCCCCTTCGACCCGCGCGCCCTAAAGCTGAAAAGAGATGCCGGCAGTTTGGCCACCGGCGAAACATTGCGCGAGCACTTGAAGGGCAGTTTTTTGCACGAAAGCGACAGCGCACGCCCGCTCCAAGACCCGCTGTGTTTCCGCAACACGGTGCACATCCACGGGGCGTTACGCGAAATGCTGGACTACACCAAGGAACGCCTGTTACGCGCAATAAACGCCGGGGAGGACAACCCCAGTCTGCTAATCGACGAAATGCAGGTTATCCCCACATCCAACTTCGAGCCGGTAAACTGGGTTCTGGGCATGGAGGCTCTTGCAATCGGCCTTTCGCACGTCGCCAACGCATCCTGCCTGCGCACGATCAAGCTGGCCAACCCGGCCTTTACCGGCCTGCCGCGCTTTCTTACCCCGGAGGGCGACTCGCAGGTGTTAGGGTTTGCAACAATCCAGAAAACCTACACGGCGCAATATGCAAAAATCAGGCACCTTGCCGCACCCGCCTCGCTTGACAGCTTTCCGCTTGCCGGGGAAATCGAGGACAAGGGGACGAACTCGCCCTATGTCGTGCAACGCCTGCGGCAGATTACGGACGCATTGTTTGACATTTTGGCACTGGAGTTGCTCCATGCGGCGCAAGGCCAGGACTTCCGCTTGCAGGCGGGCAAAACACTGGGTGCGGCAACCGGCAAGGCTCATGCCAGCGTGCGAGCGGCGGTTTCCTTTTTAAGCGCAGACCGGGTGCTGGCCTACGACATTTTGGCACTCAAAAAAATCATCGTTTCAGGAAAGTTGATATAACCCCCTGTTAGGGGGCGAACAAGGAGTTAAGGAGGATTTTATGGAAGACAATTCACACGAAGAGAAAGGCAAGCAGGCCTTTGAACAACTGAGCCTTGAAAAAAAGAACATCCGCTGGGAGGTTATGGTTCCCGGGCTTGTCGTCTTTGGCACTGCCGCCATTGCCGCGCTTATAAACGCGCAGGCTCTGGCAGAAGCGTCAAGAAACTTTTTCAACTGGTCGCTGGAAACATTCGGCTGGCTCTATGCATTTACGGTTATGGCGGCCACCGTTCTTGTCGCAATCTTGTGTTTTTCCAAGGTGGGCAATGTGCGCATTGGCGGCAAAGATGCAAAAGCCAGTATGCCCTTTTGGACGTGGTTCGTCATGACGCTTACAGGCGGCATCGCCGTAGGCATTGTTACATGGAGCGTCAACGAGCCTATCATCTATTTTGGAAATGTTTGGGGCGAGCTAAACTATACCGGCATCGAGCCTTTCACAACAGAGGCCTACCATTTTGCCTTGGGCAGGAGCTTTATGCACTGGACTTTTCTGCCTTATGCAATCTACGGGTTGTGCGGCACTCTTGTTGCGTACACCTACTTTAATAGGAAGAAAAGCCTCACCATCACATCGACGCTGGAGCCGCTGTTCGGCAAAAGGATTTCCGGCCGGGCGGGCAGTAGCATTATCGACACGCTGGCGATGCTCGCTCTCGGCCTTGGCATAACGAGCGGCTTGGCGATGTGCGTAACGATTCTTACCGCCGGGATTAACACTTACGGCGTTGAAATATCGGTTCCGCTCATCATCATTGTCGGCGTTGTGATAGTCGCACTGTTTACGCTTTCTTCGTCTGTGGGGATGGACAAGGGCTTGCGCCGGCTGGGCTGGCTTAACGCGTGGTTTTTCTACGGCGTTATGGCGCTGCTTCTTATCCTAGGCCCCACTGTGCAAATCTTCCGCAACAGCGCGGTGGGTTTGGCGGTTTGGTTCGACAACTTTTTCCTGTGGGGCCTCGACCCGATCGACATTGGCGGGCCGCCTTTGACCCGCGCATGGACGATGTTCAACTGGGCTATCTGGATGGCTTACGCCCCGGTTACGGGTATCTTCCTTGGCATTCTTTCCAAAGGCCGCACGATTCGCGAGCTTTTGATTGTCAACTGGGTGCTGCCTTCGGTTTTCGGCTGGGTATGGTTCAGCATTTGGAGCACGAGCGCGTTGGAAATGCAGCTTAGCGGGCAGGCCGATCTTGTCGGCATTATCAGCCAAACCGGCAGCGCGGTCATGGGGCTGTGGCTCTTCCTACAAAATCTGCCTTTCGGCATTGGCGTTATCGCCGTTCCGCTCAACATTTTCATAATCGGGCTTTCTTACATAACGGCGGCGGATGCGACTTTGACCAAGCTCGGCTCGATTTGCGTGCGCGATGTTCCAATCGGAACCCAGCCCCCGGTATTGATCAAGGTGATCTGGGGAGCGATGATTGGCATTGTCGGCATCGTGCTTGTGGCTTTTGCCGAAAGGCTTCACGGCGTTAGCGGCGTCCGGGAACTGGCGGCGGCCGGCGGCTTCCTCGTCTTGTTCATCTTTACCGCCATGATTGCGACAACGTTCAAAGTGTTCTTTGTCGATAAAATCGAAGAATAACAAAGAGATTTTGACACCAGCCCCGGAGTTTCCGGGGCTGGTTTTTTTGCCGGCGAATATTTTTTGATAGCAACCGCGCAAATTAAAAAATCGGTATGGGAGCCTTGCACGCCATTTCTTCTATGCTTTTGCCGCGCAACTTTTTGTAATCATAATTTTCATAATACTCGACTGTATCAAACAGAGCAATTACATCTTCTCCTGAACGTCTTTTGATAAATTCTGCAAGAGCCATGTTAATCATTTCACTTTCGGCTTTCATGCCGCTAATTTGGAGGGCATCCCTTAATAACGCTTTATCTATAGCCAAATTTGTTTCCATGCCTTAAAATTATACGCCTTTTTCAGTAATGTCAATGGGTAACGCACGGCAAACGCATGAATGCTTGAGCCTCTGAATTTACTCCCATTTTAATCACACCAAGGCACGAAGGCACCAAGGCACAAAGTACAGATTAGAAAGCTCTGCGTACCTCTCCTTATCCCCTTTTGACCCTATAATGATTCAAGAAGAAGACGCTCAGCTATCATAATCTCTCTTAACCTTTGTGCCTTCGTGCCTTTGCGTGAGATACTTCCGAGGTTCATGCGTTTATCGTGCCCCCAGGGTTGTTTTTTTGCCGGCGATGTGGTACAGTGCAATATGGAGGATAAAATGGCAATTAGAACGAAAAGAGACAGGGCGATCCTTGGCATGATCGCCGCCGTGCTTGCCGGCGCATTGTTTGCAGCTTGCGGCACAGCCCCGGTGCAGGATGCCGCCCCGCCAAGGGTTTTCACAGCGGCAGACGGCATTTTCATGCACCAAGTCGGAAACGTCGAGGTTTTCATGCTGGTCGAAAACGAATTTGAGGGGAACCCCGGCATACTGCTAGAAGCGGACGAGGAACTTCTGGCTAACTACATTCCGGAAGGCTTTACCATGACGGTCAACGCCTTCTTGGTTAGGACGCCGGAATTCAACATCATGATTGATGCCGGCACGGGCAACAACGGCAACATACTGGAGCGGCTGCAAACGCTGGGGCTGGGGCCAGATATGATCGACTTCGTGTTGATCACCCACTTGCACGGGGATCACTTCGGGGGCTTGCGGATTGGCGGCTTGCAGGATGCCGGCGGGGCGGCTTTCCCCAACGCGAGCGTCTTGGTGGCGGCAAGGGATTTGGAATACTTTACGCAAACAAACCCGAACCAAATGGCCGTGGACATTTTGGAACTTTACATGAGCCGTCTCGACACCTTTGAACCTGCCGCGCTTGGCGCGGAGCCTTACCTTGTCGTTCCCAACGTGGCCGCCGTTGCCAACTTCGGGCACACCCCGGGGCACACGGTTTTTATAGTGGAAGATGCCGGAGCGCGGCTTATTATCGGGGGTGATTTTTTGCACGTCGGCGATGTCCAGTTTGCCAACCCGGACATTTCGGCAACCTTCGATGTAGACCCAATCGAAGCGGCGGCTTCCCGCCGGCAGATTTTGGAATATGCCGCGGCGAATAACATTCCCCTTGGCGGAATGCACATTCTGCACCCCGGAATCGGCATGGTGGAAACCGACGGAACCGGCTTTAGATTTGTGCCTGTGCAGTAACCGGCCTAGCCAGCGTTACGCGCAAGAGGTTCCCCGGCGGCAAGCCTAGGGAACCTCGTTAAGGATTCTGTTTTTTGAAAGTTCGCAGTAGTTTGGATCGATTTCAAGGCCCACGCCGATCCTGTTGTTGTTGGCCGCCGCGATCAATGTTGTGCCGCTGCCGGAAAAGGGATCGAAAACAACATCTTGCACAAAACTGAAAAGTTTAATCGCGCGGTAAGGCAACTGGATGGGAAAAGGAGCCGGATGCCCTATGCGTTTTTTGCTTTCCCCGTTGAAAGTCCACACACCGTTTGTCCAATCCATAAAATCCTGCCGGGCAATGTCCGATTGGCCAGTGCCGCCTGTTTTTTTCCATTCGCCCTTGTACAAAACAACGATTAATTCTACCGGCGCAATCACATAGGGACACGATGCGGAAAGCCAAGACCCCCAGGCCGTCCGGCGGGAAATGTTGCCCTCGTTCCAGATAATCGTGGAGTGATACTTCCAGCCAACCTGTTGCGCAATCGTCGTAATGTCCGCGCCGACGCTTTTTTGCCCGCCCTTGTTTTTATCCAGCGGAATGTTCAGCAGAAAGCGCCCTTGGTTTTTTGTCCACGAAAAAACATTCGCTATCCATTTTCTGGAAAACTCCAAATAGTCCCCGTAGCCCAAATCGTCTTTGTTGGAGTTGTATTGAATGTCAACATTGTAAGGCGGCGATGTAACAACCAAATCGATAAACTCTTCGGAAAAAGTTTCCGGGGAAAGCGTGTCGCCGTGATACAAAAAAGCGTTGTCCGTGTGGAAGTACAAGGGGGCGGAGCTTTTCCCCGGCTTTGGGGCAAAGAATGCGTTGTCCATACACAACATATAATGGAAAAAACAAGATGTGTCAAGCCAGCCCGCAATTCTAAATGTAGAATTGCTTGTCGTGGCCGGC
The DNA here is from genome assembly GCA_009778155.1 of Spirochaetota bacterium. Classification (GTDB taxonomy): domain Bacteria; phylum Spirochaetota; class Spirochaetia; order Treponematales; family Breznakiellaceae; genus WQXQ01. Next base: position 6,113 of record WRKI01000145.1, read on the forward strand.
GCGGTTCCGGCGTGCGCTCCTTGAGAGCGATGCGAAAAAATGCTAAGATAACCGGAAAGACTGTCCAAAAGGAAGGAGAGCGTAGATGGAGTGTTATAATTGCAAGACGGAATTGGGGCCTGATCCGAAATACTGCAAGAAATGCGGGATAAGGCTGTGGGATCCTGTGAATAATCGG
>WRKI01000146.1 GCA_009778155.1 Spirochaetota bacterium
CAATTTAGCGGAGGAAGAGAAAATGGTAGTGCAGGCGCTGGAGAAAGCAGAGGCAATCAGAATTGCGGAGATTGACCAAGGCCGGTTTGAGGGGCGGCTTGAAGGGCAGTTAAAGGTCGCCATATCTTTGCTAAAAGATGGGTTCCCCCCTGAAATGGTAAAAAAACACACTGGATTACCCGAAGGCGAAATACAGGCGCTGCTGGCGAATTTGACGAAAATTTAGGGAAACGATTATTAAATCCCATCGAGGATTTAATAATCGTTCTTACCCGCATTTTGCGCAGGTGGAATGAGCATAATGCATCGGACTTAAGTCCGCAGGAAGCACTGATTAGCTTCGAGTTAATCAGTGCTTCCTTAGCTTGCCGGCCCTCCGCGCTTAAACCTCTTCCCCTTTGCGCCTTTGTGTGCAAGGGACGCTGTACAAGGGCTTGAAATTATGCTATCTTGCATTGTATGAGGAACTTACTGGTTTTTTTCATGGCGGCGGCTTTTTTGCCCTTGGCTGGCTGCGAAAGACTGTCCCGGCAGCCCGCTCCCTTTGGGGGCGGCGCGACCGTGCCGTCTCAAAGCGCGTTTGCGCTGAACACGGTGAACACGATCACGCTTTACGATGAAGGCTATCCCCACATTTACCACGCGGTGTTCGCCCGGCTGCACGAGCTTGAAGGCAAGCTGAGTATGTTTGATGCCGATAGCTATGTAAGCAGGATAAACGCCGCCGCCGGGGTAGAGGCCGTGCAAGTTCACCCCGACGTGTTTTATGTGATCGAAAGAGCTGTTTTTTACGCGGAGATTTCCGGGGGAGCCTTTGATCCGACCATTGCACCTTTGACCATGCTTTGGGGAATAACCGGGGATGCCCCCAGGGTTCCTTCCCAGCAGGAAATAGACGGGCTTTTACCGCTTGTAAACTGGCGCAATATTGAGCTTGACCCGGAAACCCAAAGCGTCTTTTTACGCGAGCACGGCATGGCCATAGACCTTGGGGCTATTGCCAAGGGTTATGCCGCCGATGAAGTGGCCGCTGTTATAAGAAGGGCTGGCGTTCCCCGCGCCATGATCGATCTGGGCGGCAATGTTTTGCTTGTCGGCGCAATAGAAGAGGGGCGGCCTTGGCGCATAGGCCTTCAGTCCCCCTTTGGCGAAAGAGGCGCTTTTTTCGGGATACTTCAGACGGAAGAAACATCTGTCGTAACGTCCGGGGTCAATGAGCGGTATTTTACTGCCGGCGGCATTCATTACCATCACATTTTTTCGCCTTTTTCGGGGCGGCCGGCTGAAAGCGGCCTTTTGTCGGTTACGATAATTACCGGCGTTTCAATGGATGCCGATGCCCTGTCCACGTCGGCCTTTGTTTTAGGCCAAGAGAGAGGCAGAGCCTTTATCGAAGGGATAAACGGCGCACAGGCGATTTTTGTTACCGAGGATATGTCCGTGTATTTGACATCGGGGCTGACAGCCGGCGTTGACTTTATCCTAATTGACAGCAGCTTCAGGCTGGCAAACTGACGGGGCGCGGGGAGCGGCGCGGCCGCCAACCCCCCGGAGCATCACTCCGTGCCCGGCTCTCCGCCTTCTTCTATAAGCTGTTCTAACGCGCCTTCCGCGCCGCCTTGCGCCTCTTCGTAAAACTCCGCATCTTCTTCCAGAGCCGCGCCGGTAAAGCCCGCATCTAAAAGATCGTCGGCATAGGGAAAATCCGCGTCTAAAAGATCGGCCGCCGGAAAATCCCCGTCCAGAAGGTCTTCGTCAATAAAATCGGCATCCAGAATAAAATCTGTTTCCGGGATAACCGAGGCGGGAATATTTTCGATAAGCATTTCTTCGATTTGGGCAGAGACCGCCATTTGCGCCGCCGTTTGCGCATCTTCGGCAATTTGCACGCGGATAAGACCGATCAGCTCCTCCACATTGGGACGCTGCGCCGAACGGGGTTCCAGCCACAGGTATTCCTCGTAGTCGTGCAGGGCGTTTTCAAAGTCGCCGGCCATTAATCTGGTGTTAGCCCTGCCAAGAAATGCGGCGGAAAAAGACGAATCGTGCTCTATCGCCAAAGAATAAAAACGCTCGGCCTCGACCGTGTTTTGAATTCGGAAAAAAATGTTCCCCAAGTTGCTCGCCGCATAAGCGGCCAAATTCCCGGCACGCGGAATCGCCCGCCTGTAAGCGGCAATCGCGTACTCGAAAAGATCAAGCTGTTCCAAGGCAATCCCAAGATACAAAAAAGCCCTGCCGTTCATGGGGTCTTCCAAAACCGCCTCTTCAAGATAGGGCAGCGCCTCGTGCGGCAGATTCATCATTAAAAGCTCTTCGCCGCGCTCCAAATTTGTCTGGCCAAAGCCCCAAAAACCGAAAAATGTCAAAAATACCGCCAAAAGCAAAATCCGCTTATTGCTAACCATGAAAAACGCCTCCTTATGCCGCCGCCGCCCGGCCGCCTGCGCAAAACCACACTTCCCCTGCCGGAAACCTGTTTCCCGCAAGCCCTACCTATAATATATCGTCAAAAAAGCCTTTTTGCCAGCCTTTTCAAGGCCGGGCGGCGGCATTTTTGAAAAACTCTTTTGTCATGGCCACGCCTTCCATCGCGTCCTTGGCGTACATATCCGCGCCCACAAAGTCCGCGTAGCGCGGATCGATGACAGCCCCGCCCACCATTACCCGGCAGTCGTGCCCGGCCTCGCGCAACGCGGCTACCGTCTCCTTCATGGAGGCGACCGTTGTCGTCATTAACGCGCTAAGGCCGATCAGCCTTATGCCCTGCGATTTTGCCGCCGCCACAATGTCCTGGGGGGGGACGTCCTTTCCCATGTCCAGTACGTCGTAGCCGTAGTTTTCCAGCAAAAGCCGGACAATGTTTTTGCCAATGTCGTGCACATCGCCGCGCACCGTGGCCAGCAGAACCTTGCCCCGGACGGCCGACGCGCCGGGGTCGCGCGAATTTGCAAGATAATCGCGCACCACGTTGAAACCGCCCTGCGCCGCCTGCGCCGCCTGCATAAGCTGGGGCAGAAAGATTTCGCCGCGTTCAAAACGCTCGCCCATCTTTGTAAGAGCCGGGATAATCTGCCCGTCCACGATTTCCAGAGCCGGCAGGCCGGCCAGCAAGTCGCGCGTTTTCGCGCTCGCCTCCTCGCGCCGCCCCTGTCGGATCAAGTCGGCCAGATTTGTTTCCCCGCCGGCCGCCGCCGCCGTCGCCGAGACGGCGGGGGCAGCCGCCGCGCCGGAATAACGCTCCGTGTAGTTTACCGCATTTGCATCCTCGCCGGTAATCACTCGGAAAGCGTCAATCGTCTCCCGATAGCGTTTGGAAAGCGGGTCGATAATCGCCGCGTCAAGCCCGGCCCCAAGGGCCGCCGCAAGAAAGGTCGAGTTGAGAATTTCACGCGCAGGCAGGCCGAAGGATACGTTGCTTACCCCAAGCACACTGCGCATCCCCATAGCCCGCACCGCCGAGATCGCCCGCAAGGTTTCCGCCACATGAGCCTGCTGCGCCGAGGCGGTAAGGGCAAGGCAGTCGGCGATAAGCTCGCCGGCGGCAATGCCGTGTTTGGCCGCCTCCGCGATTATGCGCTTTAACACGGCAACGCGCCCTTCGGCCGTCTCCGGGATGCCGTCCTCGTCCAAGGCAAGGCACACGACAAGCGCCCCGTACTTCTTGGCGATAGGAAAAACCTTGTCCATGACCGCCTGGCTGCCGTTTACCGAGTTGATTATCGGTTTGCCGTTGTAAACCCTGGCGGCGGCGGCAAGGGCGGCAGGGTTCGCGCTATCAAGCATGAGAGGAAGCTGGCACAGACCCTGCACCTCCTTTGTTACGCGGGCAAGCATGGCAGGCTCGTCTATGTCCGGCAGGCCTGCGTTCAGGTTGATTATGTGGCAGCCCGCGTCCGCCTGCGCGGCGGCTTCCGCCAGAAGATAGCTCATGTCGCCGGAGCGCAGGGCTTCTTGCAGGCGTTTCTTCCCGGTCGGGTTCAGCCTCTCTCCTATCACGATACTGCGCCTGTCGAAAAAGAGCGCACCCGTGCCGCAGGCGCAGGCACCCCGCTTGCCGGCGGCCTCCCTCTTGCCGGCGGCCACCTGTCGGCCGCCAAGTTCGCTTTTTAAGGCCGATATGAAGTCCGGCGTTGTGCCGCAGCACCCGCCGATTACCGCCGCACCCGCTTGCACCATGCCGGATATTTCCTCGACAAACTGCCCCGGCAGCATATTGTAGACCGCCTTGCCGTCTTGCATTTGCGGCATTCCCGCGTTTGGCTGAACCATTACCGGCACGCCGCTTACGCGCAGCATTTCTTCTATTACAGGGCGCAACAAGGCGGGGCCGAGCGAGCAGTTTGCGCCGAGCGCATCCACGCCAAGCCCCTCCAAGGTGATTGCCGCAGAAAGGGGGTCGCAACCCATGAAACTGCGGCCATCCGACTCGAAGGACATCGTGCAGAATACCGGAAGCCCGCAGGCTTCCTTTGCCGCCAGCACTGCCGCCTTTGCCTCGTAAAGGCTGGACATGGTTTCGATAAGAATCAAGTCCGCCCCTGCCCCGGCGCCCGCCTTGATCTGCTCGCTGAAAAGCTCCACGGCCTGCTCGAAGCTGATGTCGCCGAAAGGCTCAAGGAGTTTTCCCAGCGGGCCTATGTCCAGCGCGACATACTTTGCCCCGCTCGCCCGGGCGCAGGCCACGCCCGCCGCGACAATCTGCGCAGGCGAGTAGCCTGTGCCGGCAAGTTTTAACGCGTTTGCCCCGAAGGTGCAGGTTGTTACAACGTCCGCGCCGGCGGCCGCGTAAGCCGAATGTATGGCGGTTATGGCATCGGGTTTTGTCATGCACAGTGTCTCCGGTATGCCGTCGCCTAGCCCCCGCGCTTGGAGCATTGTTCCCATCGCCCCGTCGAAAATTATCAATTCTTTGCCTAGAACTTCAAGTATGCTCATCGTCTCTCCAATTTTGCTGAAATCCGCACTTGCCGCACAGCCGGCAGCTTGCGCATTTGTGCTGCCGCTGGTTTTGCCCCTGTCGCCGCTGGAAAACGGGGATTATGGCGGTAACCGACTTGCGCGGCGTTAGGGCAAAGCTTGCGCTGTGGCTTAGGCCTATCGCTCTTGCGGCATCGAGCAATCGAAGTATTTCCGCCGAAAAACTGAGCGGGACATCCCCGTAGCCGGGGCTGAAACGCGTCCCCAGGGAAAGGCCTTGGGGCGCGGCCTTGCGGTCAAGCCCCGCCTGCTCCGCGTCGCAAACTTCTTCTATATACTGTGTCGCCGCCGCGTCCAGCATGAGCGCGTAGGCCATGTCCGAATACTGCGCCCGGGAAATGGCCGCCTCGATTTCCGTCCCAAGGGTTGCCGCAAAAAGCGTTATGCCTGCCGCACCGGCAAAGTCCGGCGGCAGTCCGTCCGGCAAGGCCTGCCCTGTATCCCCGTCAAAAAAGCGCTGGCCGTCGCCGCCCAGCGGGAACTGTCTTGAGGCCGAGCGCGGCCTTGCCAGTTTGCGGCAGTGCTCCATTGCGGTATCCACCCGGTCGAGCATTCCTCCATCGATCTCTTGGCCTCGGTAGCCCAGGTAGCGCAAGACTTCGCCACGGGCGGCCGCCGGCATTGCCGTTGGCGCATTCGTTGTGTTCACCAGTCAAAGGTAGCACTTCCGTGCGGTAAAGTCAACCACTTTGTCCGCGGCAGTGTCCGTGGCAGGGACTGCCGCCCCTAGGGAGCCGGCAAATGCGTCGCGTCGTCCTCCGAGTGGGGGCCTACGAAAATGCCGATTTTTGCAAGCCCGGCGATAAGCGGCGCGCCAAGCCCCCGGCGAAGCAAATAGCGAAAAAAACAATTATTTTCCTCAAAAAAAGCCGTCTTGGGGCGCGATCCCTTTGGCCGGCGGCAACCCGTTCGGCCGGTTCCCGGCTCAGGGTGTCCGGCTTGTCCGGCCCTAGTTTTCAGGCTCAAGCCCCCTACGGGGGCTTGGCTCTTTCAAGGAAGGGATTGTTTGCCTGCTTGCCCGTCAAACTGGCGCGAAACTGTTGATGGTTTCAATGTCAAGCCCGGTAATCTTGCTCACCATGTCCGCCGGAAGGCCTTGCGCCAGGGCGTTCTTGGCGGTGCTTTCCAACGCCCTCGCCGCGCCTTCTTCCCGGCCTATGGCTTGGCCTGCTTCCCGGCCTCTCGCTTCGCCTTCTTCCAAGCCCTCTTCCCAGGCTTCTTCGCGGCTTTCGGCCAGCGCGTCTTCCATGTTCCATTTGCCCAGCATCATTTTTTTTACCTCCGAACCGTGTTTCTCGAAAAAACTTTTCAATATATCGTTGTC
>WRKI01000147.1 GCA_009778155.1 Spirochaetota bacterium
GCTTTTTTTTGAAAAAAAAAACTCCCCCGTGGTGAATTTTCTTACCCTTCCCCTACCAAAGCGCGGCCGGGTAAACGCCGGCCGCCGTAAGAGATGCGATTTTATCGACAGCCTCTTGGCGGTCTTCCTTGTAAGTAACCCCGAACCATTGGGAATCCGCGTTTAGCACCCTTATCCGCGCCGTGCCGTTTTTTATAAAAACATCGGCCGCCTTGGGAATGTAACACTCGCTTTTAATTTGGCCGTCGATGTCGGCGGCAAAACCCTCCAGAAAAACGTCGAAGTATTTTTGGAAAGCCGGCAGAATCGCGGGGGAAAAACCCCAGAAATTCATCGATACCGGCGTGTCCGGGGCAAGATCGCGGACAGAGCCGTCGGGGGCAGTGTTAAAAATGCGCCCGTCCTTTTTTTCTATGGAAGAAAGCTCGTCAACGGAGGCAAGAAAACCGTCCCTCACCTCGCACACCCCCCTTGCCACAGACCCCAGCGGGCTTAAGGTTTTGTCAAGCCGGTAAGGCACAATCGCCGCCTCCCCCGCAGGAAAGGCCCCGCCAAGGTATTCGCCCATAACGGCGAAAGCTTCCCGGCCGTAAAAGTCGTCGGCATTGATCACCGTAAAGGGCGCATCGAGAAAGCCGGCGGCGCAAAGCAGGGCGTGGCCAGTCCCCCAGGGCTTGACGCGCCCGGCCGCTTTAGCCGCCGCGAAAATGCCGGGGGGGATAAGGCTGTCTGGGTTTTGAAAGGCAAGCTGGCACTTTACCTTGCCCCCCATCCGGTTAAGCACCACCGAGCGGAAGTCCGCTTCAAGATCGCTCCTTATGATAAACACAACCTTTTCAAAACCGTGCCTCAGCGCGTCGAAAACCGAGTAATCCAGCAGGGTTTCCCCGTTTTTTCCCACGGAATCCATCTGTTTAAGGCCGCCGTAGCGGCTTCCCATGCCGGCGGCAAGCACAACCAAAATCGGGCTTTTCATAATCACTCCTTTAACCGGGCTTGCCCGGCACTATCTTAGCATAACTCATGCACGAAAATTTGTCAAAATGCTCGTGCGCGGTTTTTTCCCAAAGCGCCTCGTCAATGGGCGGGAAAAAAACATCGCCTTCGTGCCGGCCGGGAATAATGGTCAAATCGATTTTATTGGCAAGCGAAAGCGCATCCGCGTAAATGGCCGCCCCCCCGCAGATGAAAACCTTATCGTAGTCGCGGCAGGCCTCTATCGCCGCCTCCAGAGAGGGGACAACTTCCGCGCCGGCAAATGCCGCCCCCGCCGGCATAGTCCGGGAGACGACAATGTTAGGCCGCCCTGGAAGGGGGCGGCGCGGCAGGGATTCCCAGGTGCGCCGTCCCATGACGCAGGGGTAGCCGGCCGTTATCTCCTTGAAACGCGCCAAATCTTCTTTTACAGACCAGGGCAAAACCCCGTCCTTGCCGATGACCCGGTTTTCCGCCATCGCCGCTATGATGATGATTTCCTGCATACTCTCGCCCCGCGCCCCCTAAACGGCAATCTCGAACTTTACCGGCGGGTGCGGGTCGTAGTTTTCGATCACGCTGTCGCCGTACTGCCAGTCAAAAATCGAGGCGAACTTTTCGGTTTTAATGCCCGGAAGCCTTCTTTCCGGCCGCGCAAGCTGTTCTTTCAGCGCCGGGATATGGTTGACATAGATGTGCGCATCCCCAAGAAAGCCGACAAGCCGCCCCTCGGCAAGGGAGGCCTCCTTTGCCAAAAGGTGCAAAAGACAGCCGTAAGAGGCAATGTTAAAAGGCAGTCCCAGGGCGACATCGGCCGATCGCTGGTTCCACAAAAGGTTCAGCCGGCCCTCCGTTACCGTAACCTGAAAGGCGTAGTGGCAGGGCGGAAGCGCCATGCGCCCGGTATCCAGCGGGTTCCACGCGCTTACAATCATGCGGCGGCTGTCCGGGTCTTTCTTCAGGGTTTCGACAAGCTCGCGCAGTTGGTCTACTCCGCGCCCTTCGCTCTCGCCGTCGTGCGATGTATAACGGGCGCCGAAATTGCGCCACTGCCAGCCGTAAATGGGGCCAAGCTCTCTTTCGGCCAGCATACGCGCCTTTGTCGCCGGGTCGCGGGCGTAGGGCACGGCCTCTGGACTGCACCATTCGTCCCAAATATGGTTGTCGCGGTCGGCAAGCCACTTTTTGTTGGTAAGCCCCTTGATGAAAAATTCAAGCTCCGATGCCACAAGGCGAAAGCTCACCCTTTTTGTCGTCAAAAGGGGGAAGCCAAAGGCCATGTCATGCTCGAACATTGTCCCTGCTATTGCAAGAGCGTCCGTGCCGGTGCGGTTTTTTTTAAGAGTGCCGCTTTCCAGCACCTGCCGGGCTATTTTTGAATATGCTTCCATATTATTCGCTTTGTTCCACCTTCTCGATTAAAATTTTGTCAATCCTTTTGCCGTTCATGCTCTTCACCAGAAAGCGGAAATCGCCGTACTCAAAACTGTCCCCCGCCCCCGGCAGCTCGCCGGCCAGCGAAAGCACGAAGCCCGCAATCGTATGATAGTTGGAAAAATCGGCTTTGTCTATAAAGAGGGGAAGGGCGGCGCAAACCTCGTCTATGTTAAGATGCCCGTCGGCCAGCCAGCCGCCGCCTTCCAGTTCCAGAAGAAGTTTTTCCTCGCCCCCGCTTACCGACATATCGCCGACGATTTTTTCAAGGAGGGTTTTGGAAGAAATGATGCCGGCAAGGCCGCCGTACTCGTCCATGACAAAAAGAAAGTTCACCTGGCTTTTTTTGAAGGACTCGAAGGCCTTGACAGCCGACATGGTTTCGGGGACAAAGTGCGGCTTGGTCATGATGGCGCGTATGCCCTGCGGGGCGGCCTCCGCGCTGTCTAAAATGATGTCCTCAAGGTAAACCGCCCCGACTATTTCGTCAAGGCCGCCGTCCGCCACGGGAAAGCATCTTTGGGCGCGGTGGGCGAGGGCGTTTGCGCGTATGTCCCCGGCGGGGGCGTTCACGTCAATCCAGTGGATTTCCGAGCGGTGGGTCATGAAGGCGCGTATTGGCCTGTCCCCAAGGTAAAACACCCCTTCCACCATGCTGCGCTCCCGGCTTTCCACGATTCCCGACTTCTCCCCCTCTTCCAAGGCCTGGCGAAGCTCGTCCTCTGTCATGCCGGCGGCCGGCGTTTCAAGTTTTAGCGCGGCGGAAAGGGACGCGCCTGATCGTTCCAGAATGAAGACGAGGGGGCGCAGCGGCAGGGCGAAAAGGGTTGCCGGCAAAAGCAAAAAGGCGGCTGTTTTTTCCGCCCCGACGTGGGCGCAAAAAGTGCGCGCTAAAAAGGCGGGGAAAAGTTCGCCCAGCAAAAAGGCGGCCGCGCCCAAGACGAGAACGGCCAGGATTGCGGCGGCAATCGGGGGCAGGGCGGCCGCCGGCTGCAAGAGCGCACTGGCCGCGCCCCCTTGCAGGAAGCCGGCAAAGGCAAGGCCTGCCCAAAAAGAGGCGAAAACCCGAAGCAGGCTTGCACAAATGCGGCCGGCGAGCAAAAGGCCTGCGGGGTTTTCCACGGTTTTAAGCAATCGCTCGTAAAGCCGCCTGCCGTCGTTTTTGCCGTTGGGGTTTTTCAAGGCAAGCTCTTTTTGCAGGCGAGCTTTGCGGCAGGCGGCAAGCGAAAAGTCAAAAAAAGGGAAAAAACCGCTTAAAAAAACGGCGGCCAGAAAAACAAAAGCGGCCGTGGGCCAGGGATCCTCCATAATCAAGCGCCTATCTCGTTCTGGGTAAGGGGGCGCAAAATGTGAATGTCATTTGGAGAGGTTATTATAGCCCTGTTTTTGCCGTCCGCAGTAAACTCATCCATAATATGCACAATGGGATACTGCGGGTCGTGCTGGTTGACATCCACCACCTGCCCTCTCTGGTTGTTGGAAAGAAGCACATGAAGGCCGATAGGGTAGACCGACAGGGACAAAACCATTGCAAGAATGACATTGTCGTCGAAAAGGCCCCCCTGGTTTTTTATGAACTGAAGCATGGCCGCATAACTGCTTTTTGCGTCCCTGTGAGGCCTTTTGGAGATAAGCGCCTCGTAAGTGCCGGCCACCGCCAGAATTTTTCCGTACTGGCCAATTTTGTCGCCTTTAAGCTGGTTCGGATAGCCGCTTCCGTTTTCGCGCTCCTGCTGTTCCAGCACCGCCGAGCATATCGCCACCGGCGCTCCCAGGGCTTTCAGCTTGTTGTAGGCCAGCGTGGGATGCGTGTTTATGAGGTCGCGCTCTTCGGAGTTCAGCTTGCGTTGAGCCAAATAGGGGGAGGAAGGCAAGAGCAGCATCCCAAGCTCGTGCAGAAGGGCGCTTATCCCAAGCTCGATCAGCTTGTGGTTGGCAAGTTTAAGCTGGTTGCCAATGACAATGGCGATTATGGCGGTGCGCACGGAATGGGAAATAATGTGCTCCTTTGCATCGCTGTAATCCAAATCCTTGAGAATGCGCATTACAAAACGATAGTCGCCGCGCAGGTAGGAGACGACGTGCTTGACATAGTCGGCGACCCTGTTGTAATGAAGCTCGTTTTTGGAGAACACGGACAATATAAGCTTTTTCGTGTAGTCTTCCAGCGATTTGTAAAAGGTCTCGGCCTGCCGGATTTTCTCCAAGTCCTCTTGGGAAGGGGGCGCTTCTTTTTTTTCCTCGCTTTTTCCGATTATGCCTATATCCCTGTCGTGATCTAGGACATAGTGCTCTGCCGGCCGCCCGTCGCTGTACACCGTTTTTACATTCCAGTTGGCAAGCGCCTCTAAAAGCTCCCCGGAAAGAGGCATTTCCGGGGAGGTAATGACAAAGGATTCGTCAAAATAGACTGGCTTTGAAAAATAACTGCCGGCAAGCAGCTCTTTTACCGTATGCTTATTCATTTTTACTCCATATTGCAGCGAAATTTGGCTTTCCCACACCTTTTATATATCGTCAATCAATGCTACCCTTATAATAGTAGGCGATTATTCATTGAAGATCAAATACCTTATTATCATGTTTAACGCTATTCTCGTTTTTTTACTGCTTTTTGCAGCCTTGGCGCCCTTTATTTTAATCGGCCCCGGTTTCGCTGTAATTTTTTGGCGGGAAGCCTGGCCTTTGGCCCTGCTGATTGTGCTTGCCTTGGCCGGCCTTAACGCTTTTTTTATATCGAACTACCCGGTTTACAGGCTTTTGGAGCGGGAGGACTGGCCAGCCCTTGCCTACTACTTGGAGGACAAGGTTTACGAGAAAAAGCAGTACAGCCTGCGCAACGTGCGGCTTTTGGCGAACTCCTATCTGGAGCTTTGCGATTTTCCTTCGGCTTTTAAGCTGGAAAGCAAGGTTGCGATTGTCAAGCCGTCAATAGTGGCGAAAAACGTGTTGATTTTCGGCACGGCCAGGCTTTTAAGCGGGGATTACAAGAGGGCGGCGGCCTTTTACAAAAACTGTCTTGCAAGGGGCAAGGTTCCGCAAAAGCAATGGGTTTTGTGGTTCTACGCCCTTTCCCTTATGCTGGAAGGCGACATCGAAAACGCCCAGAAGCAGTTTGTAGCTCTTGCGGAAAACTCCAAAGACCTTGTGGTAACCGGGCTTTCGGCCTACTTCCTTGCAAGCGCGTTGGAAAAAAAGTCGCCGCGTCCAGAAGAGTGCCGCGAAGTTTACGAAAAATGCCGGATGCGGGTGCGAGCGGCCTATAAAAACATCGACAACTGGAAAAAAGAAACGCAGAAAGCCAAGGCAGAAGTGCACAGGGCGGTAATTAGAAAGTACATAAACGAAGCTGGAACCTGGCTTTTCGAGCAAAAGCAATAAATCGATAAAAATGAAAGCTCGAAAGCCGGCGGGTAAAACCCGCGCGGCTGTCGAACTTGCCAGAAACAAATATGGCATCGGCTTTGCCGTAGAAAATTTGCCGGCGGCTAATTTTCCGAGCGGATAAGCGCCTCTGTAAAGCCGGCCGCCCAGATTCTTTGGGCGACAAAGTCAACTTGGTTGCCCGGCACGCCGGCAAGCACCACGCGGAAAAATTCACCGCTTCTTTCGTAGGCCGGGTTTAAGCCGGCATCGCGAAGCCGTTCAAACGCGCCCACGGCGTTCCGTGCCACACGGTAAGAGCCAACCTGCAAGCGGTAGGTCCCGTTAGGGTTGGGGGTAATGGCAGGGGTCAACACCGCGCGTGAAGGTTGCGCCGTCTGCTGGAACTGCGCCGGCGGCTGAGCTACAGGGGCAACCACGGGCGGCGGCACGAACTGCTGCTGCGGTTGTGCCACCGGCTGGGGCGGCGGTACAAACTGCTGCTGGGGCTGTGCCACCGGCTGGGGCGGCGGGACAAACTGCTGCTGAGGCTGTGCCACCGGCTGGGGCG
>WRKI01000148.1 GCA_009778155.1 Spirochaetota bacterium
CCCCCCCCCGTGAATTCTCCCTTAGCCTGCTTCTAGACCATGTTTCCGTAAAAACAGCCCGTATGGGCTTGTTTATATTAACAGGGGCCGCTGCGCCGTAAACACGGCGGGCGGCCTTTCCTTGTTGGCACGGTGCCGGCAGGGGAAAGGAGTTTTCCCATGAAAAAATTTGCAAAATTGCTGGGCATTGCCGCAATTACAGCGGTAATCGGTTTTTCAATGACGGGCTGCGTAACGGCAATCGAAGTGGAAGAGCCGGTTGTAACGGCCATGATTCAACCGGTGCAACGCGACTTTACCATTTTGGGCGTGTTGCAGTTTGAACAGGATCAGCGTTTTGAAATAACCTATTCTTTCGTGCTTACAGAAGCCCGCCGGCTTTTCCCGGCCGCCAACGCCGTAATTGACGTGCGAATCGAACCCATTGTGCGCACCGGCTTGTTCGGCGCACAAAGCATGACCTTTGCCGTAAGCGGCATTGTCATACAGTACGTTCTGGAGCCGGCGGCTCCGCTACAGTAAACCCTAGCCTTGCAGCAATCGGAAAAAGCCCGCCGGCACCCCCGGCGGGCTTTTTCGCTGGATAGCGCGTGGAGCTTTACCCCGTTGCGTTAGCTGATTTCTCTCACGTCGCTAATTTGCAGAAAGCATCGTGCCTACACCGTCGTCGGTAAAAAGCTCGATTATTATTGAGTGGGGAATACGTCCGTCCAAAATGTGAGCTTTTTTAACACCGCCTTCTAGGGCAAGCACGCAGCAATCAGTTTTGGGAATCATACCCTTGTTTAGAATACCCTCTTTTTTAAGCCCGGCAAGTTCCGCAAGCGAGACCGTTTGTATGAGAGAGCCAGGGTCGTCCACATTGCGAAGAATCCCTTGAACATCCGTCATAAGAACCAATTTTTCCGCGCCAAGAGCGGCGGCAATTTTTGCGGCGGCAATATCGGCATTGATGTTTAGCGTCTTCCCGGCGGCATCGCCAACCCCGTAAGCCACAGTGGAAACCACAGGAATCATCCCGTTGTTCAATGCCAAGTCAAGAATCGTCGTGTCAACCTCTTGAATTTCACCTACCAGCCCAAGATCGTCCTCCCCCTTCAAAAAACAGGCCTTTAGCATAGCTCCGTCCAACCCGCTAAGACCGATAGCCTTTCCGCCGTTTTGTTGAAACAAAGATGTTATATCCTTGTTAATTTTACCGCAAAGAATCATCTGGACAATTTCCATAGTTTCTTCGTCCGTGTAGCGTAACCCTTTTACAAAACGACTTTCCTTGCCGACCTTTTTTAGCATAGCGTCAATCTCCGGACCGCCGCCATGCACAAGCACTGTCCGGATGCCGACACACGACATAAGAATTATGTCTTGAATCACCGCCGTTTTTAAATCTTCGTTAATCATGGCATTGCCGCCATATTTGACAACGACAGTCTTGTTTTGAAAATATCTGATGTAAGGCAAAGCCTTAACCAAAACTTCCGCCTGCGTTTTTCCGCCGCTAGTGCCGCCGCCGGCAAGATTGCCGCCGGCAAGATTGCCGCTGGCACTGCCTTTCATTTGTTCTTCAGCTTTCATGTAAGACCCCTTCATTCCCGTAACGCCTTAAAAAAGCGCCGGTATGGCTTCCAGCCCTGTTTTTTCGTCAACACCCAAAACAACATTCATGTTTTGAACCGCCTGCCCAGCCGCACCCTTTAGCATATTGTCAATCGCGCTCACAATGATCAAAGTGCCGCCGCTAATATCCAAATGTACAGAAATATCGCAGTAATTTGACTGACGCACACGATTTGTCGCGGCAAACAACCCCAAAGGCAAAACACGCACAAAAGGTTCGTCTTTGTAAAAACCTTCATATATACTGTGTATTTTTTTTGCCGCCTCTTCGATTTCTTTTGCCGGCGGCATCACCTTGCCTTGGCTTGAAATTGACGGTGTCCGGTACTTGTCCGCAAGAGGAATGTAAATCGTGCTGAGTATCCCGCGATTTATCGGCGCAAGGTGCGGCGTAAAAATAAGCGCCGGAGCGGCTTGATTGCCAGTGGCGGCCATTGCATTGAAGTTACGCGCAATTTCCGGCGAATGCCTGTGAGCGCCGATTTTGTATGGCGTAACGGAGTCGGTACACTCCGGAAAATGAAACGCGGGTGAAGGCTCCCGGCCGCCGCCCGTAATTCCCGTAATGGAGTTTACAATGACAGTCGCCCCCGCCGCCACCAAGCCCTTTGCCAACGCGGGAAAGGCCCCCAAAGAAGCCCCCGTGGGGTAACAGCCCGGGTTGCCGATAATCGCAGGCCCCTGCGCGGCAAGATGCGCAATTTGCTTGCGATTAAGCTCTACAAGACCGTAAACAGATTTTTTGTGCAACTCCGGATGCGCATAACCCTTGCCATACCATGCGGAAAAAGTTTCTTCGTCATCGTCAAAACGAAAGTCCGACGAAAGATCGATATAGTGCGCCCCCCGATCCATACAAGCCTGTGCGTAAGGCTCGCCAACCGCATGGGGAAGCGCGGAAAAGACAACGTCCGATGCGGCAATTACATCTTCGGCTTTTAAGAGCTGCTTTGAAACCCTCCCCAAAAAGTTCGGATAAATTTCATGGAACTGCTTCCCCTGAAAACTTACAGAACTAAGCAGCATTTCACTCACGTTTGGATGCCCCGAAAGCAATCTGACCAGTTCTGCGCCGGCATATCCTGTCGCGCCAATTACCCCTGCAATCATGTCAATCTCCCTAAATTTAAATTTTCGTACACCATTATAAAACATACAGTAGAAGACAAATCGTGTCAAGAAAAAAAATGCAAAATCTAAAAAATATGCGATTATAACCTCTTAAACTGCCGGCAGAATAAGCCGGCGGCCTTGTAGAAAGATGGACAAAGATTTAAGTGCGATTTTTTAACAAAAAATCGCAAAAGAGTTGACGACCCTTGCGAAAATTACTATATTTAGTAATAGGCCTGCTCAAAAGCAGCGTATCTTCGGTACGAAGTTTCAAAACAATCTTAGTTCAAAAAATGAAATTTGCCCAAAACGATCAAGTTTAAGCGGAAGTTGTTCTGAAACGGAAGTTTCCGAACAACTCTATTGCATCCTTTCAGCATATAAAATTATTTTCAGCGGAGGTTCACGGTCATGAATACTGCAATGCTTACAGAGTTGTTCTACTGCTTTATTGTGCTTGGCGTTCTACTTTTAATCGGCACTTTTTTGCGCGCGGTTATTCCCGCTTTCCAAAAAGTGTTCCTGCCGGCATCCGTTATTGGCGGGTTTATCGGGCTAATTTTTGGCCCGATAGTACTTGACATTGTCCCCATTCCAAGAACGTGGATTAACATTTGGGCGTTATTGCCCGGACTGCTAATTGTACCCGTTATCGCAAGCACGCCTCTTGGCATGAAGCTTGGCGGATCAAACAGCACGGGCAAAGCTTCCGCAGATGCCTCTAAAACTTTTTCTATTATGATGTTTGCCGGTTCCATTCAGATAATTATCGGCTTGATCACACTTGGAATATTTCCAAGAATAATGCCAAACCTTGAGTTCTATCCCACCTTTGGATTCGAGCTAGCCAGCGGCTTTGCCGGCGGGCATGGTACGGCCGGGGTTTTGGGCGGTTTTTTGCAAGCACTTGGGCTTCCCTTTTGGGAGACGGCTCAGGGTGTTACTGTTACTACGGCTACCATTGGCATTATTGGCGGAATGGTTTTTGGAATTGCCTACATAAACATTGCGGCAAGGCGCGGGAAAACTGCTTTGCTTAAAAAACCTAGCGACATACCGGCTGATTTGGCAAAAGGGATTCAATTGGATATGGCCAAGCAGGCCAGCACCGGGAAGGAAACAACCTATAGTTCATCGGTAGAATCGCAGGGGTTTCACCTTTCGGTAATTTTTCTTGCTTGTGGCGTATCGTATTTACTGATGAATTTTGTAAGGGCAAACAACATACCCGTTATCACACAGGTTCCAATTTGGACTTACTCTATTCTTGTCATGTTCGGGCTGAACTTTTTGATCCACAAACTTAAACTTGGTGTTTTGATTTGCAGCAAAACAAAGTCAAAAATTACCGGCACGTTATCCGATTTTGCCATAACAGCGGCTATCGCCAGTTTGCCGTTACAGGCAATCATTACTTACATTGTGCCAATCTTGTTTATGTGCGTCGCAGGTTTTATTTTGACAATAATGACCCTTGATATGTTGGGAAAATACGCATTTTCCGATTATCATACTGAACGCACAATGGCAAATTTTGGCGCACAGAGCGGAGTTTTTTTAACAGGGCTTATGCTTCTTAAAATTTGCGACCCGGACTACGAGCTTCCTGTTATCAACGACTACTCTATGGCCTTTTCCTTTAACTCCCTTACATTTTTTATCTTGATGCCCATACAGATAAATTTAATGCTGCATTCAGGCGTTTTGATAACATTGGGTTTTAACGTGGCTATTTGTCTTTCTATGTGTATAATGCTTTTTGCTCTAAACAAGGCTCGGCCAAGGGTTGCAAAAAGCGCGTAACAAACAGGCTTGCCTGGGTTTTCCCGGCAAGTATTTTTTAGGAGGGATCAAATGAACAAGAAACAAATGTATGGTTTTCTGGATGAAACCAAAGCTACTCTGTTCGATATTAGCGACAGAATTTGGGAGTATGCAGAAACAAGTTTTGAAGAGTTTCGGTCGTCGGGTGCTTTGGTTTCTTATCTTGCGGAAAATGGCTTTACCATAGAGCAAAATGTTGCCGGCATAGAAACCGCCTTTTGCGCGACATGGGGGAGCGGCAGTCCGGTAATCGGTATTCTTGCCGAGTATGACGCATTGGCAGCCATGAGTCAGGTCGCAGGAAAATGTTCTAAAGAAGAATTGACACCTAACGGCAATGGACACGGTTGCGGGCACAATCACTTTGGCACGGCTTCTTCCGGTGCGGCTGTTGCCGTTAAAAAATACATGGAAGCAAACGGCCGGCAGGGAACCGTAAAACTGTTTGGCTGCCCTGCCGAAGAAAACGGATCGGGCAAAGCGTTTATGGCCAGGGGTGGCGCGTTCAACGGTCTTGATGTGGCTTTTGCATGGCATCCATTCGATGTAAACTTTGTGTGGAATTTTAGCACGCTTGCCAATTATCAGGTTTTATACAAGTTCAAAGGCATCGCTTCCCATGCGGCACAGTCGCCGCACAAAGGTCGCAGCGCATTGGACGCTGTCGAGCTTATGAATGTGGGAGTAAACTTTCTACGCGAACACGTTATACAAGAAGCTCGCATACATTACGCCATTACAAATGCCGGCGGTTTTTCCCCGAATGTAGTCCAGCCAAAAGCCGATGTGTTGTATCTTATACGAGCGCCAAAATCTCCGCAGGTCGAAGAGATTTATCAGCGTGTAAATAAAATTGCGCAAGGCGCGGCGCTTATGACGGAGACAGAGATGGAGATACAGTTTGTAAAGGCTTGTGCGAATGTAATTTCTAACAAAACTCTTTCCGGGGTTATGTACGAAAACTTCAAAGAACTGGCTTTGCCTGTCTATACGCAGGAAGAGCAGGCTTTTGCAAAAGAAATAAAAGCATCGTTGCCTTATGCTGAGTACAACTTGAAAGCCCAGTGTCCCTATCTTCCCGAAGATTTGCTTACGCAGTATTCGGCGATTTTAAGAAAAAAAGAGCTTTGCGACATTTTAATCCCTTTCGACAAAAGTTTTCCCGACACGCTTTTGCCGGCTTCTACGGATGTTGGCGATGTTAGTTGGAATACGCCGACTGCGCAGGTTGGAACTGCCTGTTTTGCCCTAGGAACGCCGATGCACTCTTGGCAGTTGGTCTCCCAAGGCAAATCTTCCGTTGCCCACAAGGGCTTATTGCTTGCGGCCAAAATTATTGCAGGTTCCGCCGTCGATTGCCTTGAAAGCCCCGAAATTGTTAAAAGCGCAAAGGAAGAGCTTACCAAAAAACTGGGCGGGGAAACTTACAAGGTTGCCATACCGGACAGTGTAAACCCCGTTTCTGTCGGCAAGCTGTAGCTTCGCAAGCCCGGTGCAGTGCCGCCGCCCCGCCCGGCGGCCTGCTCCGGGCGGGGCTTTGAAAAAAACTGCTTTTTTCGGAAAAAAAATCGCAACTTCCCAAAAAAAGCCCAAATTCCACTTGACAATTTTTGTTAAAACTGGTAGCCTGACCCTAAAAGCTGGTTTTTCCGCCCTGTGGACGGCAAAACCGGCGATTTTGGGCAAAACAGCCCCCGGCCTTGAAGGGCTGGGGATAAAACTTAAAACGCAAATTAAGGAGCGAAAAAAAGTGCTTCAAAGGAAAGAAACGGGTAACCCCCTCAACTCGACCGTGGTTTATACCCC
>WRKI01000149.1 GCA_009778155.1 Spirochaetota bacterium
CCATGCTGCTTAATATAATCGGTCATTTTTAACTGCATATATTATAATATTAAATACCATAATTTTTAGGAGGTACTATGATATATGGGTATATCAGAGTAAGCACAGACAGGCAAACTATTGAAAATCAACGGTTTGAAATTGAGCGGTTTTGTTCAAAAAATAATATTAAAATTGAACAATGGATCGAG
Organism: Spirochaetota bacterium; assembly: GCA_009778155.1. GTDB lineage: Bacteria > Spirochaetota > Spirochaetia > Treponematales > Breznakiellaceae > WQXQ01. The sequence goes on from WRKI01000149.1 coordinate 192, forward strand.
GAAACAATTAGTGGCTCTAAATCGCCCGAGAAAAGGCTTTTAGGCTCACTTCTTGCGAAGGCAAAGAAAGATGATTTGATTATATGTTCAGAATTATCTCGTCTTGGTAGAAGCCTTTTTATGATTATGTCTATATTAAACCATTTAATGCTAAATGGTGTGCGTGTATGGACAATAAAAGACAATTATAGATTGGGTGATAACATTCAATCAAAAGTTCTTGCATTTGCTTTTAGCTTATCTGCCGAAATTGAAAGAGATTTGATTTCTCAAAGAACAAAAGAAGCACTTGCTCGCAAACGATCAGAGGGAGTGGTTCTTGGAAGACCGGTTGGTAAAAAATCAGCGAAAGTAAAACTCTCTGGGCGTGAAAATGAGGTTTTAGACCTCATAAGAAAAAATACCTCAAAAAGCGAAATTGGTCGTATTTTTGGAGTGAACAGGATGACAGTCGATTCTTTTATAAAAGAAAGATTGTATTCAAAAACATGAAGTATTCATATGCCCCGGATTACTAAATTATTCAATTGGCAGTAATTTGGGGCAAATTAACTTGACCCCAACAAGGCTGCTACTCGGATTTAATAACCCCCCTCAAAAAACCTCTGCGAAGGCTTCCATTATTTTGCCCTTGACCTCGCTGATTGTTCCGGCGGTGGAAAGGCCTGCGGCGTTTTTGTGGCCGCCGCCGCCCAGGGAGGCCGCGATTGATGAAACATCGATTTTGTCGGCGGAACGGAGGCCGACCACACAGTTTTCGGGGGATTCTTGGCGGATTATTGCGATTGCTTCTACACCTTTTACGGAAAGAAGCAGGGAGTAAAGACTGTCGGAATCCCTGCCTTCTGCGCCAAAGCTTTTGGTTTCTTCCGGGGATTCATAACTTAGGACAAGCTTGCCGTCGAAAAAAGTTTCGGCGCGGGCGAGAATATGCCCAAGGAGAATTCTGGAGTTTAAACCCTTCCCGCTATTAATCGTGTTAAAAGTTTTTTTCGCGTTAGCCCCGGCGGCGGCCAACCTTGCGGCAGATTGAAAAGCAACCTCCCCGTTAGCTGAACTCAAGTGCCTAAAAAAACCAGTATCAGTGCAAAGACCAAGAAACAAAAGCTCGGCTTCCTCCTCTGTAATCCCAATGCCTAACTCTTCGATCACAGCTTGAACCAAAATTGTGCAAGATGGCTTTGTCTCATCAAGGAAATTCGGCTTTTGCTCTAAGTCTTTCTGCGCAACAGCTTGATACTCAAATTTAGAATGATGGTCAATGACGGCAATGGGAAGCCCCTTTAGAAAAGATTCAAGGTCGCCCGTTCTTTTAATCGAGGAGCTATCCACCAAAATTACCCGAGTGTCCGGGGTATTTTCGACCTCGCCAACCGGGGTAAAAAACTTGGCATAGGGCTTTACCTCTAAGCGGTCGAAGGGGCCGGCAGAACAAGCCACCGCCTGCTTGCCTAAACGCTCAAGGGCGGATCGCAAAGCAAGCTGGCTGCCGATACAGTCGCCGTCGGGCTGTTTGTGGCCGGCCACAATAAACCTTTCGCCGGTTTTTATGAAGTTAAGAAGCTCTGCTGGCACGGTTATTTTTAACACTTTTTCACTCTGTACAGCGCAACAAGGCTGTCTGGCGTTCTTTCCCGGAAACAAAATGCTTCCCGTCTTTTATGTAAACATTGATTTCTGTTCGCATACCAAAATTGGGCAGATACACCCCCGGCTCTAAAGAAAAGCAAGCCCCGTCAAGCAACAGACGCAAGTCGGTAAATTCTACCGAGTCGATGTTTACACCGCTACCGTGGACATCGGAATCAATCCCGTGACCGGTGCGGTGTCTCATTGCGGCGGCAAAGCCACGGGCTGTGAGAACTTGTTTTGCAACACGGTCAACGGCCGCCCCGGTAGGCCGCCTGCCTGCGGCAAGCTCAGCTTCGATAAACTGCAAAGCCGCTTCCCGCGATTCTACTATGGAAGAAAATGCCGCTTCGACTTCCGGCGCGGCAGTTTTTCCGTAAACACCCACCCATGATATGTCGGCGTAAACGCCGTTAGCGTAAACGCCGTTATGCTCCTTTGCCCACAGGTCAAACTGTATAACGTCGCCGGGGGCAAAGAGTGCGCCCTTTTTTGTAGAGCTGGCAGAATAGTTGTAGTGGGGGTTGCCCGAATTGCGCCCGGCGGCGACGACAAAGACCCCGCGTGTTTCAAGCCCGCGTTTTTTGACCTCTTCGCTCATAATCAAGGCGATGTCGCCTTCGTAAACGGGGCGGTTTTCGGCGAAGGATTTTTGAACCTCTGCCCAGCTTAGTTCCACGATTTCGTACAAGTGGGCGGCTGTTCTTTCGTGGCTCTGTATTGCGGCATCGTTAAGAAGCCCCTTGAAACGCTGGATTAAGCTGTCGCCGGGGGCGAGCAAAAGGCCAGCTTCTTTGAGCATGGCGGCTGTTCCTGCATCAAGGTAGGAAATGGCGGGGATTGTGTCGGAAAAATGACAGCCCCATTTTTTGCCCGCCAGCCGGCGCAAGCAGGCAAGAAGCTCTTCCCGGCTGCGGTAAAGATGCGGCTCGCCGGGCAGTGTCCCCAGGGCTTCTGGCTCCACCGCATGGGCAATTTTTTGAGGCTCCCCCGCTGTGGGGACTGCGTAAAACCAAAACCTTGAGTTGGATGCCCCAGGGCTAAGACCTAAGATTTCGTCTGCCAAGGGGTCGCGGTGGCGAAAATTGCAAAAAAGCCAGCCGTCAAGCGACTCGCTTTGGATGGCTCCCTGAATACTCTTTAACTTTTCTAAATCCATATTACAGCCTTTTTAATTGTGCCCGTTTGCTCCCTAGTTTTTAACATTAGCCTATTCGGTGAATATTGTCAATCCGTTTTTATTGAGAAAGCTGGGCTTGAAGGAAATATTTCTCTAAACCTGTCCAATCTAGATGAACAAACAACCCCGCCGCATAACTTACGGCGGCGGGGTTGCCTTCGTCAACAATCCGGCTAGAACTGAAGATGAATGGTTTCTACACCTTGGAACATTTCGGTAATTTCCGGAGAAGGCATAACCGCGCCCCAAGTAAAGTGGCTTAGCGACGGGTGGACATAAAGCCGGACGTGGCTAAACTCCCCTTCTCTAAAAAATACGGACATACTAGGCCATACCGTGCCCCGGCGCAGGGGAATGCGTTCCGCCCTGGCCCCGGCAAACGAAAACCATTCGCTTGGGATGGCGACTGTGGCCATTCCAAGGTCTCTGGTTCGGTGCTGGACTAGAAACCCGTACCTTGTGGGAAATATCCGTTCCACGGATATATTTACAACGTAAGTAACTGGAGCGCGCTCCCCGACAGCCTGTTGCTCTTCTTCTTCTTGCGCAAATAACGGCGTTACGGCCATTGCTGCAAACAGAGCCGCTATAAAAATGACTTTTTTCATTCAAAAACCTCCTGCACTGACTTGTTCTAGAAAACTTCGTTTCTAGCTACTTTTGAACAACTCTAATGTAAATGATAAGGGATAAACCACCAAAAAACAAGGCTTTTGCGAAAAAAAAACTGTTTTTTTTTGCCGGCAGAAAAAAAGGGAGAGAGCGGAAAGCACCCGTTAGCTCGACGCTTATCGGCACTTCCACGCCCTCTCTTTACTAAAACTTAACCCCACCGGGTTATTTTTTTCCCATTTCTTCCAAGTAAGTGCCCACGCCGACGCCCGGTTTGGACAGCTTGCCGACACGCATTAGGGTCCGTTCAATGATGCCCAAGGCCGTAACCATCTCGTTTACAGTGATGTTCCCCATGTGGCCAATGCGGAAGAGTTTTCCAGCATACGCGCCAAGCCCGCCGGCGACGACCATGCCTTCTTCCATAATAATCTTCCTAAAGTCGGCATCGACTATGCCTTCCGGGTAAATGGCGTTGGACAGGGTTACTGCCCGGCAGCCTTCTTCGGCAAGCAGGGTAAAGCCCAAGGCCAGCAGTGCTTTTTGAACCGCACGCGCGTTTTTCAGATGCCTTTCGTAGCGGGGTTTTAGGCCGCCTTCCGCTTTGATCAGGCGGATGGATTCCTTGAGTGCCCAAACAAGGTTGACTGCCGGGGTGGCAAAGTACTTGATCGGGTCGTCCATTGTGGGAATCCACTTGTCAAAATCGACATAAAACTCTGGGATTGTGCCGAGCGATGCCCTGCGTTTCATGGCTTTGTCGTTTGCCCACAGCATGAGAAGCCCCGGACACACGCCGAATGCTTTTTGCGTGCCTGTAAAGAGAATGTCGATGTTCATCTCCGCAAGGTTTTCGTAATGAGCGGCTGTTGAGCACACCCCGTCTACTATATAAATAGTGTCCGGGAACTTTTTCATTACTTCGCCAATGCCGGCGATGTCGGCAACTACGCCTGTTGATGTGTCAACGTGGCTTACGGTGATTGCCGCATACTTTTTCTCTTTCAGCTTTGCTTCGACTTCGGACACGGCGATCCTTTTGCCCCACTCTGCCTTTAGAACATCTGCCTTTAGGCCTTTGCGCTCGCAAATATCGATGAACCTGTCCCCAAAAAAGCCGTTGCTTACGATAAGCACGTTGTCTTCTTTTTTTGTGGAGTTTGCAATGGCCATTTCCATTGCAAGGGTTCCTGTCCCGGCGACGACAAAGGTTTTGCCGTTGCAGCCAAACATAACGCCCAATTCGTCAATGACTTCTTTGTAGTCTTTTACAAAATTAGGATCGCCAAACGCCTGAATCTCCCGTCCCATTTCTACCCTGATTGAATCGACTACCGGGGTGGGGCCAGGTATCATTACCAATTTTCCCATAATACACCTCTCCTTCTAGCTAAAATTTTTTATACTAAACGGGCTATCCCGTTGTTCACAAATCTATGCCCCCTCACTTTGCACCTTTGCCGGGAGGGCTTTATCGATTATCGCTCGCACTTTTTCTTTTTGTTCTTCTATTAAATCCGCCAGCGGGTTGCGAACACTCCCGCCTTTGTATCCTAGATAATCGCAAGCATACTTCAAGCCCGCGATGCCGAATGTCCCCGTTAGCGCGGTGTTGACCGGGAAGATGCGCTGGTAAAGCTCGAAGGCTTCGTTGTGTTTGCCCGCCTCGTAAAGCTGCTGTGTTTGGGCGATTTCGTTTGGGCAACAGTTTGCTATTGCAGAGATGATTCCTGTTATGCCCATTGCTAGTGCCGGATACCACGCGCTGTAGGTGCCGGTCATTACTTGAAAGCTGGGGTGGGCGACTCGCAAAAAGGTGGCTAGTTGTGGCACGTCCCCGTTTGAATCTTTCATTCCCACGATGTTTTTGTGCTGGCTTAGTTCGGCTATTGCGTCGGCTCCTATGTTTACGTTGGTAAACTTGGAAACGTTGTAGATTAGTATGGGGATGTCGCTGTTATTTGCGACTTCTGTAAAAAAGCGGATCATCGCTTTGCTGTCCATTGCGGGGCTGTAATAGAAGGGTGTCAAGACGAGTGCGCAATGCGCGCCTAGTTTGGCGCATTTGTTGGTTAGTTTGATGCTTTCCCGGGCGGATTCCAGTCCCGATCCGACCATGACGAGGCGGTCTTTTTTTGCGTGTTCTACGGTTAGTTTGACGAGTTCAAGTTTTTCGTCTTCGCTAAGATAGGCGGTTTCGCTGTTAGACCCTATGACTAGATACCCGGCAAGCTGATCTTTGTTCCATTTTTCAATATTGGATACAAAGGCCGCGCTGTCTAGGTCGCCGTTGGGCTTAAATGGGCTGATCATTGGGGGTATTATCCCGTGGATTTTTTGCATTGAATGCTTCCTACCTTGTTTTTTACCGCTTTTTTTCTATTGAGGTTGTTCGGAAACTTCAGTTTCAGAACAACTTCAGATTAAAAAGCACTTTTTTAGGGCTTTGCCCTAAAAAATGCGAGACTAGTTAGGAAACCAATCGGGTTTCCTAACTAGTCCATTTTACCATGTGTCCTGCAAATTGGCAAGGGGGAATTTTCGGGAATTTGCCGATTTTTGCCCGGCTTGGGGCTTTTTTACGGGGGATTTTTTTTTTGCAGAAAAATGCATTTTTTTTCAAAAAAGCGAAAAAAGGGCTTGACAAAATGCCCACGGCGTGCTATTCTTGTAGAAATGAAGTGTACGGGCTTCTTTTTACACGGAGTTTTCTCGAAAATGCGGATTCCGGGGGTAATTTTGCCCCGCATTATCCACTTGATGTTATCCCCCCCCCC
>WRKI01000150.1 GCA_009778155.1 Spirochaetota bacterium
GTGCTTTCCGAACCCTCCTTCGGATAAGTATATTTGGGTTAGGTTTTTATTTTGAGGCATGGTTCCTTTTGGGTTAGATTAATTTTGAGGCAATTCGTGCTCTTGACTTTTTGCCGGTTATGCTGTAACATAAAATTATGTTGCCGAATACTGTGTTTACGAAATCAGCGTTTAAGCATAATATAACCGAAGAGAATATTTGCTGGGCTTTGATGAACAATGTCGCCGATGGCTTAATCGAAGAAGGCGATGAAACAAAGTATTTGGCCATAGGGTTTGACAAAAATGGAAATTTGCTGGAAATCATGTACAACCATGTGGGCGTAGATACGGTCAAAGTATTCCACGCGATCAGCAACCTTGCCCAAGGGCAAGTTTGCTGTTCTTATAAGGAAATTGCATTCGGGTTTAATACGAGTATTAAACCCTCAGCACGAATGAAATGCCGTAAGCAATATTACGAGCAGTATGACGAGCTAAGGAGAAAGTATGACAGATATGACAGATGAAGAATATGACGCTCTTGACAGACGCTGGACGGAAACCACGCCGAAGGTAAATTTTTCCAAGCCGGGCATTTTTGCCAGAGGGCGCGGTTTGCTTCAAGTTTCTGACGTTGACCCTCCAAGTTACATTGTAGGCGGGGCGGGGTTCGACGGGCAGGGCGCACAGCAGAAAAAATAGCGATTTTTCTGCGGGGGTCTTGACTTTTTTGGCACAAAGGGTTAATTTTTAATAGGCGGCTTTTTCAAAACCGGTTTTCCGGGAAAGCCCCAATTGGCGCCGTACCCAAGCGGTAAGGGAGTGGTCTGCAAAACCATTATGCATCAGTTCGATTCTGATCGGCGCCTTAGGGAATATGCGATTCGCTCGGTGAATCGCATATTCCCGGCTTATAAGCAATGGTAGAACAATCAAGTTTTGGAATTTTGGCATTCATCGTTATTCTTGTCGTCTTGGTGGGGTTTTCCGCCTTTTTCGCCGCTTGCGAAATGGCTTTTTCCTCGCTTAACCGCAGCAAGCTGAAAAACATGGCCGGGGGCGCAGGGGCTGGGGGCGGAAAAAGCAGAAGGGCTAAAGCTGCGCTTAAACTGCTTGACTCTTACGAAAAAATTTTGTCCTCGGCGCTTATCGGCAGCAATATTGCCAACATTGCGGCCTCGGCCATTGCGACCTTGCTTTTCGTGCAGATGTTCGGGACGGCCGGCGTTACCGTCGCGGCGGTAATTGTAACCTTTGTCATGCTCGTTTTCGGCGACATCTCGCCCAAAACCCTTGCCAAGGAGTCGCCGGAGCTTACCGCCCTGCGCTCCGCCCCTCTTTTGCGCTTTTTCATTTTCGTCTTCGCCCCCATCAACTTTTTCACCTCCGCATGGAAAAAGCTCATAATGAAGGTTTTCCCCAAAAACGAGGATTCCGCGCTTACGGAGGGCGAGCTTTTGGCCTTTGTCGAAGAGGTCCGGCAGGAGGGCGGCATCAACAAGCAGGAAGAGCTTATGATCCGGGAGGTGATCGAGTTTGACGAGCTTACCGTCGCCGAAGTCTTTACCCCCCGCGTCAATGTCGTGGCCGTCTCCGAAAATGCCGGCGCCGCCGAAATCGACCTTCTTTTCGCGCAAACTGGCTTTTCAAGGCTACCGGTTTTCCGCGACAGCATCGATAATATTACAGGGGTTATAATTCTTAAAGATTTTTACCATAATGTGGCCAAGGGGCAAAAGACTCCTGCCGAGATTGTAAAGCCGGTTGTCTGGGTTACCCAGACGATGAAGGCGGCAAAACTGCTTAAAACCATGCAGGAAAAGCGGGCGCACATTGCCGTCGCCGTTGACGAGTTCGGGGGAACTTTGGGCATTGTTACAATGGAAGACATTGTGGAGGAGCTGGTCGGCGAAATTTGGGACGAGCACGACAAGGTTGTGGAAGCCGTAAGAAAAACAGACGACGGCGGTTTTGCCGTCATGGGCGGCACAAGTTTTAAGGATATGCTTCAGCAAATCGCCGGCGGCGCGGCGGCTTCGGAGACGGCCGGCGGGGTGGAGCCGGGGGAGCCGGACGAAGAGGCTCCTTTGGAAGGCGTTCCCGCAACGACTGTGGGAAATTGGGTTATGGAAAACTCAGGCAGCGTTCCGCAGGCCGGGGAAGAGTTTGTCTTTAGGAACTTCAAAATCATCGTGTCGAAAGTTTTAAGGCACAGGGTTATGGAAGTGATCGTAAGTTTTAATGGCAGGGCAGGGCAGAAAAATGGAAAAAAATGAAATCTTGGTCGTTTACGGGAAAGACCCTTTTGTAATGGCTGTAAATCTTGCAAATGAAGCCAATCTTGCGGCTCTTATCGGGGATCGCGGAAAAAAAATCGGACTTAAGCCCAATCTTGTCGTGCCCAGAAAGGCCGCCGACGGGGCGACTACCCATGTGGAGGTTGCCGCCGGCTTAATCGATTACCTGAAGGGCAACGGTTTTAACGACATTTCAATTATCGAAGGTTCGTGGCTGGGGGCCTCCACCGCCGACGCTTTCAACGCCTGCGGTTACGCCAAGCTTGCAAGGGAAACGGGCGTAAAGCTGATTGACACAAAGCTGGACAAGGGGGTTGAAACCGACTGCAAGGGTTTTTCCATAAAAATTTGCGAAAGCGCCCTTGCCATTGACTTTATGATCAATCTGCCGGTAATGAAGGGGCACTGCCAGACTATTCTTACTTGCGCTCTTAAAAACAACAAGGGGCTGATTCCCGACGAGGAAAAGCGCCGGTTCCACGCAATCGGTCTTTCCAAGCCTATCGCGCATCTGAATACGGCTATGCGAAACGATTTTATTTTGGTTGACGGGATTTGCGGCGATCTTGACTTTGAAGAAGGCGGCAATCCTCTTTACAGCGGGCGTATGTTTGCCGCCCGGGACCCTGTATTGGTTGACGCTTGGGCGGCCTCGCTTATGGGCATCAGTGTCTCGGACATTGCTTACATTGGCATTGCGGAAAAGCTGGGGGTGGGGGTGGCGGACATAAGTCTTGCGAAGGTGCGGCAGCTCAATCACGGTGCGGCCGCGCTTAACAACTCGGTCTTGCCGACGGGCAAGGCCAAGCAGTTTGTCCCGTACATTAACGAAGACGACGCTTGCAGTGCCTGTTATGCCTCGCTCATTTTCGCCTGTTGCAGGCTTCCCAAAAAAAAGCTGGAGCTTTTGCCGGAAAAAATCTGCCTTGGGCAGGGTTTTATTGGCAAAAAAGGCAAGATCGGGATTGGCGACTGCGCATCCAGCTTTGAAAAATTCTGCCCCGGCTGCCCGCCTTCCGGCTCGGATATGCTGTCCTTCCTACGGAAAAACGGCTAGGGCCGGGGGGCACGGCACGGAGTTTTTTAAGGCAACCTTTGTGCTGCGAACCGTAGATTCGATGCGCCTCCCCCGTAGACTCTTCCCTGCATTTTCTGGCAAAATAAGCCATGCAAGAGATGTCGGGCAGGACAATGGAAACAGGCGGGGCGGCGCAGGGTGCCGGCGGCGGGCGGGAAACAGGCCTTCTCGTTTACCCCGTGCATTCAAGAAGGGCTGGCGGGCTTTCCGTGGGGATAAACCTTTTCCCGGACAAAAAACACTGCGCCTTCGACTGCCCCTATTGCGAGGTATTCGATTTTCAAACCGGCGCGGTTTTTTCGCTCAAACAAATGGAAAGGGACTTGCGCATGACGCTCGCAGACGCGAAGGAGCGCGGCGTGCCGGTAAAGGACGTGTGCTTTTCCGGCAGCGGCGAGCCGACACTTTCCCCGCACTTTGCCGCCGCGCTGGACTGCGCCGGGAGCGTCCGGGGGGAGATTGCCCCCGAAGCCGCCCTTGTGCTTATAACTTGCGGCAGCGGCCTTTTGCAAGAAGATGTTTTTTCACGGCTTAGGGAGGCGGCCGCCGCGCCGCTCAATCTGGACATCTGGCTCAAACTCGATGCCGCCACGCAAGACTGGTACGAAAAAATGAACCGATCAAGCCTGCCCCTTGAAGGCCTTAAAGCGAAAATACGCGAGCTTGCCGCCTGCGCCCCGGTAACAATCCAGACCATGCTTTGCCGCATAGACGGCCTTCCCCCGCCGCCCCAGGAGGAAGCCGCCTGGGAAGACTTCATCTTGGCTCTGCCCCTGGCGGCGGGCGGGGCTGGCCTTCGCCGCGGCCTGCGCAAAGTGCAGATTTACGGCAAGGCAAGGGCTGCCCCCGAAGACCCCAAGGCCTCGAGCCTGCCTGTCGAGCATCTTGAAAAACGCGCAGCCTCTTTGCGGCAAAGGTTTTCCCGTGCGGCCGTGCCCTCGCCGGCAGTGGAAGTTTATCCCTAAATCAGTGTATAATGAGCCTGTTGCAAAACTGACAAAAATCAAGGAGGGGCTATGGAAGCTCTTAAAAAAAATCCCGCGTGGAAGGGACGAAGCGGGCCAGTCGTGCTGGTCATAATGGACGGCGTGGGTTACGGCAAACACAAGGAAGGCGACGCTGTCGCCGATTCAAAAATGTACAATCTTACGGCGATTGCGGCAAAAAGCCCCGGCACAAAGCTGAAAGCGCACGGCACTGCTGTCGGGCTTCCCTCGGATGACGACATGGGGAACAGCGAGGTCGGCCACAACGCTATGGGCTGCGGCCGGGTTTTCAACCAAGGCGCGGCTCTCGTCTCCAAATCCATCGAAACCGGGGCCATGTTTGAAGGCACCGCATGGAAGGAAATCGTCGCGAATGTAAAGAGCGCCGGCGAAAAGGCCGCGCTTCACTTTATCGGGCTTTTTTCGGACGGCAATGTCCACAGTCATCTGGATCATCTTAAAGCGATGATCAAAAAAGCCAAGGAAGAGGGTGTGGCTCGCGTGCGCGTCCACGCGCTCTTGGACGGCAGGGATGTGGGCGAAACCAGCGCGCTGGAATACATCGATCCATTCGAAGCCTTCCTTAAAGAGCAAAACTCTGGCGGCTTTGACGCGCGTATCGCCTCCGGCGGCGGGCGTATGTGGATCACGATGGACCGCTACGGCGCGGAATGGGCTATGGTCGAGCGGGGCTGGAACACGCACGTTCTGGGAAAGGCCCGGCAGTTCGGATCGGCGCGGGAGGCGGTGGAAACCTTGCGAAGCGAGACGCCGGGTGTCATCGATCAGGATTTGAAAGAGTTCGTCATCGCCGAAGGCGGAAAACCCGTGGGCGCGATTGAGGACGGGGACTCTGTGGTCTACTTTAACTTTCGCGGCGACAGGGCGCTGGAAATTACCGCGGCTTTTGAAGAGGCGGCCTTCGACAAGTTCGACCGCCAAAGGCTGCCAAAAGTTTGCTACGCGGGCATGATGGAGTACGACGGCGACTTGAAGGTGCCGGCGCGTTATCTTGTAAGTCCGCCTTCTATCGACAAGACTTTGGGGGAATACCTTGCGGCTACCGGGGTGCGCACTTTGGCGATCTCGGAAACGCAGAAGTACGGGCACGTTACTTACTTTTTCAACGGCAACCGCACCGGCAAGTTCAACGACAAGTTGGAGGAATATGTCGAGATAAAAAGCGATGTCGTTCCTTTTGAACAGCGTCCTTGGATGAAGTGCGCGGAAATTACCGACGCGGTTATCGAGGCGATTGCCAGCGGCAAGTACGATTTTATCCGCTTGAACTATCCCAACGGCGACATGGTGGGGCATACCGGGGTGTATCAGGCGGTGGTCTGTTCTATGGAAAGTATGGACATTCAGCTTGGCAGGCTTGCCAAGGCTGTCGAGGAGGCGGGGGCTGTGATGGTTCTTACTTCCGATCACGGCAACAGCGACGATATGTTCGAGCATGACAAAAAAACGGGCGCGGTAAGTCTTAAAGCGGACGGTTCGCCCAAGTCGAAGACGGCTCACAGTCTTAACCCGGTTCCCTGTATTGTCTACGACCCGCATCACAAGGGCGAGTACCCGTGCGACCCGAAGGAAGGCTCTCTGCACGAGGGGTTGGGTATTAGCTCGATTGCGGCCACCTGCGCCCAGCTTTTGGGCTACGAGCCGCCGGCCGGCTACGACAGGTCGGTGCTGAAGATGTAGCCGCTGAAGGGTTTCACTGCGGGGGGCGGCCTCCGCAGTGAAACCCTTCGCTTGACGGCCGGCAGTGGATCGCAAGGAAAAACCTCCGCTCTGTGTACACGACAAACGCATGAATGGTCAGAACTTATGAATTTATTCCCAATTTAACTCACACAAAGGCACAAGAGCCAGTAGAAAAACCCGCTATGCAAAACCCAAAACAAGCGGTAGAATGAAAACAGGGGGAAACCAATGGCAAAATACCGCACGACCGACGCCGCGGCCGGGCAAGGGCTGTTTCTGGAAGTAAATTTGAAGAAACAGCTGCTGCCGGACACATTGGAACATACGCTTGACGCCCTGATAG
>WRKI01000151.1 GCA_009778155.1 Spirochaetota bacterium
AACCTTCGTCATTTTATCACAGGGGGGCTTTTTATCATGTGTACCGCTTCCGCTATTCTATTCTCCCGCGCATAGCGCGGGGCTTAATCTGGAGTTATATGACGGCGAAAGAAGTGGCGGAAATGGTGCGATTGTCGGAACAGACGATAAGGCGGTACACGATGCAGGGACAAATACCGTATCACAAGATAATAAGGGCGGTGCGCTACAAGCCTAGCGAAATTGCAAAGTGGGTTGAACAGCGGGCGGCGGAATGCGTTGAAAGCCGCAAGGGAAAACAAGAAGCGGATTTATTCGGCGGCGGGGAAGCATGAAAGACTTTGAAAAGATAATCGAGGAAGCGAAAGCCGCCATTCTTCCCTTTGAAAGCTGGGAGCGGCTGCCGGGGGAAACGGGTGCCGCGTATGTCGCGTTTTGCGCGTTCCGGGATTACGGGGCGGCGAGGAATATCCGCAAGGCTGTTGACAGCGTGGAAACTGACGAAGGTCGGCGCGAAAAGAAGTACAGGGTATGGCGCAACTGGGCGGCGCAAAACCGCTGGAAAGAAAGGGCGGCAGATTACGACCGCTACATGGAGAAATTAAAACAAACGGAGCTTAGGAAAACCATTGAAGCTCAAGGGGAAAAGCACAGGGAAGTAACAGGAAAAATGCTGGAAGTGATTAGCAAGAAATTGGACGCAATGAACCCCGAAGAACTGACGCAGGGGAATGTAAGCGAATGGGTGCAGACGGCGATAAAAGCGGAAAGGGAAGCCGCCGGGTTTGCGACAACAGACGGCAAAGAGGCGGGCAAACAAGGTGAATTATGTTTTGCCAGCGACTTTCATGGACTGTAGGAACAGGAGAGGAAAACGATGCGAACGGCACTAGTATTTAAACCGACAGCGGTGCAGAAACAAGCCTTAAACCTGCTTAAAAGCGGCGCGAAACACGTCCTGCTTTTCGGCGGTTCGAGGTCTGGGAAAACAACCGTGTTGGTTATGGCAATATTGTTCCGCGCATTGCGATACAGCGGAAGCCGCCACCTGATATGCAGATACCGCGCGAAGGATGCGCGTTCATCGGTGTTGCGGGAAACGCTGTTGCCGTGGCTGAACAATACGGTTGGAACTGGCGGCTATACTTATCATGTACACGAGAGTGTTTTGACACTGTTTAACGGTTCTGAAATATGGATTGGCGGATTAGGCGACAGGGAACAGGCGGATAAGATTTTAGGGCATGAATACAACACGATATATTTTAACGAGATTTCGCAATTAAGCTACGCGGCGGTAACTACCGCATATTCCAGGCTTGCGATGCGCATCGAAGGATGCCGCAACTTGTTTTTTTACGACTGCAACCCTGGCAGCCCTTTGCATTGGGCGTATAAAGTCTTTGTGTTAAACCGCGCGTTTTTAACCGGGGAGCCGCTTGAAAAAGCCCATTTGTACGCTTCAATGATGTTAAACTCCGAAGACAACAGGGACAATCTGCCAGAAGACTATATCGGCGACATACTCGATGTTTTGCCGGAAAAGCAACGGGCAAGGTTTAGGGACGGGCTTTGGGTGAAAGCCGAGGGCGTGATATACGACAGGTTTGACGAAACGATGATTGTTAAAGAAAGCGATATGCCCGAAGTGTTTGACCGATACGCCGCCGGGCAGGATTTCGGGCTTAACATTACTTTTGTCAAGATTGGCTGGCTGGGCGATGCCGTATACGCGCTTTGCGATTACGGCGCGTTCAACATGACGACAAAGAGCTTCAATGCGGAATTGGAAGCAAGGGGCTGGCTGGACGCAAAAGACGGTATTGGCTACCCCGTGTACTGCGACCCGGCGGGCGGGGAGCGTATACAAGAAATTACCGGGGGAGTGAAAGCGAATAACAGCGTGGACAGCGGCATTGATTACATTAACGCGAAGATTGAACGCGGGCAGTTTTTCATTAGCGAAAAGTGCGTCGGGTTGCTGTCTGAAATATGGGACTATTGCAGGGACGAAGCTGGGCAGATTGTCAAAACGAATGACCATTATCTTGACGCGCTTCGATACGCCGTTTTTTCCGACATTCAGCAGGGCGTGGTAATGTTATGAATATATTTAAGCTTTTGACTGCAAAAATAACACAGAATAAAAACAGCCGCGAACAAAATGCAGTTAAAAGCAGTATGGCGAGCCAATTGTATAGCGATGACGATTACGGCATATTTGCAAGGGAAAACAATATAGCGGACAGTTATTTATTAAACGCATGGGTGAATATAGCGGTAAACATACTAGCCCGCAATATAGCCCGCGCGGATTTCACTATAAAATTACAAGGGAACGACGTTGAAAGCGGGGAAATTTACAATCTGTTCCACAGGCCTAACCCGTACACAAGCAGATATGACCTATGGAAAGACACGGCCGCTTGGTGGCATTTGGAGGGGGAAGCGTTTTGGTGGTTCGGTTCGGGTTACGCAGGCGGGCTGCCTAAAGAAATATATGTGTTAGACCCGCGCAAAATGCGCCATGAAGGTGAAACAACTGGCGGGCTTGACGCGCATTTTAGAAACACAATACGCCGCTGGTTTTACCATGCGGGGTCGGAAATAATTCCGATATTAAGCGATGAAATAATACATTTTAAGGACTGGAACCCGTGGAACCCGATTAGGGGGGTGAACCCGCTTATATCGCTCGCGCTTGAGTTGGAACAAGATTTTTACGCCAACAAAGCCAACAGCCAACTGTTAAAGAATAACGCGATTCCGCAGGGGATACTTAAAACCGAACAAACTTTAAGGCCGGAAGAAGCAGACCAGTTGGAGCGGCGTTGGGAAAGCAAATATGGGGCGGTAAAGGCGGGGCGCAAGATTGCCGTGTTGGGAAAGGGGACTAACTTTGAAGCGTTATCGTTCACGCCTGAAGTCGTGAAATTGTTTGAATTAAAACGCTGGAACCTGTACACGATACTTGCCAAGTACGGGATACCGCCTAGAGTTGCCAACATAAATGACAAAACGACATCGCTGTCCGGCAAGGACACGGCGGAACAGCACAGCGCGTTTTGGAAGTATACTTTAATTCCGATTTTGCGGCAATTTGAACAAACGCTTGAAGCGCAGTTTTTTATGCGTCTGGGAATAAAGGAGCGCGGCGTTTTTGATTTGTGGGATATTCCCGAACTGCAAGAGAGCGAGGACGCGCAAAGCCGACGCGACATTGCCGAGATAAACGCGGGAATAAAAACGATAAACGATGTTTTGAAAGAGAGAGGAAAAGAGCCTAAGCCCTGGGGCGATGTATGGCACAAGCCTAAAAATTTACTTGCGACTGACAAGGCAGGAGGCGAGTAATGGCGGGCGCGACAATATTCCTTAGCAGGGCTACAATGTTACACCGGGAAACCAAAGAACGCCTTGAAAAACTTGGGTTTGAGGATGTAATTGTAACTGATATAGACAAAGACGCGTTGAATTTTTTGATAAGGAAAGAGAAGCCCAAGCTGTTAATGATTGACAGCGCGTTTTATCAAGCCTGCACGCCGTACATGACGGGGGAACTGCACCGGCTGTTTCCCAAGCTGAATATCGCCGCTATATCGGTTTACGATTACCCGCAAAGCCTTGCGCCGTGGTTTATATGGCACGGGGCGACTTCTTATGCAAATTTATGGGAGGGGTATGAAGAATTCCACAAGGGTTTAGAAATTATAAAGCAGGGGAAGTCGTACATATCGCCTAAAACTCAAGAGCTTATAGACCTGCACCCTGAATGGCCTGATACGAAAAGCAAAGTTACAAAGAGAATGCAGGAATGTTTAATACTTTTATGTTGCGGTTTTGAGCCGCAACGGATAGGCGAAGAATTAGGGATAACGAAAAAAACTGTTTATAACCACATAGGATTTTTATATGAGACATTTCATGTCCGCAACCGTGAAGAGATGGTCGCGCTTGCTTGGCAAATGGGGATTGTTACGCAAAGCGATATAAGGTTTTACGGCGCGGATAATAATAAAAAAAAAAGCCTGCCAGAATGGGCGGCGATAAAAATGAGAAACAACGAAAGGATTTACGGCTATGCAGGTTAAAAACGAAAGAGAAAGCGGGAACAGGCAGATAACGGCTTTGTTTGATTATTCGGGAGTGCGCGGGGAAGCGGCGGGGCGGCAGAAGGTGGCCGGCAAGGCAGAGCTGATTGCTTCTGTGCCGTTTCGCCTGACGGCGGATGTTGAGAGCGGGCAGGGCTACCCGTGGACGCTTTCGACGTTTGACCTTGACCGCATGGGCGAGCGGATAGACCCTGCGGGCTGGGATTTTAAAAGGTATTTGGAAAACCCGGTTGTTGAATGGTCGCACAGGTACGACATACCGGCGATTGGAAAAATCGAGGGGTTAAGGGTTGATGAGGACGGGTTGCACGGGCTTGTGTATTTCAACGACAAATCCTATGACCCTTTCGGCTGGTCTATTGGGCAAAGGGTGAAGGCCGGCGTTATAAGGGCGGGTTCTGTCGGGTTTCGCGTTATCGAAATTGAAATTCCGTCTAAAGAAAACAGCAGGGACGGAACCTGTTTGATTTTCCGAAAACAAGAACTGTTGGAGTTTTCGATTTGCAACGTGCCTGCCAACCCGTTTTCGCTTGCGGAAATTTCGCTTGCGGAAATTTCGCTTGCGAAAATTCCGCTTGCGAAAAACAAAGAAGCGACAAAGGCGGGAACGAAAGAGGAATTTTGTTTGCCTCCGTTTTGGGGCAACATTATCAATAATTTTACAGGAGAAAAAGTATGAGCGAAGTTTTAACGGCTGTGAAACAAAAAATAGCCGAGATGAAGAAAATCGAGCATTGCGGGTTTGCCAACACGGAAACTGCGACGGCTTATTTTCAAGAGAAGAAAGCAATACTTGAGGGCATTGTTAAAACGATTGAGGCGATGACGGAAAAGGAAGCCGGGGAGGTCGAAGCCTTAAAAAGCACGGTGAAGTTGCTGCGCGATGACATTAAGGCGCAAGCGAAAAGCCCCAGGGAACTTTCGCGGCGTGAAATGCTGCACAATTTGGGCAAGGGTATTTCTGCGGCTTGGGCTGGCAACCATAAGACGCTTGCGGAATTGGCGTTTTCGCCTAACGTTAAATCGGATAACTGGACGAACCCGCGTGATGTTTCATGGAGCGAAAAGGGTTGGACTGTGGCGAAAGCTCCGCTGGGCGAGCCTATGGGGAATATGGCGGGTAATGACCAGTATTTGATAAATCCGGTTTACGAAACGGAAATTATGCAGGCCGCCGCTAAAAAAAGCGTGATGATGAATTTGGTCAGGCACAGGCCTATGCTTGCCCCTTCTATTTTTTTGCCGACTAGGGAGCGCGGAGGTGTTGAGTTGCATTGGCTTACCGCTTACGGCCAGCAGATAAAAGGGAGCAAGCCGAAGGGGGCGCAGCGTGTCGAACTGAAGGCCTACACTTTGGCGGGTTATATCCCGTGGTTTGACGAGTTCGAGGAGGATGTGTTTGTCGATTTGGGGCAGATGTTCATTGACGAGTTTATCGAGGTTTACGGGCAGGAGTTTGACCGCCAGTGTCTGTTAGCTGACAATGACCCGTTCTGCGGGGCTATGGCCTGCGCGGATGTTACGAAAGTTGAAATTGCGGGGGCGGCTGTTAATGATTTGACTTGGAAGGATTTTAGGGATGCCGTGTATAAGATTCCTGCCGAGGAGCGCAAGGATTGCGCTTGGTTTCTTAACGAGACTGTGCTTAACCACATTGCAAGCATTGAGGACACGACGGGCAGGCCGATTTGGAGGCGGCCGACGGAGGCGATGCCGGGGCGGCTGGATTTGTATCCTTACCATGAGGTTAATATTCTGCCCCAGCTTGCGGACATAAAAGCGAACCAGCCGTTTGCGGTTTTTATGAACCCTAAGCGTATACAGCACGGGAACCGCAAGGGGATTGAAATTAAGAAGTTTGACGGCACGACTGAAAGCATGGAGTACGGCGAACTGTTTTTGCGCTTTAGGAAGCGGGACGGTTTTTTGGTCGCACAGCCTAAGGGCAATGTTCTTGTGCTGAAAACGAAGGCTTAGACTGGCGGCGGCGGCGGCTTTGTAAACTGCGGGGGCGTGTTGGGAAACCGCAAAACCTGCATACTGCCGCTTCTTCTTTTATGTTGCGCCCGAAGGCAGGCTGCGCGGCGGGCTGTAGTGCCCCCTCACTTTACCGGGGGGCACGCTCGCCGTGCCGCCTTTCTTTGGGCAGTGCGCTTTCTTGCCTGTGCGGGGGTGCGGGGGGAGAGCGGAAAAGCCGCAAGGCTTTGCAGCGTGGGGGGAGGCTTCCCCATATGCGTTTACTTAGGGACAAGCAGCCTGTAAAGTGCCGGGAGGCGTTTTCTCTTGGAGTTTGCACAGAGGGCTGAAATACGATGGGTGTT
>WRKI01000152.1 GCA_009778155.1 Spirochaetota bacterium
CTACGCCCGTGCCGGCGGCCACACCAGCGCCGGCCGCTACACCAGCTACGGTCGCGCCGGCGGCTACGCCAGCACCGGCCGCTACACCCGCGCCGGCGGCCGACGCGCTTGAAGAAGCCGCGGCAGAAGCCTCGGCAGAAGCCGCCGCAGGGAGCCTGTAATGACAAAAGCGGTTTTGTTGGCTGTTCTTTTTAGCATTGTTGCCGGTATTTTGCAGTCAACGGTGTTTTCTCATGTGGCCTTCTTTTCCGCCGTCCCGGACTTGGCTTTGGGCGTTCTTGTGTATACCGCCTATGTAAACGGCCCCGTGCCAGGCCAGCTTACCGGCTTTTTTTCCGGGCTTTTGCTTGATTTTCTGTCGGCCGCTCCCCTGGGGCTTAACTGCCTTGTGCGCACTGTTTTGGGGGCGGCGGCCGGCATGATGAAGGGCGCGTTTTTTCTGGACTTCCTTGTTCTGCCCATGATCCTTATGGCTTCGGCCACTGTTGTCAAGGCCTTGGCGTATTTTATCCTGCATTTGATCTTTGCCCCGGCTGTCCCCACTTACTCTCTTACAAGCCCTGTCTTGTGGGCAGAGCTTGCGCTTAACACCTTAAGCGCTCCCGTTCTTTTCGCCTTGTTAAGGCGCGTAAAGCCGCTTTCGGCGGTAAAGGAGAAATAAAATGCCAGAAAACAATTCCAGACGGCGAATCATTTTTCTAAAAGCCTTTTTCGTGCTTGTTTTTGTCATCTACAGCACGAGGCTTTTTTCCTTGCAGGTTTTTTCGGGCGACTACCACCGGGAACGCGCCCTTGCTATTTCCCGCAGGGCTACGATTATTCCGGCGCACCGCGGGGAAATTTTCGACCGCAACTTTGACCAGCCCCTTGTTACAAACAGGGAGGCCTTTGCCGTAAGCATTACGCCGGCGGACGTTCCGCGCGGCATGATGGGCGAGGTTATAGAGACGGTCTCAAGCATTCTGGAGATCGAACCTGATGAAATCACGCGGCGGCTTCCCAGCCAGTATCTGGCTCTTTTCCACCCCGTGGAGATTGCGACAAACGTCTCTTTTTCGGCCGTGGCCGCCCTTGCAGAGCGGAGAAGTTCCCTTCCCGGCGTTACATGGCACTCAAGGCCTATCCGCTACTATGTTGACTCACGCAGTTTCTCCCATATTTTGGGCTATGTCGGAAGCATCACGAGGGACGACCTTATCGCCTTGCACAACCTTGGCTACCAGCCGGGGGACATTATAGGCCAGGCGGGTGTCGAGCGTTACTACGACGAGATTTTGCGCGGCAGGCGCGGGCTTGAGGTCATGACCGTTGACGCAAGGGGCAGGCGGGTCTCTGGGCGCGAAAGCGTGATTCACGAAGTCCCGGAGATGGGCAGAAATCTTGTGCTTACGATAGACCGCAATTTGCAGGATTTGGCGGAGGCTGCCTTAGGCCCGCGTGTGGGTTCCATCGTCGTTCTGCGCCCGTCCACGGGGGAGATTCTGGCTATGGTTTCCTATCCTTGGTACGATCCCAACATTTTTACGACAGGCCGGCGCGAGGACTTTCTTGCCTTGGTAAACCACCCGCACAGGCCGCTTTTGAACCGGGCGATTCAGTCGAGTTTCCCCCCCGGCTCCACTTTCAAGATGGTTATGACGGCGGGCATCTTGGCCGAAAACGCCTTCCCCCGCCAGCAGCGCATTTTATGCCAGGGGCAGATGACCTTCGGCGGGCGCATCTGGAGGTGCCACCCGGGCGCGCGCGCCCAGGGGCACGGTCTTTTGAATTTGTTCGACGCTTTGGCGCAGTCCTGCAACATTTTTTACATGGTTACCGGGCGCGACAATCTTGGCATAGACAACATCATCCATTATTCCAGAATGTTCGGCCTTGGCGAGCTTACGGGGATTGACCTTCCCGGCGAGACGGCGGGTTTTATCCCCACGCCCGCATGGAAACAGGCGCGTTTCCACGAAAACTGGCATCACGGCGACACTATGAATCTGTCTATCGGGCAGGGCTTCATGCTTACAACGCCCTTGCAGATGGCCAACATGGTGGCCATGACTGTCAACGACGGGGTAATTTACAGGCCGCACGTCCTGCGCGAAGTGCGCGACCCCATTACCGGCGCCCTTGAAATGAGGACTCAGCCGGAGGTGCTTCACCAGAGTTACCTGCCGGCGACGACTTGGCAGAATATTCGCGCCGATATGCGCGGGGTTGTTACTACCGGCACCCCCAGGTGGCCTATGAACCAGCCCCATGTGCAGATTGCCGGAAAAACGGGAACCAGCGAGGTAGGCCTTGACGACCGTTTCCACGCATGGTTTGCCGGTTTCGCGCCCTACAACACCGACAACAATGACGAGCGCATTGCTGTCTCTGTCATTGTCGAGGCGGCCAACGACTGGGAATGGTGGGCTGTTTTCGCCTCCGCCGTGGTTTTCCACGGGTACTTTACCGGGCAAAACTTCGAGCAGTCGGTACGGACTATGGGTCTGCAATGGCGTTTCGATCAGGCGGCCGCCTTTCTTGCCGCCCGCCGGCAGCAGTAACCGGGGCGCGGGGTACGAGGATTTTTTACCACGGGGGGCAGGGGGGCGGGCAAGCGGGCAAGCGTAGCTTGCCTTGGCTTGCCTTTCTGCGAAGGAGCACGGAGTTTTTGTTGTTTAGTTCGCCGTGCAACTTCCGGCCAAGTGTGTAACTTGGCCGTTCCCCGTGGTTTTTTATAGATGGGAGAGATATGAGGGCGCGGGATTTATTGGGGATAGACTATTTACTGCTCGTCTCGGTTATGGCTTTGCTGTCCGTGGGTATAATTTTTATTTACTCGGCCGGCGTAACCTATGACGGCATACTTGTCTCTATGGAATACAGGCAGCAGGTTATTTGGGCTGTCGCCGGCACTATTCTGGCTGTCGCTATCGCTATGGTAAACTACCGCAAATTTTACGATTTTGCCTTTTACATATATGTCGCCACGATTGTGCTTTTATTGTACACGCTTGTCTCCGGCCGGGGAGAGGTTGCGGCGCGCTGGCTTAGAATCGGGCCTATCAGCCTTCAAATATCGGAGTTTGCCAAAATTGCGGTCATCCTCCTTTTAGCCCGCTATCTGGATGAGACAAAGCGCAGCAGCAAGTCTTTCACCCGCTTTGCCGTCTGCTGTATAATCGTGTTTTTGCCCACAGCCCTTGTGTTAATCCAGCCCGATCTTGGAACGGCGATTGTCTTTATTCCCATACTGCTTGTCATGACCTTTATCGCCGGCATAGCCATGCGTTATGTAATATTTCTTGTGGCCGGCATGGCGCTTACAAGCCTTTTCATGTTTATCCCCCTGTGGCATTCCTACATTTTGCGCCGCACATCGCCGGTTATGACCCTGTTTACAGACCTTGGCTTTATAGGCCTTACCGCGCTTTTTTTCAGCGTCATCGCCGTCATTGCCACCTTCAGCTACCTAAAGTACAAAAAGGCGTATTTTTTCTGGATAATTTACGGGGTGGCCATTGTAATCCTCTCGCTTGTTTTTTCCTATATGGTTCGCATGGTGCTTATGGAGTACCAGCTTATGCGTTTGATCGTTTTTCTTGACCCGAATGTAGACCCGCTTGGCGCGGGTTGGAACATCATCCAGTCGATAATCGCAATCGGCGCCGGCGGGCTGTCCGGGCAGGGCTTTTTGCAGGGGACGCAAAGTCATTTCCGCTTTCTGCCGGAGCAAAGCACGGACTTTATTTTTTCGGTGTTTTCGGAGGAAGCCGGCTTTTTAGGCGGGATGTTTGTTTTCGCCCTGTACTTTGTCATGTTTCTGCGCATTTTAAGAACGATGAAAATTACAGCAGACCCTTTCGCCTGTTACCTGTGCGCGGGCCTTGTCGGAATGTTCAGCTTTCACTTTATCATAAATGTCGGCATGACGATGGGAATCATGCCCATTACCGGTATTCCGCTTTTGTTTATGTCCTACGGAGGCTCGGCGGTTTTCGCATCCATGATAGGGGTTGGCATAATCCTTAGCGTCCATGTAAGGCGATACAATTTAACGTGATAGAGAACTCTTCAGCTAACGGCGATGCCGACTGCCGCGACGATCGCCGGCGCCAATTCATTGACATAAAACAAGAGCTTGGCGGGCGATTGCTCGAAGTCGAAAAACCCGCCCGTTATGCCGGCGGCGAGTTCGGCTGTCTTGCAAAAAAAGACGCGCCTTTTCAAGCCCTTATCGCCTTCCCGGACCTTTACGAAATAGGAATGTCGAACCAGGCCTTTCGCATTATTTACAACCGCTTGAACCGCATAGAGGGCGTAAGTTGCGACCGCGCCTTTGCCCCTGCGCCGGACTTTGAAAAACTGTTACGCGAAAAAAAACTGCCCCTTTACGGCCTTGACACAGGAATCGCCCTTGGCAGTGTCGATCTTCTTATGTTCACACTGGGCTTTGAGCTTGGCCTAAACGGAGTGCTGGCAATGCTGGATACAGCCGGCATAAGCCTTTTTTCCAAAGACAGGGACGGCCGGCAGCCGATAGTTTTGGCCGGCGGCCCGGCTGTTTCAAACCCCCTGCCGTACTCGCCCTTCATAGACGCATTCTGGATAGGCGAGGCGGAAGGCGGCTTTTTTGAGTTCGCGAGTGAACTTGCGGAGTGGAAAGCAAGAGGGGAGGGGAGGGCGGCGATGCTGGAGAAAATCGCATCGCACCCGAATGTGTGGGTAAAAGGAAAAACCCTTGCCAGACGCGCCATAGATACCGGCTTTTCAGGGGCGGGGGAGGGGAGGGCGGACGAAGCCGAAGCAGTAGCCGAAGCAGATGTCCTGCCGATTCCGAACTTGAAAACGGTGCAGCATCACGGGGTGCTGGAAATAATGCGGGGCTGTCCTAACGGCTGTCGTTTTTGCATGGCCGGTTTTTGGTACAGGCCTGCCCGGCAGAAAAGCGCGAGCCAAGTGCTGGCCGAAGCCGAGGCTATCGTAAAGACCGGCGGCTGGCGGGAGATAAGCCTTTCATCGCTTTCGTCAGGCGATTATGCGGGCATAGACAATCTGGTTGACGAGCTTAACGGGCGTTTTGCCCGGCGGCGTGTTTCCTTCCAGTTGCCCTCGTTAAAGGTTTCAAGTTTTTCGCTTTCGCTTTTGGAAAAAATATCGCAGACAAGAAAGAGCGGCCTTACCTTTGCGGTGGAAACCCCGGTGCAGGCCTGGCAAATGTCAATCAACAAAGAGGCGGCCAAGGAGTCGGTGATAGAAATTATACGCGAGGCGAAAAAACGCGGCTGGAAGAAGGCCAAGTTTTATTTCATGATAGGCCTGCCGGCCAGTGCCGGCTCAGGCGGGGAAAACGAAGAGGAGGAAATCGCCGGCTTTATAAGCGATGTGTCGCGGGCGACAGGTATGCGCTTTAACGTAAACATCGGGCTTTTTGTCCCCAAGCCGCACACGCCCTACCAGCGCCTTGCCCAGCTTGATGAAAAAACCGCCCTGTCCAAACTGAACTACATAAAACAAAGGCTCAAAACCCTTGGCCACAAGGTAAATGTTTCGGACACCTTGCTTTCAACAATCGAAGGGCTTTTAAGCCGGGGCGGCGAGGAAAGCGGCCTTTTGGCGCTTGAGGCTTACAGGGCAGGCTCGCGGCTTGACCCCTGGGATGAATACATAAACCGGGACGCATGGCGGGGGCTTTTGGAAGCAAACCGGGGCTTGGTTGACAAGACCCTTGGCGAAAAAAGCCCTAATGAAGCCCTGCCCTGGGATATTGTGGACTCGCGGGTTTCCCCGGCGTATTTGCGCCGGGAAATGGAACGCTCGCAGGCCTCCGTACTGACGCCGCCCTGCAAGGGCGCATCCTGCGGCGGCTCACCGTGCCAAGGCTCTCCGTGTGATGATTTTTGCGGGGTATGCGGCAAGCGCGACAAGGCGGAATTTAGTGCTAAAAACACAGATGTTACCCGCCAAGAAGACACGGTTTACGCAAAAAATGCGGTTAACCCGGAGAATATGACCGTTTACCGTGTTTTGTTCAGCTTTAGCAAGGGCGGCGTGGCAGTGTTTACCGGACATTTAAGCCTTATAGAGGTTTTTTCGATGGCTTTTAGCCGGGCCGGCCTTGAGGTGCTGTACACCGGCGGCTTTAACCCGCTTGCAAAAATCGAATTTGCTGCGCCCCTTGCCACGGGCGTCTTCGGCGCGGGCGAAATTGCCGCCGCAGACTTTGCCGCCAGCATAGACGCGGCAAGTTTTGCCGAAAAGCTCAACCGCAGTCTGCCGGCCGGCATCCGCATTGAAAGCGCGGCTACATACTGCATTCCAAGCGGCGCGAAGAAGCATTCGCTGGCCTCGCTTCTTTGGGGCTTTGCCTACGGTTTTGCTGACGGCCGTGCCGTCGCGCCGGTATACGCAAGGGCGGCCGAGGAAAAAGCCCTGCGGCAGAGGCTTGTCGAAGAAGCCCTTGCCGGCGGGCAACAGGACGCATCGCC
>WRKI01000153.1 GCA_009778155.1 Spirochaetota bacterium
GGATTGCCGAAATCAACATCCCCCGCCGCAAGCAGCGGGGTATGTTGTTCTTATAAGGAAATTGCACTCGGGGTTTAATACCTCGCCCTAAAGTGCGAGGTATTAAACCCTCGGCACGAATCAAGGCATTCAAAAACACCGATTTTTCTGACTGCCCCATACTAACCGAAGATGAATTGAAAAAAATGCGCCCCCGGCACCCGGAGCGTTTTAAGCCCCAAAACCAAGCCGTGCAAATTCCCCACAATGCGGATGTGCTGGCCTAGTTAGCTGCCGGTGCCCAAGCCTTTTCTTTGGTTGTTATCGTATTTTGCGTTCCATTTGTCCAGCTTTTTTTTCAGTTCTTCGGCATCGCCCCTGTCGCCTAACACAATGTTAAAACGCCTTAGCGCATAAAGAAGATTGATTCCCTTTCTAAGATCGGCCAAATCGCTGCTGTTAAACTCGAACTTTTCATGATACGAATAGGCCGCCTGCGTAAGAATTCTTTTTACAAGCCTAGTGTGATATACTGTGGCCTCGTAGGAAGATGAACGCGGGTCTCGATTTTCGACGGCTTTACGCAAATTGATAATGTTTTTGGCAACAGCGGCAAAACGCCCTTCCATTTCTACAAGCGGCCAACGCCACCGGCTTTTTCTGCCGTAAGCATTTTTTACCAGCTCTAGCGTCAACCCCATCTTCCGGATAAGAAAGTATCGCTTGTTCGCATCGATAGAATCAATTTCGGCAAGTTTTTCTTCGTAGTCGGAAAAAGGCGCATCAACAAAATTCGTAACGGTTTTTTCAAGGTAAATGATGCTTTTGTAAAGGGATTTTCTAGCGTTATCCAGAGCGACTGCATTTTTGCTACTCATGACAGCTTCCGAAACCCCGCTAATAACAAGGTAGTTCGATGCAAGATTGAGCATATCGTTTGCAAGAGCAACTTGTAGAAGAGCGGCCAGTTCTGGTTTTTCTTTTATTTCCGTCAGATTTTTTTTTTCCAGCTCTAGAAACGAATCGATTATTTCCTCGTAGGGTCTGATTTTTGCGAAAAATAGCTTTTGGTTGTAATCGCCACTCATGAGCCACTCCCTTTTATAAACAGAGGAAACATCTAAACGATGCACCTCTCCGCCGCCAGCCAAATCCCCCAAACGGGGCATTTTACAACAGATTCACTTTATATTATCGGCAAAATGCGCGTATTTCAAGTCGAGTTAATCAGAGATTCCCTAAATTCCGCCGTACTTTGCAATCATTTCGTCGGCGTGGGCAAGCGCGGCGCCCCCGGCATCGCCAGAGAGCATACGGGCGATTTCCTTGCGCCTGCCTTCCGCGCTTAGGGGGCCTACCCCGGTAAAGGTTTTGCCGCCTTCGGTCTTTTTTTCCACCTTAAAGTGATTGCCGGCTCTTACCGCAATGCTGGCAAGGTGAGTTACGCAAAAAATCTGCTTGGCTTCGCCGATTTTTTTCAGGTATTCGCCGACGGCCAGCGCGACCTCGCCGCCAATCCCCGTGTCAATTTCATCGAAAACAAGCGTCTCGATGTTGTCTTTTAGAACGGTTTTAATCGCAAGCATTACGCGGGAAAGCTCCCCGCCGGATGCTATGCGGGCAAGCTCCTTCAGCGGCTCCCCGGTGTTTGCCGAAATTAGAAACTCGACCTCTTCCGCACCCCAGGGGCCTAGGCTGATTTTTTCGCCCTGGGTCTTTGGGTTTACGGCAGCGGCGAAACGCGCATTGGGCATTCCCAAGTAGCGAATAATTTCGCTAATGCCGTCCCCCAGCTTTTGCGCCGCCGCAGTCCTTTTTTGCCGCAAAACCAGCGCACGGCTTACAATGTCTTTTTCCATTGCCGCGATTTCTTCTTTAAGTTTTTCCCTGTTTTCGGCCGCCCCGGACAAGGTGTCAATCTCGGCCTGCGCCCTTGTTTTGTATAACAGAATGGCCTCTTCGTCGTTGCCCGCATCGCCGGCACCGGCACCGGCCGCGGCATCGACAACCGCTGGGTCTTTGGCGTATTTTTTCTTCAATTTGTACAAAAGCGCAAGCCGCTCGTCCACGGCCTCCAGCCGCTGGGGGTCGTAGGTTAAGCTATCGCGGTAAGCGCGTAACTCCCCGGCTATGTCTTCGGCCTCGTAGTACAAGTCCTCCAACCGCTTGGAGATTTCGCCTAACGATGAGTCAACGGAGAGCGCGTTGTCCAAAGCATTTTTCGCCCGCCGGGTGTGATCCAATGCGGATTCCTCGCCGTCAAAAAATATATCTGCGGCGGCGTTTATCAGCCCGGCAAGCTTTTCAAAATCACCTAACTTTTGCGCCTCGTTTTCCAGCTCTCGAATCTCGGCGGGTTTTACATCGGCTCTTGTAATCTCGTCCACCGCATAACCCAAAAGCTCTATGCGCTGTTCACGATCCCGCTCCGAACTAAGCGAGGCATCCATCGCTTTGCGCTTTTCGCCAAGCTCCAGAAAAACCTTGTTGTAGGCGGCAACTTCTTCTTCGATTCCGGCAAAACGATCCAGATAGCGGCGGTGGCTTTCTTTTTTTAGCAGGGATTCATGGTTGTGCTGGCCGTGAAGGTCAAACAAAAGCCCCATGAACTCGGTTAAATCGGCTCTTGTTACGGGAACGCTTTGTATGTAGATCGATCCCCTGCCTGTGGTTTTAATGCTCCGCCGGATTATCAATGTGTCTTCTTCTGTTTCAATATCGTGGCTGGAAAGCCATTCCATTACTTCGTTGTTGTCTTTGTTTACCGAAACTACAGCCGTTACGCTGGCCTCTTCACTGCCGGATCGAATAACGTCGGCCTCTGCCTTACCGCCCATTAAAAAACTTAGCGAACCTACAATGATAGATTTTCCCGCCCCTGTTTCACCTGACAAAACATTAAAGCCGCTACGAAAAGACAAGGTAATCGAGTTGATTAATGCGTAATTTCTAATCGATAATTCTTCAAGCATGATTTCCTCCCTCATTGTCTGCTACTACCGGCGTACCAGCCCACGAAAGTTTTGTGCGTAGCGCGGCATAATACGCACTGCGGTTAGCTGAAATTAGTTTCGCATAACACCCGGCTTGCTGTATCGTTATTTTGTCGTCGCTTTCCAGGGCGTAGGCATCCTGCCCGTCAACGGTTAAAAGCACTCCGCTTCGCTGATCTTCGGCAACGGTTATTGTTAGTGCCAAGTTAGAGGGAAGCACGAGCGGCCGGCTAGACAGCGTGAAGGGGCATATCGGGTTAAGTATCGTCGCTTCCATTTCGGGGTCGAGTATGGGGCCGCCGGCGGCAAGGGAGTATGCCGTGGAGCCTGTCGGTGTTGATACGATAAATCCGTCGCAACGGTAAAAGCCCAAGTCGGTGCAGTCGTTTGGTGCAAGGCTTGTGTGCACCTTCAGCTTGATCAGCTTGGCTATCCCGGTGGCAGAAACAACCGCATCGTTCAAGCAGATGTTTTTGCTTATCGTCTGCTTTTTTCTTTCTACGGCAACTTCTAACATACAGCGCGGGGAGTAGTCCGCTTCGCCCCGCTCCCATTTTTCAAAAACCGCAAGCCAATTGTCGGCTTTTACGTTTGCAATAAAACCGAGCGTCCCAAGGTTGATCGGGATGATGGGCGTTCCTGCCCCGGCAAGACTGCGGGCGGCAAACAAGACCGTCCCGTCTCCGCCAAGGCTGAGTGCGATGTCCCAGTTTCCCTGGGGCGGTTTGTCGGAGCTGTCGGCAAAGGGAAAAACCGTTACGGCGACATCCCGGCTGGCCAGCTCCCGCTGAATTTGCAAGGCCGCTTCTTTTGAGTTTTTTTTATGAACGCTCACAAACAACACAGCCCTTTTCATACGCACCCCGAACCTTTTTATGGAAGTGTCCCAATCAGCTTGGACACACGTTGCGCCTCGGCCGCCCGCAAGCGCGGGTACAATGGAAACAAAACTGTCCGCAAGGCATACGAATGCGCCACCGGGCATTGTTCCGCCTGTGTTATTCCAGCCCCGGCAAGGCTTTGCTCGAAGGCGTTTTCTATAATGATTTCTTTTTTCCGTGCATAAGCGGCGACATCTTTTTGCCCTGTTTCCAACACGAGCGGGAAGGCGTAGTTGTTATACGCAAAGCCCGATTGAATCGGCACAAATCGCTTGTGCCTGCCGCTCAGGCTCGACTGGTTATACCCGGCGGCAATTTCCGCCCGCCGCTGAATGTTCTTGGGGAACTCCTTGAACTGCACAACGGCGAGTGCCGCATTTATATCCGCAAGGCAATACTCGTTGGGAATGGGCGCGGCTCCTGCGGCCAAGTTTCTTAACACCCCGGCATCGCGCCGATTCATTGCAAAAAGCAAAGCCCCCCCGCCGGATGTAAGCATATCCCTTTCTTCCAGCCCCAGTATCGCAAAGGTTCCGTGTAGCGCGTAATGCTTCGCACTTCGCGCCGCATCCTGCGCCACGTTATGCGACACCGATTGCGCCCCCGGCTTCTCGCCTTCTTCCCCGGAATCATCTCCAGCATTCCCTTCAGCTTCTTCCGTGTATGTCCCGTAACTTTGCGATATATCTTCTATTACTAGCAAACCGAGTTGCGTTATCGCGGCGGCATCCGGCAAAAAGCCCAGCGTGTGGTGTAACACAATCGCACGGACATCTGTCCCCTCATCTTTTTGCGAAATGGCGTTTTCGATTGTCGCCACGCTCATGCAAGGGTTGCCATCTGGCACATCGGCAAAAAGCGGTTTTAGTCCCAAATCGTTTATAACATGGAAATAATACAGCGGGGAAAGTGCCGAAACAACGACTGCCTGCCCCTGCTGTAAGCCCAGTGCCTTAAGCGCAAAGTGCAAGGCGGTCGCCGGGCTACGCAAGGCCAGCGCATATTCAAAGCCAAGTTGTTCCTTGGCGGTTTGAATCAAGAGCCGGGATCGCTCACCCGGCCCGATTTTGTCTTCGACCATCGCAGTTAAAACGGCATCCATTTCTTTTCGTTTTATGGTTGGAGAGTAGGCTTCGATTTTCATATATCACCCGGCTTGTAGCGCAAAGCTGTTTCGCTACCTATTCATGTTCAGCTCGGCAATTTTCTGAAGCTCTTTTGGATTGAAAAGGTCTCGTATATCGAGGATTACCAGATAGCCAGTTTCATTCCGCACGACTCCATAAATATACTCCGCACCAATGCCGGAAAACATTTGCGGCGGCGGCTGAATCTGCTCTTCTTCTATTGTAACCACCCGCGAGATGCGGTCGATGATAACCCCCAGCTTAATCCCGTCAAAGTCCAAAATAATAAAACCCGAAAGAAGCTCGTCTTCTTCGGAAGTAACCAGTTTTTTCAAATGGAACCGTTTGTGCAAGTTGATAATTGGAATAATCTCGCTTCTAAGATTGAAGATACCTTCCACATAGTTTGGCGCGTTTGGAATTGCCCTAATCGCCTGTACACGCACAATCTCTTTTACATCCATAATACTTACGCCGTACAATTCTTCCCCAAGTTGAAAAGTTACGAGTTGTCTGGAATCCGCCATAGCAACCTCCCTAAGCGCCTAAATCATTGTTGGGATGCCCCCAAAACCGGCCAGTTTTGAATCGATCCCCCTACCTATTAGATTTTACTACTATTTTGCATTTGAATCAAGCCCCCAGCCCCCAAAATCGACCGATTTTCCCCCGGCCGCCCGCTTTTTCCGGCCAAACGGAGTTCTTTTTAGGTTCCGAGGCTTTCCGGGGCGGGGCTTCGCCCCATTGCTTGCGCCCGTTCCTCCATTGTGGGGTAATTAACAGGCGTAAATTGGGCTAATTGCTCCGAAGTGAGCTTTGGGCTATCCTCATCATATTCAAGCGGATGTTTCTCCGCCTCCTCCAGCATCGCCAGTTCCTCCGGGGTTAATCCTGTGCGGGGGCGCTGTCCGTCAATGGCGCATTTTATATTCACTTTTATAGAGGTTACATTTGTTTTTTCGCTTTGTCAAGGGGTTCGGCGGCGGTTTCCAGCCCCGGCGGCGGCTCCCCAGCGGGGAATTCCTTTCGGGAACTGCCATGCTTGGGGGCTTTGGGGGGGAGCAAGAGAGCGATTGCCTTGCCGGGGCTTGGAAGGGTTTCACACGGAGGCACGGAGCCTTGCTTTGCGAGCCGTTGCCACAGCGAGAAACCCCCTGTTAGCCAAGCCTTGCCGGGGGCTTTGGGGGCAAAAACCAGCGAAAAGCCGCCCGGCGAGGGGCTAAACGGCCAATCTGCCCCTGCGAGCCTGCCCGGGGAGCGAATTTTACGGGGATTTAACACCGAGCGAAAAAATGCAAAAAAAGTTGCGAAAAAGGCCTTGACAGTTTTTCCCAGCGATGTTAAACTTTCAGCAGATATGAATGGAGCGGGCAGCAGGCTTAGGCTTGCCGTCTGGCGAAAATCTCTCGAAGAAAGCAAGGAGGAAAGCCCATGTTCAAAAGTCAAAGAAACGCAAAACAACCTGCCAGTAACGGCATTGGTGGTTTTACCCCCCCCCCC
>WRKI01000154.1 GCA_009778155.1 Spirochaetota bacterium
CCCCCCACCACCACCACCGTGAATTTGCCCCTAGGCTGTGGCATGGCTGAAAAATATTATTCGGGGGAATTTGCCAAAAATTTAACAAAATACCCGCCGCAGGCAAAGAGCGGGATGTTAAATCCTCAACGCGATCAGTCGGCTCGCCTTAAAGGGCGGGATTCAATTATTTTTTTGGAGGTTTTTGTATGATGGAGCTTGTGCTCAAAAACGGACTTGTGGCGGATGGGGCGCGGACAAAACCCTATACGGCCGACATTTGTATTCAAAACGGCGTTATAGCCCAGATAACGCCGAATTTTGCCGGGCCTTCGCAAGAGACCTTGGACATAGGCGGCATGGTCGTCTCGCCGGGCTTTATCGACATACACACGCACTCCGACCTGGCGGCGCTTGTGCCTTACGAAGTCGAAAGCAAGCTGCGCCAGGGGGTTACGCTTGAAATAGGCGGCAATTGCGGCATCTCGGCCGTTCCCGGAAACAAGGAGCGGCCGGGCGCGGCTGGCGACTATTTTTCAAGGACTTTGGAGCAGCCAATGGGCGGGCTGGAACTTGGGGACTATTCCATGCGGGAATACGCGGCGCTGGTTTCGCAAAAGGGCTGCGGCATAAATTACGGAATGCTGATCGGCCACGGAACCTTGCGTCTTGCGGTAACGGGTTTTGAAAACAGGGTTCCAACCACGGATGAATTGGACAAGCTCAAATCGATTTTGGACAAAGAGCTTGCTGACGGCGCTTTCGGAATGTCCCTGGGGCTAATTTACCCGCCAAGCTCCTACAGCAAAAAAGAAGAGCTGGTTGAATTGGCAAAAGTCGTAAAAAAACACGGGGCAGTTCTGACCGTGCATCTTCGCAACGAAGGAATGCAAGTTTTTGAAGCACTCGATGAAATGTTGGAAATAGCCGGGGAATCCGGAGCGCATCTTCATGTCTCTCACTTAAAACTGATGACAGCCCCTCAGTGGGGCAGAGGGCAAGAGCTTTTGGACAAACTGAAAAAAGCGCGACTTGACGGAATTGAAGTCTCCTGCGACCAATACCCCTTTAACGCTTCTGCCACGTCCATGCTTGCCTTGGTGCCGGGCTGGGCGCAAGAGGGCGGCGCCGGGGAGCTTTTGCGGCGGCTGAAGGAGCGGGAAGGCAGCATAGCCGCCGACATTGAGCAGGCGGTAAAAAATCGCGGGGGCGCATCTTGCGTGCTTGTGTCCGGCACTCACGGTTTGCGAAAAGAGTACGAAGGCAAAAACCTGCAAGAAATTTCAGAGAGTTTGGCTTTGCCGCCGGCGGATGCCGTTATAAAAGTGCTTTTGGACTGCGATGCAAAAGTCGCCTGCGTTTACTTCTGCATGAGCGATGACGATGTGAATACGATTATGCGCGACATGGACGTGGCAATCGGCAGCGACGGCTACTCTCTGTCTTATGACCCGGCTATCACTGACTTTGTGCCACATCCCAGAAACTACGGCACTTTCCCTCATTATTTGCGACACAGCATTGACGAAAAAATTATGCCGCTAGAGGATATTGTCTACAAGATTACAGGATTGCCAGCGAAAATACTGAAGCTGAAAAACCGTGGCATCCTTAAAGCCGGGAACGTTGCGGACATTACCGTATTCGATCCGCAAAAGGTAGAGAACAAGTCTACATACATGGAATCGCGGGTGCATCCTGTCGGGATACCCCATGTGATTGTCAAAGGGTGTTTCGCGTTACGCGACGGTTCTGTAACGGGCGTTAAAAACGGCGGAGTTGTTTTAAGCGGTTAGCGGCAAAACGGCTTTTTGTCCGTTAGCCGAAATTATATTTTTTTTATAAGGAGTGATTTATGGAAATGGGTTCATGGGGCATTATCCCGCTAATTACAGGGGTTACAACGCTGCCGGCATTAGGCGAAATAGGGCCGGTCTTTATGCTGGCTTTAATCCCGATGATTGCTTTCATCGTGCTATCCTTCAACGAAAACATAGACCCTGTTCTTAACAGTGTTGCCGCTGTCGTAATCGGGGTTATTTTGCTGGGGCTAAATCCCATGCAAATAGGCAGTATGTTCGCAAGCGCACTCGGCTCCACGCTCGGCTTGATTGGCTTTATCATGGCTTTTGGGGCGGGCGTTGGCATACAAATGTCGAAAACAGGGGTAAGCCAGACGCTTTGCCAGTGGGTTGTTGACGGCATAGGCGTAAACAGCCAGAAAAAAGGGATGTTGGTTGTCATGATTTGCGCGGTTGTAATCTGCGCCCTTACCGGCACTATGGCGGGCGGGCTTGCGATAATCGCGCCGATTGTAATCCCCATTGTCGCGGCAGTGGGCCTGCGGCCTAGCGTTGTCGGGGCGCTGTTTCAAAGCTCCGGGGAAACCGGCCTTATTTGGGGGCCTTTCAGCCCGCCGGTTGTGGCACTTGTTTCAATCGCCGGCATTTCATACGCCCAACAGATGATTTGGGGCGCGATACCTTACGGGATTGTTTGGCTCGTCGTCATATTTTTTGTCGGCCTGTACCTGCAAAAGAAAAACAGCGATGTCTACGAGCTTACCGAAGACGAAAAGAAAAAAATCGAGATAACGCCAAAAATGAAGCGGACTGCAATCGCTTTTTTGGTAACATTCGCGCTACTTGTCGTTTACGCAATCGCCGCCGGCACCGGCGTTTCTTACGTTGTCTTTGTCATGTTCGTCCTTAGCGTTGTCATGTCCGTGTTCGGCGGGGTGGGTCCTGCGGAGTCCACCAAAAACATTCTTACCGGCATAAAAAATTCCGCCGGCTTTTGGCTTTTGTTTGTCATGCTGGAATGCTTCATGAACGTTGTCGATTTTGGCGGCGGCTTTGCCGCGCTTGGCAATATTTTCCTTGGGCTTATGGGCGACGACCCCGGCCAGGGCGGGCAGTCCCTTGTTATGATCTTGGGCACGCTTGTCGGCTCCTTCGGCATAAGCGGCGGCGCTGTCGCGCAGATTGCCATTACCCACGACTTGTTCGCCCCGGCTTTGTACACGGTCGGCCTGCCAATGGAGTTCTGGGCTATCGTTCTTATTTGCGGCTCGCGTGTAACCTCTTCCATTTATCCCGGGGTGAACATGATAGCTCCTATGGGTATTGCCCGTTCTTCCGACCTTAAAGCTATGCTTATAGGCGGCTGGGCTGTGTCGATGGTTTCCATTGTGCTTATTATAATCTGGGCCTTTGTCGGGCCGGCGTTTTTTGGCGCTTTGGCGACGACTCCCCTGCCTATGTAGCGTAACGGCCCCGTCCTTCGCGGCGGGGCTAAAAGGGGGCTGCTATGCTGAAAAACACCGCCGTCGCGCCGGGAAAGCGCAAGCTGCCGCCCGGCGCTTCGGCTCTGGTAACTTTTATTTTGCCGGGTTTCGCCCAGGCGCTTAACGGGCAAATGGCAAAGGGGCTTTGCCTTCTGTTGCTTGCGCCTGTCGCGCTGTGGCTGGGCGGACTGCTCCTGTATTTCATTTACGCGCTTGCCGTCTCTAGCGATGCATTCGTCTGCGCGATGCGCCAAAGGACTGGCGAGCATATTGGCTCGTGGGATTTTCTCTATCAAAACCTCAAAACGCCCAAGCTGCCGCGCCGGACCTTGTTTTGCGGGGCACTGCTGTTAAGCGGCTCTGCCGGTTCTTTTACGGCGGATTTGCTTGTCGAGGACGGTATTATCAAAAAAATAGGCGAAAATCTTGCCGGCCAGGCGGACGGCGATTGCGAAATTGTCAATGCGCCGGGGGCCGCCCTTGTATCCTGGCAAATGGCGGAAGGTTGCCCTGCAAATCTGGTTTTGATTGGCGAGGACAGCGAGCCGCAAATTTGGCTTGCCGGCCGCCGCCGTAGGCTTGAAGAGTTGCCGCCGGAAAAGCCGCTTTACATACCCGGCTTGGGAGCGAAAAAAACGGGTTGACTTTTCGGCGATACCGCGTTGCGATTAAAAAACAACCTCGCTCTGGGGCGACCTTTAGAGCGAGGTTGTTGCTTTGCAGGCAACCCCCCGCCCCAGCCCCTTATCACAAACCGTGGATACCGCGCCTGGCAGTGCGCGCCTCGGATTCGAAACCAAGGAAAAGAGCGCGGTGCATATTCGCCAGAGCAGGCCCCGGAAAAAATTTTTTGCCAAAGTTGCAAAAAGGAACTGCAAGCAGATTGGAAAGCCTGCCCCACACTGTAAGAAGAAGGCTTAGGGAAACGATGATTAAATCCCATCGAGGATGCGGATTAAAATCCGAATCCTCGTTCTTACCCGCATTTTGCGCAATGAAATGAGCAAATGCATCGGACTTAAGTCCGCGGGAACCACTGATTAGCGTCGAGTTAATCAGTGGTTCCCAAGTATAAAAGCCTATTGACACAAGTGCAAAAAGATGCATAATGAAAGTGCGATCTTGAAAAACGTGTTTTAGCAGGTAAATGAGGGGTGCCGGTTTTATGAGCAAAGATGACGACGGGTTAAGCGTTCTAGAGGCTATCGGCCTTGGCCTTCTTGGAGTGGCGGCAGTGGTAGGTGTAATTTTTCTTGCCAAAATAACCTACGATAAAATTAACGCCTATCTTGACAAGGCAAAGGAAAACCCCAACGCGGATTTCGCTGAACTAATCAAACAACGCCTCGACAGCGGGAATTACCGCGTTGTCGCAAACATCTTCAATAACAAAGAAGAAATGCTCGACACCCAAACATGGGAAGGCAAAAATCTAGACGACGCGCTCCATGCGGAATTTGGCGGGCAAAACAAGATCGTCTACGCGCTAAAAGGTTAAACGCCGGTTTTAGCCGGCGTATAAAATTTATAAGGATGGAATAAAATGGCTTACGGTTATACACACGACGAACACGTTGCAAAACTGTCGGGCTGTCAAGATGCCGACAATCTTGCGGCCTTGCAAAAAGCGGTATATTTACTGCTCGATGCAACCGAAAAAAATCCAGACAAAATCACCGCCGACTTATCGTACTTGGCCGGCAACTACGGCCTGTCAAGCGACATAACATACGATAACATCAAAACGCCAAACGGGGAACATCAATGGTACACTCACCTTGGCTGGAATCACGATTATTCGAAAGAACTACCCCTCGGCTGGACACAGCAAATGGCGGACAACCAACAGCGAATATTTCTGCTAAGAAAAAGCATTTTGCTTAACACGGTAAAGCGCGTTTACCCCTCGCTCGCGGCCGGCGGCCAATCCAACGAAAAAATCGACAGCTTGGCGGCCTTGCTGTACTACACCCACATTGCCGGCGATTTAAGGTTTAACGAAAGGCCAGACAACCTAATCAGCATCCCCGAACTGGTAGACGGTTTTGCAAAACATTTGCACGCGCTCTTCGGCGCGAAGGCCAACCCCCTCATCGACACCATAAGGGACAACTTGAAGGACGTAACCTTTGAAGAAAACGCCGACCCAATGGACAAAACCTTTGCCGCACTTTTTGAGACTGTGCCCGGCTTGCTGCGCGGCTTGACATAAAGACCCTGGGGAAAGCGCCCGGTGTCCACGGATTGTCTACAAAAGTAGACAGATGCCATGCCGGGCAAGGCGATTTGCCAGCTCGCCCTGCAAATTGGGTTAATTTTTCTGGGAAAAATCAGCAGATCATGTTGTTTTTTTTGTTCAAAAGTGTTATTATTTTTGTAAAGGCAGAAAATTTTAACCAAAACCGCCCCTGCCTAGCCCATTTTGGGCTTTGGGTGCGTTAAAAACAGCCCGGTTTTTAAGCAGGAAAACATTTTAACCCTTCGGCGTTGAATATTTTCGTGGCGACAAACACGGGCGCAGTCCAGCCAGCCTGTTTCGGCGGCGGCCGGGCCTCTTTAGAAAAAAGCCATTTTTCAATGGCGGCTTTGGCACGCCCAAATAAAAGCCACGCCATTTATGGGGGTATTTTGGAATTTTTGATGGGAGGCTGTGAGAAATGGCAGCGACACTTAATGTAAATAATCTAATGGAAGTTAGAAAAGCGGGTTTGCAAGCATTAAACGAAGCCTTGGGTACTGTTGGAATGATAAGGTTTATTCAACAATACGAAAAAGGTTCCGGGGATTATACTAAAGAAAAATACCAAACCCCAGATTTAGCAATTGAAGAAATTGACATAATGTTAAAAAACCGATAAACAGCACGGGCTATTTTGGAATACATCCCTGCAAAAACAATTGTAACCCAAAGTTGAAAGGAAAAAGGTTGTGGAAAACATTTTAAAGAAGATGGTAATGTTTATTCCAAGGCGAATAAAGAAACGCCTGTTAGGAGATATTGTTGAAAGAGTTGGACGGATTGAAGCTTTGGGGAAATCTCTGGAAGCGTCTCAAATCATGCTTGTTGATCAATTAAAACTGTCGATTGAAGCGACTTTGGGCATTAAATTTTACGGACAAATAAATCAAGATATGTTTGCGTGGTTGTACTTTAAAGGTAAAAAAGATGTCTTTTTTGTAGATATAGGCGCATACGACGGCAAAGAATTTAACAACACTTTAATGTTTGAAAAACGGGGGGG
>WRKI01000155.1 GCA_009778155.1 Spirochaetota bacterium
CCTCACTGGGCACGACAGCCTTCCGCCGGCTCCCTGATCCCGTCAGACCAGAGTACCACTTTTCCCCGATAATTTAAATCATAGTTTCTCCGTGGTGAAAACTATTCGCTTTATCGCCGGCAGGGGCTTACTCCCTGGGCAAACGCTCGCTGGCTGGGGCCGGCTGGGTAGTCCGGCAGGCTCTTACTCCCTGGGGCAGCCCGCAAGCCAACGCTCCTTGGTGGAGGGCAGAGGCTTTCTCGTCGGACAATTGCTCCCCAAGCAAGCTCCGTGTGCTCCCTCCGTGGATAAAACTCCTCGCTTTGTCGCCGGCAGGGGCTTACTCCCTGAGCAACCGCCCTCTGGGCGAGGTTGGCTATGTTGTTCGTCAGAGATTTTCTCGCCGTGCTTGCCGGCTTGCGGCCGGCAGGACATCGTGATATGATAAAAACATGGATTATTGCGTAATATTTTCGACGGCAGGATCGCAGGAAGAGGCAGATAAAATAGCGGCGGCCGTTTTGGAAAGCCGGGCGGCCGCCTGCGTGCAAATGCGGCCAATAGAGAGCCTTTACCACTGGGAAGGCAAAATAGAGCGGGCAAAAGAGATACACTTGCTAATCAAAACCAAGGAAACCCTTTATGCGCAAGTGGAAAAATTGATAAAGGAAAACCATTCCTACGAAGTGCCGCAAATTGTAAAACTGCCAATAAACGGCGGCCTGCCGGACTATTTGAACTGGATTTCCGAAGAAACCGCTTGAAAGACCTTTCACCCCCGGCCTTTTAGGGAAAGCTCTATTTCGCCTATGACACAGTCGGGAGTAGAAGCGCCCGCACACAGCCCCACCGTTTCAAACGCGCTAAAGTGAGCCGGCAAGTCAAGGGCATCTTCCGCGATTATGGCAGGTTTGCCGCCAGCCTCTGCGATTGCGAGCAGGCGGCGGGTGTTGGCAGACCCCTTGCCGCCGGCAACAACCACGGCATCGACTTGGGGAAGCAGTTTTTTAAGAGACTGCTGGCGAGCCTTTGTCGCGCCGCAAATGCTTTTTGCGATTTTGAGCTTTGGGAAATACTGTTTTATCGCCAGAGCAATCGCGCTGTATTCAGCTTCGGAAATAGTGGTTTGGGCAATAATCGCCGTTTTTGCGGATCGGTCTTTTTCATAAAGCTCCGCCGCGCTTTGCCGGGCACCCTCGGCGTTTTCCACAACCAAAGCCTTGCCTTCAGCCCCTTCGCTGTTTGCATAGCCTAAAATGCCCTCGATTTCGGCGTGCTTGCCCTCTCCCGCGATAAAAAGCCGGAAACCTTCTTTCACAAGCCTTGCCGCCGCAAGCTGGTTTTTTTTTACCTTCGGGCAAGTAGCGTCAACAACCCGGTAACACGATTCGCGCAACTCCTTTTCAAGAAGAGGGCTGATCCCGTGGGCGCGTATTATAACCACCGCATTTTCAAGAGGCGGGGCATTTTGCGCAAAATCCAGCGTTTTTACCCCAAGGCCTTCAAGCTGTGCCAAAACCTTGGGGTTGTGAATTAAAGCGCCAAGCGTGTAGACCCGCTCGCCCGGGCGGGACGGCGCGGCCGCCACAGCCAACTCAACAGCACGGCGAACACCCATGCAAAACCCCAGATCGCTTGCGCGGATAATTTTCATCGGCGTTTCCCATGAAGCCAGACAAAACAGCCCCGCTCGCAGGCGGGGCTGTTTACCGGCGGCGGCCCCTAGGCGGCACCACGCGATGCAAGCTTTCCAGTGGCAATCGTCGCCCGCTTGCGCTTTTCCCTCTCGTTTTTTTTAACTTCCCAGAAATACACGATGCCGGTGGCAATAAAAGTCGTCGTAAACACGCCCGAAATCATGCCCACCATGAGCGCAAGGGCAAAATCCCTCATCGTCCCGGTGGTAAAAATAAACAGCGCGGCCACCGCCAGCAAAGTGCTTAAAGTTGTAATAATCGTGCGGTTTAACGTGCCCGTCAAAGAACGGTCAACAACATCGATAAAGGCATCGTCCGGGTACAAACGGCGGTTTTCGCGGATTCTGTCAAAGACAACGATTGTGTCGTTGGTCGAATAGCCAAGAATGGTAAGAATCGCCGCAATCGTGATCGTGTTGAACTCCATCCTTGACCAGACCAAAAAGCCCACGACAATAACCGCGTCGTACATAATGGACACTATCGCGGCGGTTGCATACTGCACCTTGAACCTGAACGAGCAGTACATGAAGATTAACAAAAGGGTCAAAGCCAGCAAAAGGCCAATCTGGTCGGTAAGGTTTTGGGCAAAGCGCGCGCTCACAAAATCCGCGCGAAGAACCATCACCCCGCCGGCGCCGAAATAGGATTCCAACGCCCCGACAACGTAATCTTGGCTAATCATGCCGCCTTCTTCCTGATCCCCAAGACGAATCAGAAAGTGCCTGTCTTCGGGCGCGCCGATAATTTGCACCACCGCCTCGCCGTAGCGAAGCCCCTCCAGCGCATCACGCACATCGTTTACGGGGATAACGGGGCTTCCCGGCGGCAAGTAGTGCACGGAAAACGGAGCGTAGTCCCTTAAAAGCGCATCCCCCTGAACGCCGAAACGGAGAAGCCATTGGGCATTTGTTCCCGGGCTGGTGTGCAGTTGAACTTCCAGCCCTTCGGCTTCGGCCATCATGGCGGCGGCCAATGCGCCCACCGTTCCGTACTGGCTAAAGTTAAAAGCGACGGTTCTGCTTTCCACGCCTGCCCCAGAAATTACGAGGTAAATGTTTGAAGGATCGGAGTCCAAAATTGCGTTGCCCGCGCCATCCCATGTAACACTGAAGGCGGTCGGCGCGACTTGCACCTCTTGGACTAACCCGGCTTGAAAGTCCAAACCAAGGTTAAACCCGTCGTTGACAAAAAACCCGATAACGCCGACAGCGATAACCACGCCGGCAAGCACCGCCGCCGCGACAAAAAGCCGTGAAAAACGAATGATTCTTCTCATTAAGCTGTCCCCTTTACAACTTCGCCTTCGACGTGCAGTTTAGTCCAGCTTATGGCGATGGTCTTGCTGCCAAGAACATCGGTGTTAAAGTCGAAAAGAAGCCGCGAAACAAAAAGCGATGTAAATACCGATGAGAACACGCCGATACAAAGCGTCAAGGCAAAGCCGGCGATGGGGCCGGAGCCAAGCTGGGAAAGAAAGAGCGCCGCGATAAAGGTCGTTATGTTCGAGTCCATAATCGTCCAAAAGGCGCGTTCAAACCCCAGTTCGATGGCCGCCTTGCGGCTCTTGCCCAAGCGCAACTCGTCTTTTATCCGTTCAAAAATGATGACGTTGGCATCCGTCGCCATGCCGATTGTCAAGATAAAACCCGCGATTGCCGGCAGCGTCAGGGTAAAGCCAAAGGCCGAAAGAATGCTGAACATGATGTAAAAGTTCAATAACTGGGCGATTACCGCGTTTATCCCGGCCGACTTGTAATAGATAAGCATGAAGGCGAAAACCGCCGCGATGCCGCCGAGCAGGGCGAAAAGCCCCTGCCGGATAGTTTCCTCGCCCAAAGACGCGCCAATGCTCTGCTGGCTGGCGACTTCCAGTTCCACCGGCAAGGCGGCCGTTCTAAGGATAAGGGAGATGTTTTGCGCCTCTTCCATGTCAAAGCCCGTAAGCCTTACCGCATAGCGAATGGGCGATGTGATTGTGGCGCGGGAGCGTACCCGGCCGTCAAGCACAATTGTAAGCGTCTCGTTCACGTTGGCGGAGGTAAGGCGATGGAAAATCTCGCCGCCTTCGCTGGAAAGCATGAAGGTAACTTCCGGCCGCCGGTCCATCGGGTTCCGCTCGACGCTGGCATCAAGGATGTAGGGGTAGCCGCTGAGTCCGACCTCGCGCATTACGGCAACAAACTGGCGGGTTCCGTCAAAATCGCGCACCTGCTCGAAAAGCCCGTAGTTGTCCGTCGTGTATTGGCCAAGAATCATCACATGAGGCGGGACTATGTCCGGGTTGATCAAGTTGCCGTTTGCATCGAAGGTCGTCGTGGGGTTGGCGCGATAGTGCATATTGAAGAGAAAGGTCGCCTCGCTGTCTTCCAAGTGGAAGGCGAGCGCCCCCCTGCCCATGATGATGTCGTTGATGCGCTCCGGGTCGGAGGTTCCGGGGATTTCCACGATGATTTGATCCGCCCCCATGCGCCTGATTACCGGCTCTGTCAAACCGAACTGGTCTATGCGGCTGTTAAGGGCGACAAGTGCGCTGTTCATGGCCTCCGTGCGGTCAAAGTCGGTAAGCGGGCGGCCGAGTCTTTGTTGCAGGGAATCGAAGTTCGCCTGAAGCAAGATGCTCAAGCCCCCGGAAATGTCCAAGCCCAAACTTACCGCGCTGTTTTGCAGGGCTTTTAGGCCGAAAATTTCATCCCGATACCTCGATTCGATGGCTTCCAAGGCCTCGCCTCTGGTTTGAAAAGTATTAAGCACAGCAAAGGCATCCCAATTGTCCGGCCTATCCTGCCTTCTCACCTGCCCCCTGGCGATTCTTACCATAAAGGCAAGGTCTTCCGGGACATCGCCGCCGACACGCGCCGCTTCCACAAGCCGATTTAAGTCATCATGGGCGGCCATCGAGGCATAAGTTCGTATGTACTCCCTGGAAGCCATAGCCAATGCCTGCGCGTCCCTAGAGGTGAAAAAATGCCACCTTAGGGTCGGCATGAGAAAAGCAAAGCAAACCCCCAAAACCAAAAGCAAGATTGCCAATCTGTACCTTTTGCTCATATTTACACTCCAAAAGTTATTTTTTTACAGTTTCGGCACGCAGTATAAAACACCGCGCCGAAACTGCGCTGAGTCGAACCTAGCCCTAACAAGGCGCGTATCTTACGAAGACACTTCTTTTGAATCCGACCTGTCATCCTTGTCGTAAACGGGCGTAACCTGGGCAATCGCGCCGCGATTGAACTCCAGTTTGACGTTTTCATCGACTTTGACTATTACCGTCTGCTCCCTTACGCTCTGAATAGTCCCGTGAACCCCGCCTATCGTGATAATCCTGTCGCCTTTTTTAATGGCGCCAAGCATTTTTTCGGTTTCTTTGCGCTTTTTACTCTGCGGCCTGATTATCAAGAAGTAGAAAATACCGATTATGGCGATAAAGGGTATCATGCTGGTGAAAAACCCGGCTGCCCCGTCAGCAGGCGGGGGCTGTCCGCCGCCACCCATTAACAACGGAAAAATTAATGCATTCATATACCATCCTCAAAATAGATTTGTTCCACCTTATCATAAAAAACAAGGTTATGCAAGAGGTTACAACGCGATAGATCGCTTTACTTCGACCGGGAATACCCCAAAAAGCCGCTCCAGTGGCGCGGTTTGGCTGACGGGTATGCCGGTGGCCTTATTGTAGGTTTCAATTACGGTTTTTAGCTCTTCTGGGTCTTTTGACCAGACTGCAGACGAGTATGCCGCCCGAAACAGGCCTTTTTCCGCCAGTTCCTTTGTCGAAAGCGCGGAATAGCGTTGTTTGGCCTTTTTGTCAACGAC
This sequence comes from Spirochaetota bacterium, assembly GCA_009778155.1. Classification (GTDB taxonomy): domain Bacteria; phylum Spirochaetota; class Spirochaetia; order Treponematales; family Breznakiellaceae; genus WQXQ01. The sequence goes on from WRKI01000155.1 coordinate 5,496, forward strand.
TGCCACGGGGCCGTCGTAGCCTATGGTAAAAATAAAGTCAGCGCGTGAAAGCACGGCAATCTCCTGTTTTCATGATGTGTTCTTAATCTATACTATATTATCGCATTTTTTTCAAGACTGATTATACCTTTCCGCATAGGCCTGAAAGTCCAAAACACAGCCGGCAAGCGCGTCTAAGGGCAGTTTTGCGCTTTCCTTCAATATAATGGTCTTTTCCGCATAGTCCCCGCCTTCCAAGCGGTGCTGAAAAACCCTGTCTCTGCCGACTGCCCAGTATTCTTTTACCCCGGCTCGCCGGTACAGCTTTTTCTTCGTTACAAGGTCGCTGCCTTCCGAATGCTCCGAAACTATCTCTAGCACGAAGTCCGGCGCTCCTTCACAGTTTTTCTTCCCCAGAACCTTGTTTTCATCGCAGACAACGATTATATCCGGCCGGACTACTGTTTTGTCGGTTTCGTCTTCCGCATAAAACAGTCTGACATCGAGTTCCATGTATGGCGTGCATTCTTTGCCGTCAAGCTGGTTGCCCAACTGTCTGTAAAGGTTGCCGCAAAGCCACTGGTGTCTTTCGTCCGGCGAGGCCATCATGCAGGGTATGCCTTCGATTAGTTCTGCCCGGAAGCCGTCATCCCACTTTTTGTAGTTTCCATAGGTATACCCGTCGAATGGCAGCGGCGTGTTAAGCCATGCCGGATGTTTCAAATCTTCCTGTCTGGCATTTTCTGCCATTTCAACCTCCAAACCCGCAAATCGGACTCTCTACTGGTATACTACATTTCCGCAATCTTTTCAAGGTTTCTAAACGGCAATTTTGCCGGAAAGCGCAAAATTGCTGAAAAAAACGCTGCCAAAGCGGGCAAAAGGGCTTGACATTTTTTGTGAAAAATGCTATGCTTTATGATAGGGTACTTGCACATATATCCGGTAGCCAAGATTGAAAGGAGGAAAGATGGTGATCGCATTGAAAAAAACGACAGAAAATAATGAAATTATAATGCCCCCCCCCCCCCCCCCCCCC
>WRKI01000156.1 GCA_009778155.1 Spirochaetota bacterium
CGCGCTTTTTTACCCGGCGAGCCGCTTTTGGATGCCGACGAGCTTGCCTTGCGTCTGGGGGCGGCCGAGGCGGCGGCGCAGGCGGCTGTGGCGGCAGAACGCGCCAGCCGGCATCATTGGACGCTGGTTTTTCTTAGCGGGAAAGCGGACAGCGAGTGGGATGCTGTCGCGCTTGAAAAAAAGGGGGCGCGTTGGGTTTTTGTAATTCCGGCGCTTGCTTTTGAAACGCAGGTTTCCGTGCGAGGGAACATTCAGCCCAACGACGGCCTGCGGCTTGTGCTGAAGTCGGTAAACATCCCCAAAGGCGAGGCCTTTTTTGCCGCGATTGAATGAGGGAGGTTCGGAAATATCTCACACAAAGGCACGAAGGCACGAAGGCACAAAGGAGGGATTAAGCGGTACTTTCTAGCAGAACTTTGTGCCTTTGTGCCTTTGTGTGAGCTTTTCTTCCCAAAGAATGGCCGAACCGGGAGTTGCAGACGTTATTTATGCGAAAAAGAGCGGTTTGCGGCTGTTCTTTTTCGTATTCTGGTGTATAATCAAAATGGAGGCTAATCATGGTAAAATTCACTCCGCCAAATCTTGGCAAATTAAAACCGGCCACAATAGGCTTAATCGCCGCCGGCATTTTTTTAGTAGCCGCAATGGGAACAAGCGTTTTCATTGTGGATCAGGCTGAAGAGGCGGTGATCACGCGCCTTGGAAGATATTATGTTACCCGGGGGCCAGGCTTGCGCTTTAAGCTGCCTTTCGGTATTGACCGCAGTTTTTTGGTAAATGTCAGGGCGGTGCACTCCGAGCAATTCGGCTTCCGCACAGCACCGGGCGGGGCGCACACGGCGTTCAGAAGCGAATCGACCATGCTGACAGGCGATCTTAACATTGTCGATGTCGAGTGGATTATCCAATACCGCATCGTCGATTCAAGAGACTGGACCTTCAACGTCATGGAACGGGAAAGGACTATCCGGGACGTCTCGCGCTCCGTCATCAATATGCTGGTGGGGGACAGGGCGATCATGGACATTCTAAGCCCGGCGCGAAGCGAAATCGAAATTGCAGGCATCTATTTAATGAACGAAACTTTTGAACACTACGGGCTTGGCATAAACGTAATGGCTGTGCATCTCCAAAACGTAACCCCGCCGGCAATGGTGCGGGCGGCTTTTGAAGATGTGAATATGGCCATACAGGATATGAACAGGCTGATCAACGAAGGCCAGCAGATTTTTAACGAGGAGATTCCCAGGGCAAGGGGCGAGGCCGAGCGCACGATTTTGGTGGCGCAGGGTTATGCGACAGAGCGCGTGAACCGGGCACTGGGCAACGCGACACGCTTTAACTCGGTGCTTGCCGAATACCGCAACGCCCCGGACGTTACAAGGCAAAGGCTCTATTTTGAAATGATGGAATCGGTTTTTACGTCTAACGGCAACGGAAACGGCGGCTTGACGCTAATCGACCGCAATTTGAGCAATTTTATCCCGCTGATGAACATCAACAACGGGCGTTAATTTGGCAAGGAAAGTTTTATGAAAAAATCACCATTGACTACTTTGATTGTAACGGCGGTTGTAATCGTGGGCTTTATCGTGGCAGGCCCCGTGTTTATCGTGCACGAAGGGGAGCAGGCCGTTGTCGTTCAAATGGGGCGCATTGTCCGTGTTATAACCGATGCCGGGCTTCACTTCAAAGTGCCGATTATCGACGAGGTTATCCGTTACCCGAAGCGCATCATGACCTGGGACGGCGAACAATCGAGCATTCCGACAAGGGAACAGCAATTTATCTGGGTGGACGTTACTGCGCGATGGCGCATTAGCGACCCGCAACGCTTTTACGAAGCTGTGTTCAGCATAGACGTGGCGCAGGCCAGGTTGTCCGAAATTATCAATTCCGAGGTTAGGACGGTAACGGCCGAAAACTTTTTCCGGGAATCGGTGCGCAACTCCAACCTGATTATGGAAAGGGCGGGCATGATAGACGACCTTGGCATAGGGGATGAGATCGACCCAAGCATAATCGAGGTGGCGATAAGGCCGGCCGCCGATTACGAGCCTATCGAAAGGGGAAGGCGGCAGCTTGCCGAAGAAGTGCTCGCCCGCTCCCAGCGCATAGTCCCGGAGTTCGGCATAGAGCTTATCGACGTGGTAACCCGCCAAATACGCTACTCGGACGAGCTTACCCCCAGCGTTTACGCGCGAATGATAGCCGAGCGCAACCAGATTGCCCAGGCGATACGCTCCGAGGGCGAAGGCCGCAAAGCCGTGCTTTTGGGCAGAATGGAACATGAGCGCATGGCCATACAGTCCGACGCTTACCGGCTTTCGGAAATAATACGCGGGGAAGCCGATGCCGAGGCCGCGCGGATTTATGCCGCCGCCTACAGCCAAGACCGCAACTTCTTCGACTTCTGGCGTTCGATAGAGTCTTACCGCCAGTCCCTGCCTTACTTCCAAAAAACCTTTACAACCGACATGGAGTTTTTCCGCTTCCTGCACGCCCCAAGATAAAACTCACGCCAGCAAACAAAAAGAGTCGCCGGAATGCCGGCGGCTCTTTTTTTCCCCTGTCGCTCCCCTGTCGCCTGCCCCCGCACAAACCGTAGGAATGAAGCAGAGCTTTCTAATCAGTGCTTTGTGCCTTTGTGCCTCCGTGCCTTTGTGTGAGTTAAATCGGGAGTAAATTCATAACCTCTGTCCTGTCGCCCCCTGCCCCCCTAGTCGGAGAGATCGGAAAGGGGGATGGGCTTGGGAGATGAGTTTTCTCCTTCGGCCTTTGCGAACTCTTCCATAAGCTCGCGCCCCCGGCGGGAAAGCTTTTCCGGCACCTTAACGATGAACTTAATGTAAAAATTGCCCCGCCGGCCGCCAGAAGGCACACCTTCGTCGCGCACCCTGAGCATTTTCCCGCTTTGAGTGCCGGGAGCAACCTTTACCTTGATAACCTTGTCGTCCAGCGTGGAAACATGAATTTCCGCCCCCAAGGCCGCCTGGCTTACGGAAATTGGAACCGCGCAGTACAGATCGCTCCCTTGACGTTCAAAACATTCGTGGGGCCTAATCCTTACGACAACATAAAGATCGCCCGGCGGCCCGCCGTTAGGGCCTGCGTCCCCCTGCTGAGAGACAACAAGCCGGCTGCCGTCCTTAACCCCGGCGGGAATCGAAACCTGCACAGTTTTTTTCTTTTGAGCAAGCCCCGACCCCTTGCAATCGCGGCAGGGATTTTCGATAATGAACCCCTCGCCCCCGCAGGCGCGGCAGGGAGTGGCCATAGTAAAAAAACCGTGGCTCTGCTTAACCTGACCAGACCCCTTGCAGGTGGAGCAGGTTTTGCGCCCCGTGCCGCCAGACCCCTTGCAGGAAGCGCAGGCCTCGTTGTGCGAGTAGGAAATCTCGACCTTCGTGCCGAAAACAGCGTCCTTGAAAGAAACATCGATGTCGTAACGCAGATTCGCGCCCTGCCGGACACTGCCCGCGCCGCCCCTGCCACGGGAGCCGCCGAAACCGCTGAAAAGATTTTCAAAAATACTGCCAAAGTTCCCGCCGCCGCCGAAAAGGTCTTCAAAATCGCGGAAAGCACTTGAAAAATCGCCTTGGCCGCCGCCCATGCCTTCCACCCCGGCATGGCCGAACTGATCGTAAGCCGATTTTTTTTTCTCGTCGGCCAAAACCTCGTAGGCTTCGGTGGCTTCCTTGAACTTTTCCTCGGCCTGCTTGTTGCCCGGGTTTTTGTCCGGGTGGTACTGCACCGCGAGCTTTCTGTAGGCCTTTTTAATCTCGTCCTTGGAGGCGCTTTTCTGCACCCCCAAGACATCGTAGTAATCGCGTTTTGCCATTATTTTTCGTCGTCTTTGTCTTTGACAACTTCGTAATCGGCATCTTCGGCGCTTTTCGTGTTTTCGTTATCGCCTTCGCCCCCGCCGCCGCCGTAAGGCCCGCCGGCATCGCCGCCCGGACCTGCGCCGTAAGCCCCCGCGCCAGCATCGCCGGGCTGCTGCTGTTTGTAAAGCTCCTCGGCAATCTTGTAAGAAGCCTGCTTCAAAGCCTCGGTTTTTTCCTTAATAAGATCGACATTGTCGCCTTCCAGCGCGCGGCGCAAATCCGCGACAGCCTCGTCAATCTTGGACCTGTCCTCGGCGCTAATTTTATCGCCCAAATCCTTGACATTTTTTTCCGTGCCGTAGATCATCGCCTCGGCCTCGTTGCGCGCCTCAGCCCTTTCGCGCTCTTTTTTGTCTTCCTCCGCGTGAAGCTCCGCCTCTTTTACCATGCGATCAATGTCCGCATCGTTAAGACCGCTGGAACTTTCAATGCGAATTTTCTGCTCCTTGCCCGTGCCCAAATCCTTCGCGCTGACATGGACAATGCCGTTGGCGTCGATGTCGAAAGTAACCTCGATTTGCGGCACGCCGCGAGGCGCCGGGGGAATACCCACCAAGTCGAAACGCCCAAGCACCCTGTTTTGGCTGGACATTTCCCGCTCGCCCTGCAAAACCTGAATCGAGACAGCCGTCTGACTGTCTGCGGCCGTGGAAAAGACCTGGCTTTTGCGCGTAGGAATAGTCGTGTTGCGCATAATGAGACGCGTCATAACACCGCCCAATGTTTCGATGCCAAGGGAAAGCGGGGTAACGTCCAAAAGAAGCACATCCTTGACATCCTCGCTTAAAATACCCCCCTGAATGGCCGCCCCGATAGCCACCGCTTCGTCGGGATTAATGCCCCGGTTAGGCTCTTTTTTGAAAATCTCTTTGACAATTTGCCCCACGGCGGGAATCCTTGTGGAGCCGCCGACAAGAATAACCTCGTCAATCTGCTCCGGGGTAAGATTCGCATCCTTGAGCGCCTTGCGGCAAGGCTCTTTGGAACGCTCCAAAAGATCGTCCACCATTTGCTCGAACTTGGCGCGGGAAAGCGATTTTTGCAAATGCTTGGGGCCGCTGGCATCCGCCGTAATAAATGGAAGATTTATCTCGGCGCTTTGAGTGTTGGAAAGCTCGCGCTTGGCATTTTCCGCCGCATCGCGCAGACGCTGAAGAGCCATCCTGTCCTGCCCCAAATCAATCCCGGTGTCTTTTTTGAACTCGGCAATAAGCCATTCCATGATCCTGTGGTCGAAATCGTCGCCGCCCAAGTGAGTGTCGCCGTTAGTCGCCTTTACCTCGAAAACACCCTCGCCAAGCTCCAGAATGGAAATGTCAAAAGTGCCGCCGCCCAAATCGTAGACAGCGATCATCCTTTCTTTTTTCTGGTCTTTGTTAAAACCGAAAGCCAAGGAAGCGGCAGTCGGCTCGTTGATAATACGCTTGACCTCAAGCCCGGCGATTTTGCCGGCATCCTTGGTCGCCTGCCTTTGAGCGTCGTTGAAATAAGCCGGCACCGTAATGACCGCCTCGGTAACCTCCTCGCCCAAATAGTCCTCGGCGGTTTTTTTCATTTTTTGAAGAATGTGGGCGGAAAGCTCCTGCGGAGAGTATTTTTTCCCGTCAATAGAGACGCGAAGATCGTCCCCCTGCTCGACAACGTGATAGGGGACCTTTTTAATCTCGGAGGAAACCTCGCTGAAACGCCGCCCGACAAAACGCTTGATCGAAAAAACGGTGTTTTCGGGATTTGTTACCATTTGGTTTTTCGCCGGCGCGCCAACTACGCGCTCGCCCTTGGTGGTAAAACCGACAATAGAGGGAGTCGTGCGCCCCCCTTCTGAATTTTGGATAACGACCGGTTCGCCGCCTTCAAAAACGGCCACGCAAGAATTTGTGGTTCCAAGGTCAATACCTATAATTTTTCCCATGTTAAAACTCCTTCCTTTCTATATATTGCTGGGCTAACCTCGGCTTAAGCCGCAGCTTAAGCCGCTGCTTACCGAAGCCGCCCGCTAAACCTAAGAACCCTGCCCAAAGGAAGCCGCGCCTTCTTCGCCGGCCTCTTGGGGAGGATTTTCGGGCATGATCACCTTTACCTTTGCCGCCCGGATAAGGCGGTTTTTAAGCCAGTAGCCCTTGACAAGAACATCTGTAACCAGCGCCTCAGTTGCATCCGGGGATTTTTCCATCATGAGCGCCTCGTGAATGTTCGGGTCGAAAGGCGCGCCTGCATCGTCCGACCTTTTCAGCCCCCACTTGTTTTCAAGCATTCCGACAAGCTGTTTTTCCGTCATTTTAACGCCGTCAAGCAAGACGGAAAAATCCTGCGAACTTTGCGCGGCGGCAATAGCCCGCTCAAAATCGTCGATAACGGAAATAATATCCAAAAGCAGACTTTGGTTGGCGAAATCTATCGCACTCTGCTTGTCCGCATTCATACGCTTGCGGAAATTTTCAAAATCGGCCGCCTTGCGAAGCAAAGCATCGCCGGCCTGCGCAAGAGCGAGTTCCAGCTCGGCAATCCTTTCATAGGGATCAGGCTGGCCCTCCCCTTCAAAAACAGCCTCGGCCGCAGCCTCTGCCGCGACACCCGCCGCTGGCTCACCTGCCGGCTCCCTTGCCGCCGGCTCCCCTGCCCCACCCTCCGGCGGAAAACCGCCTTCCGGG
>WRKI01000157.1 GCA_009778155.1 Spirochaetota bacterium
ACGCCGCAGGCTCCGGTTCTGCCGGTTCCGGTACCGGTGGCTCCTTTGCCGGACGGCAGGGGGGGGGAGGGGGTCAGCCGCAAAGAGGGGGGGATCATGATTCCCGCCGCCCAAGGCCGCCGGGCAACTTTTCCCAGCAAAGGCCGCACACGCCCGGCGGGGGCTTTACCCCAAGGGGGCCCGGCTCGCAGCAAAGGCCTGGTTTTACGCCGGGCTTTACGCCACGCCCTGCTCCGGGTGCGCCACGCACCGGCCCCGGAGGGGCGGCGACTCCGGGGGCGACTTCCACTCCGACCTCCGACAGCAAGGGTGTAAAGCGGGTTTTCAAGGCGAAAAAGCCGGTCTACAACCGCAAGGAAAAAGAGCTTGAAATGGAGGAAAAACTCCTCCAGACCAAGAAAAAAATCGCCCACATTGCAAACCCGGTGCCAAAATCCATAGAAATTATGGAAGTAATTTCGGTGGCCGAGCTTGCCCGGAAAATGAACATTAAAGCCTCGGAGATTATCCAGCGGCTTATCAGCATGGGGCAAATGGTTACGATAAACCAGCAGATCGATGCAGAAACTGCGGAGATTCTCGCGTCGGATTATGGCGCGGAGGTAAAAATCATCAGCCTTTACGAGGAGACGGTGATCGAAACCGAATCCGATGCCGGGGCGGAAATGTTGCCGCGCCCGCCAATCGTTACCGTTATGGGACACGTTGACCACGGAAAGACAAAACTGTTAGACGCTATCCGTAGCGCGGATGTTACTTCCGGCGAACACGGCGGCATAACACAGCACATTGGCGCGTACATGGTGGAAACACCTAACGGAAGCCTCACCTTTTTGGACACTCCCGGCCACGAAGCCTTTACCCGCATGAGGGCGCGAGGCGCTCAGGTTACGGACATCGTCGTGCTTGTTGTCGCCGCAGATGACGGCGTTATGCCGCAAACGATAGAGGCTCTGAATCACGCGAAAGATGCCGAGGTTCCCATTATCGTCGCTATCAACAAAATCGACAAGCCCGAAGCGAATCCCGACCGGGTGAAGGCGCAACTTTCCGACTTGGGGCTTATGCCCGAGGACTGGGGGGGGCAGACGATGTATGTTGAATTGTCGGCTTTGCAAAAAATCGGCATCGACAAACTTATCGAAACAATTCTTCTTCAAGCTGAATTTTTGGATTTACGCGCCAACTACGAGCGCAGCGCGGACGGGAAAATTTTGGAATCGAAAATTGACCACGGGCGCGGAATCGTGGCTACTTTAATGGTAGAAAGAGGCACGCTGGAAATTGGCGATTCCTTTGTCGCCGGCATTTGGCCGGGCAGGGTTCGCGCGATTTTTAACAACAAAGGCGAAAAAATCAAGAAGGCCATGCCTGCCATGCCTGTCGAAATTATCGGTTTTGAAGGCCTTCCCAATGCCGGCGATCCCTTGCAGGTTGTCGATAACGAAAAACTTGCGCGGGAGTTTTCCTCCAAGCGGCAGGAGCTTAAACGTTTCGAGGATGCCAAAAAGATCAAAAAAATCACGATCGAAAATGTGCGCGAAATGATTAGCGAAGGGGCGATTCAGGAGCTTAAGGTTATCATCAAGGCCGACGGACAGGGTTCGGCGGAGGCTTTGCGTTCAAGTTTGGAAAAACTTTCAACAAAGGAAATACGCCTGCACGTCATTCAGGCTCTGCCGGGGCCGATCAACGAAGGCGACATTACCTTGGCGATTGCGTCTAACGCTATCATTATCGGTTACAATGTCAGGCCTCTGCCAAAGGCAAAGCTGTTAGCTGATCAGGAAAAGATTGACATTCGCAAGCACAGCATCATCTACAAAGCGGTGGAAGAAATTTCGCTCGCAATGGAAGGTATGCTAAAGCCCGAAACCAAGGAAGAGGTGGTTGCCTTGATCGAGGTAAGGGCGGTTTACAAGGTGTCAAAGGTCGGCACGATTGCCGGGTGTTTTGTGCAAAAGGGAACGGTCAAGCGCACTGTCGCAATAAACGTAATACGGGACGGCATTGTCGTGCACGAAGGAAAAATCGCCTCGCTTAAACGTTTCAAAGACGATGCCCGCGAGGTTGCCGCAGGTTATGAGTGCGGCATAGGCCTTGACGGTTTTGACGACATAAAGGTCGGCGATCTTTTCGAGGCTATCGAGACTGTGGAAATAGCGCGCAAACTCGGAGACCATTGATGGCGTACAGGGCGGAGCGCTTAGGCCAGTTGATTCAGGAAAAAATTAGCGCTCTTATTCTGGAAGGCCGGGTAAAGGACAAAAGGGTGAGCGCTTTTCTTTCCATAACGAGGGTCAAGGTTTCCGAGGATATTTCTTTTGCCGATGTCTATGTTTCCGACATTCGCTCCAAGGCCGACATTGAGCGCGGGGCGCAGGGGCTGCAAAGCGCGGCGGGCTTTATCCAGTCCCAGCTTAACGAGGTTATGCGCATACGCAAAATCCCCCGGTTGCGTTTTCACGCCGACTCTAGCCTTAGGGACGGTTTCGATCTTGTAAAAAAGCTCGAAGAGCTTGTGCCGCAGGGGGCGGGGGAGGGGGCGGATGACGCGGCGGCGGTGCCGGGCGCTGTGTTAGGTGAAACGGAGGCGGGGCGATAAAGACGCGCGGTGTTGCCCCTTCGGGTTTGCTCTTGTTAAACAAAAAGCCGGGGCTTACTTCTTTTGACGCTCTTGGCGAGGTAAAACGCGCTTTGGGTACGGGCAAGGTCGGCCACACGGGCACTTTGGACAAGTTTGCCCAGGGGCTTCTTGCGGTGCTGGCCGGCAAGGCCTTGAAGTTGAGCCGCTGGTTTTCCGACCAAAGCAAAGAGTATGTCGGCACGGTCTGTTTCGGCTCGGAAACCGACACTCTTGACCCGGAGGGCAGTGTTGTTTTCCACGCGCCCCCACCCCAGCGCGAAGATGTTCTGCAAGCACTCGGCTCTTTTACCGGCAAGATAATGCAGGAGCCGCCTGCATATTCGGCGATTCACATAAACGGCCAACGCGCCTCGGAGCTTTCCCGCAAGGGGCAGGCTCCCCTCATGAAAAAAAGGCCTGTGGAGATTTATTCCCTTGAACTTCTGTCTTGGGAGCCGCCCTTTGCCCGGCTCTTTGTCCGTTGTTCTAGCGGCACTTACATAAGATCGCTTGCCAGGGATTTGGCTCTTGCGGCGGGCAGTCGCGCCCATTTGACGGGGCTTTTGCGAAGCCGTGTCGGTGGTTTTTCCGTCGATGACGCATGGAGCGCGGGGGCAGGGGAGGGGACACTCCCGGCACTGCGCCCGATTGACCGCCATGTTATACGCGCCTTGGGGCTTCCTTTTTTTGAGGTTTCGGCTAAGGACGCGGAAAAAATGCTTTGCGGCAAAGCCCTTGCCCCGATTCTCGACGGCTTGCCGGCCGCCCCGGACGGCGATTTTTCAGCGGCTGTTTTTCTTGAGGAGGCTCTCGTGGCGATGGTGGAACGGGAAGGCGGCCGCTGGAAGTACGGCTGTGTCGCGGACAGCTTGCGGGGGTTTTAGCCTGGGTTGTGTGCCGGGATTTTTTATTTGGAGGAGATAAATGATAAGACGTTATCCAGGCGAGAGGAATCGCAGAAAAAAACTAAAGACGATTGAAAAATTTAAAAGATTGAAAATTGAACTTGATATTAGATCTGCCAAAATGTATAAAATTCTCTTTGTATGCAGTCAATGCGGCTTGCAGATTAGTTTTGAACCAAGATGTGAAAAATATAAAACAGCATATATGAGCTTTGATTTTGATGATTATAAAAAGTTTTTTGAAAATGATCCAGACTTTATACCGCTTGAATATAAAAACAGGTCATTGCAAGAAAAAACTTATTGGAGTGGGGCAACCAACTATATATGTTTAGAATGTGGAGAAGGTATAGGTATTTTCAAAGGTGTCCTTAGAGAAAATGCTTGTGATCATAGTGGAAACGGAGCAATTGTTAAAGGGAGCGATTTAGGCGGCAAACCTTGCCCAGTTTGCGAAACAGCCTTAGACGAAGGCATTCCCACACAAGGGTTTGAAGCATATTGGGCAAAGGAAAGCGAATTAGAATACCAGCGGTGGGAGAAATATCGCGAAAGATACAATGTTAAAAAGCCAATACCTAAGTCTTATACAAAAGAAGAAATTGCCGAACAGGAACGCCGAAACAGAAAGGCTTTAGAAAAATGTTACATCGAAGATGAGTATTATGTTTTAAATAGCCCGAATAATGCTTTACGTTATGTATTTAACGTTGAATCCCTTGATAGCACCGGAACATTTTATTGTATTCTTGAATGGGATGATAACTTTGAGGGGAAGCTAACTCTTTTTAAATATTTCGGCGGTGTTTGGGTAGAAAAAAATATTGATCGCGAGCAGATACAGGCAGTAATCAATTTGCTTAAAAAATACGATTATTTTAACAAAGCTCTTTTCAAAAATTATCAAGGATTGGATGGTTATACAATTTGCTTAGAAGTGAAATACGGGCAGGAGTATAAAGAATTGTGTATTTGGGGTATAAGAAGCGGAATTTTGTACGAAATGGGAATGTTGCTAATCCAATTTGCAGGGAAAACCTTTAAAGAGCTGTACGAATATGCGTGGTAAATACGCAAGGGGAATATTTTGGGAAAAAAGAAAAAAAACGAAGTAACAATTCGCAGTTCTGCCGCCGAGTATTTGACTTTTGTCGCGGCAAGCGGCGACAGCGAAAAAAGCGAGGAAATGCGCTACGAAGACGAAAACATTTGGCTTACCCAAAAAATGATGGCGGAGCTTTACGATATAAGCGTGGCGGCGGTAAACCAGCACCTAAAAAGGGTATTCGACGACAATGAGCTGGAAAAGGGGGCAACTATTAAGAAATACTTAATAGTTCAAAACGAAGGCGGCCGCATGGTTTCAAGAGAAATTGAGCATTACAGCCTCCACGCCATTATCGCCGTTGGCTTTAAAGTAAACAATGAACGCGCCGTGCAATTTCGCAAGTGGGCAAACCAGATTGTCAAGGATTATACCATCCAAGGCTGGGCAATGGATGTTGGGCGGCTCAAAAAAGGGCATATGTTTACAGATGAATTTTTTGAAGAACAACTACAGCGCATCCGTGAAATCAGGCTTAGCGAGCGAAAGTTTTATCAAAAAATTACGGACATTTATGCGACATCGATTGATTATGACGTAACGGCGGCCGCGACAAAACGTTTTTTTACAACTGTCCAGAACAAACTGCATTGGGCTATACACGGGCACACGGCGGCGGAGCTTATTGTGGATCGCGCGGATGCCGAAAAGCAAAACATGGGGCTTAACACTTGGACGGACGCGCCTACAGGCAAAATACAAAAATTCGATGTAATTGTTGCAAAAAATTACTTGAGCGCATTTGAAATGGAACAGCTTCAGCGGCTGGTAAGCGCGTACCTTGACATTGCGGAAATGCAGGCAATGCGAAAAATCCCCATGACAATGGCTGACTGGAAAACCCGGCTCGATGCCTTTATAAAAGCCGCAGACCGTGAAATTTTATGCGACGCGGGCAAGGTTTCCGCCGAAATTGCCCGCAGGCACGCAGAGACAGAGTTTGAAAAATACCGCATTGTCCAAGACAGATTGTTTGAAAGCGATTTTGACCGTTTTGCCGCATTGGAGAGGGCGGTCGATAAAAAAGACGCAAGCGGCGCGACAAGCGGCGAAAAATAAATCGCCGGTTCGGGCAAAAGCAAGGGCGGGGACAAATGCAGGGGCAAATAACAATTTTAGCCCACGGGTTTAATAAATCGCGGGGGGATATGCTCTTTTTAAGCTGCGGGTTAAAGGCGCGCGGGATAGACAACATTGCCGTCAAGCTCCCGGCGAGATTTAACACATTGAATAATTGCCTTGACTCGTTGCATTTGCAAATTGGCAATGTTGTAAAAAAACATAAAACCGTTAATTTTGTCGGGCACAGTATGGGCGGCTTGATAATTCGCTCTTACATAAACAAACATCAATTGGAGAATGTCGGCAGATGCGTTTTTATAGCGACACCTCATTTGGGTAGCAAGCTGGCTGGAATATCGGCTCGAATCCCTTTTTACGCGAAAATCTTTAAGCCGATAAACGATTTGCTGCCGTCCAGTGAAAACAAGTATTTGCTGGAGAATAAAAAAATCGAAATCGGCATAATCGCCGGCAATAAAAACGGCACTGTTTTTGGCAAAATGTTTTTATCGAAAAACAGCGACGGAAGGGTCGAAACGGCCTCTGCTTTAAGCGATGACGCAAAGGAAACTGTCGTTTTGCCTTGCGCGCATAAAAAAATACACCGCAAAAAGGAAACCCTAGACAAGGTTGCAAGCTTCATATTAAGCGGAGCATTTTAACCCGGTAAGCCGCACGGCGCAGATTTCTCGAAAAACTCACGCAAAGGCACATCGAACCTGAGCTATGGAAAAAATCCCCTGCCGGCAGCCCTGGATAAAGAAACCCCGTGTAAAGTTCGATAAATTTTATGGAGGAAAAATGCTGATCGGCCTTACAGGGACTTATTGCGCGGGGAAAAACTACACAGCCGCAATCATCGAAGAGCGCGGCCTGCACTGGCAGG
>WRKI01000158.1 GCA_009778155.1 Spirochaetota bacterium
CCCCGTTCTAGGTTAGGGCAAGCTAAGAAGTTTCACGTTGAAAACAGCATTCTCGGCAAACATTCGCAAGGGGGATGCAACTGATGAAAAAAGGCGATGTAATCTGGACGTTCCGATTCCCTTATTTTCACTGCGGTATATATGAAAACGATAATTCGGTAATTCACTTCGCCCCCATAGACAATGACTTAAAATCAAAGGCGACAACAAGCATAATCAAAACACCTCTTGATAAATTTGCCAATGGTTTTCCTGTTTTCGTTATTGAATTTCCCGACGGAGAATCTTCCCCTCCAGACGAGGTTATCAGGTGCGCTTATTCCAGTATAGGCAAAACTGGCTATAACCTGGCGGTTAACAATTGCGATCATTTTGCTACATGGTGCAAAACCGGGAAACAGCGTTCTATACAGGTTGATTTTGTAAAAGAAATGATTGTTGCAGTATGCAAGAAAGCAGATAAATCTAATGACAATAAAACGAATTTTGAAAAATACGCGAAAATAGCGTGTAAAATACACGAAATTGCAGAAATAGAATTTGGCCAAGCAAACAGCAATGGTACAAAATAAATTTAACCCGTAGCAACCTTGGTTGTTGCATTAAGGAGGAAGGCAAATGAAAAAAATAATGTTTTTGGCGGCACTATTGGCAAGTGCGGTGGTATCAGGTTTTTCACAGCCAGCCCAGTGGAATGTAAACAATAATTCCACTTGGATAACGGCGGTAAACGGAATCAGAGGCGGGGGCAATAATATGCAGCATATCATCAACATAACCGGAACTTTCCCCGTGATTCCTACACCTGCTGTTGAGAATACCTTCGGCACTGTTACCGGCATAACGGTAACCATAACTGGAAACGGCACTATTTCCCCTTCCAGCAACGGCAGTTTATTGCGAATTGGAAGTGGGCAAACGGTTGTTGTTGACGGAAATCTTACCCTGCAAGGACTTCGTGAAAATAACGCACGGGTGGTTGTAGTCGGAAGTGGCGGAACATTCTCTTTGGTTGGAAATACCACTGTTTCAGGCAATTCTCGAGATTGGGAGGCGGACATTTTTAATCATCCCTACAACGCCGGCGGCGGAGTACTTGTAACCGGGGGATATTTCTCTATGGCAGGGAATGCCAGAGTATCGGAAAATTCCGCATGGAGCGCTGGCGGCGGAGTTCTTGTAATGAGTGAGACTTTCATAATGTCTGGGAATGCTATGGTGTCACGCAATCACGCTTCTACCTATACAGACGCATGGAGTGGCTCTGGGCACGGTGGCGGGGTTGCGGTACACGGCGGTACTTTTGAAATGCGAGGGGGAACAGTGTCGGAAAATTCCGCCAACGGCTGGGGCGGTGGTGTATACGGGTCTTTTACCATGTTGGGCGGCACAATATCAGGCAATAGTAGCTACGTCATGGGCGGCGGTGTGTTCATTCCCGAAGGGAGGCTTTTAACCAAAACAGGAGGAATTATCCACGGCAGTAACGAATCAAGCGTTGGTCTTAGAAACATTGCTGGATTTGGAGCTGGCGGTGGGCGTGGCGGCGATGCTATCTTCTATGGAAGGGGTCGTGAATGGGATGCCAATAGTCGCTGGAGAAACGCTACCGCTGGGTCGGATATGAACACCGGATTTTTCGGTTTTTGGTTGAATGAAAATGAAAACGAAATTGAAGAGTGGTGGTAATGGAAGGTGTGTTAGAAACAGCTTAAAGGTTGAGACCGAGCTGTTGTACAATGCATAAAACCGGCAAAAGCCGAACTGCTGCCATTTTATAACAATATTAAAATGGCAGCCAATATCATGCGCCGACAAAGGAGTAGCAAGCATGACAAACTTAAAAAAATCGTTCCTGAATAAGGCACTGTTTTATAAAAGAAATTTTTCTTTTATAGTCGTTATTTCCGCACTCGCCTTAGTTTCTACAAGTTGCAGCAATAGCGAGAATGAAAATTTAGCCCTTGGTTTTGAGGAATTAATCAGATTGGAAACCTTCATAAGTGATTCTGAACGCGAGATAGCCCGCACCAATGATATAGAAGCAAAAATTTGGCTACACTTTGACGTGCTTGATGCTATAAATGATTTTGCCGCTGTTAATTACGAGCAAATCGACAGAGAAACGGCAATACATATTTTTGAAATTGAAAGCAGGTGGCGCACAAAACTTGAAACACAAATAGCCGCTTTTGACAGAATGGTAGCGTACGAAGAATTAGCCCGCCTACAGTCTTTTATAAGAGACTCTGAAAATGAAATAACACTTACCGATGACTTAGAGGCTAGAATAAGAATATCAGATAATGTACTCGATGCCATCGATGACTTTATTGCCGTCAATTACGACAAAATAGGACTTGGAACGGCAGAGTACCTTTTCAGCCTTGAAGACATCTGGCTCGAAAAGTTTCTAAGCCATGTGGAAGATTATCACAATATAATAGATAACATGGAATACGTTTTCATAAACCGGGCTGTTTCATTAGTTGCTGGTCGGTACAGAACTTCAAATATTGTAGGCATAACCCCGTTCGGTTTCCGTTCGCAAAACACGGGCGAAGCTTATATATTATGGATAACATACGATATAGACATACGCCACAATGTTCCGGCCGTTCAGGAGACTGCCACAAGCAGAACTTTTTGGGGAGCTGTTCGCGGCAGCGTTGCGGGGGCTGTTAAAGGGGCGATTACCGGTATTGTAGGAGGCCCTGCGGGAATGATTGCCGGTGCCGTTGTTGGTGGGGGCAAAGGAGCCCTTGCAGGAGGCACGGCAGCGGCCGCTGGAGGAGGGCTTGCAGGAAGCGTTGCCGGGGAAGCTGCTGTAGCACTTGTTACGGGGGACATTGTAGGGGGAATTATAAACGTTGCTACAGGCAGCCTCACCTCTCCTTCCCCGCAGCCATCCGGACAACATCATGCCTTTGATGACACAATAAGAGTTACAGTTTTAGGGAGATCGGCCTGGAGACCGCATGGCTTGCCTCATGATGATATAGAAGTATTGTATGCGAATATCCTAAACAACCCAAACAACTGGCATATATACGCCGATAGGTTTGATACCTATATAGCACAAGCCTCAACTATTGACACAACACATTTCCAATTTTTGTCTGAAGAAAACAGAGCCTTGATAAATTATTGGGAGATGAAGTCTGATCTCCCTCAAATGACGATCTTGGCGGGGAAAAGGGTGGTGTTTTATGGTTCGTTGCCATTGTTAGATTATGAGCTTCCAGATTATTCCCTGGCGGTTCTCAACAGAGAAGAATTGCGCATATTAAGAAACACTATTTTTGCAAGGCACGGGATGATTTTCCAGTCGAATGATCTTACGGAGCATTTTCAACAGTTTGGCTGGTACGATCCAAATAGCAGAAGTGTATATGCTTTATTGTCAACGGTAGACAGAGAAAACATAAGGCGCATACAAGAATTTGAAAATGCCGTGTATCCCCTATGACTTGAAAGTCCTAGGCGGCTATCCTCCGCTGGCTATCCAGCCTCTTGCCAGCGTGCCTGTTTTGTGCTAGAATATCCGCATTATGCAAAACTTTAAAATTGTAGCGATAACAGGCTCGCTAAGGCAGGATTCCCTCAACCGCCAGTTGGCGATTGAGGCCGGCAAAGCTCTCAAAGGCCAGGCGGACTTTGAGCTTTTGGATTACAGCGATGTCCCCTTGTTCAACCAAGACATTGAATACCCGGCGCCACAGGCCGTCAAACGCATCCGCGCCCTTGTAAAAACCGCCGCAGGGCTTTGGTTTTTCTCGCCAGAGTACAACCATTACTTCCCCGGCGTGCTTAAAAACCTTATCGACTGGCTGTCAAGGCCGGTAAGCGACACCGAGCCTCAAGTCCTTGACGGCAAGCCGGCAGCCATAAGCGGCATTTCCCTGGGAATGTCCGGCGCAGGCCTCGCGCAGGATCATCTTGTAACCCTGCTCAGTTTCCTTAACATGAAGGTTATGAACAAGCCGCGCCTTACAATCCCCAACGCCATGCAGCAGACGGATGCAAGCGGACGCTTGGCTCTTTCTACCGGTGCGCCGCTTTTGGAAAAACAGGCGCAGGACTTTCTTCAGTTTGTAAAACAGAATGCCCAGGCCTAACTAGCCGCAGACGGCCTTTGCCAGACGCGCGAAGGCCGCATCCAGCATCGCTTTCGGGCAAGCAATGTTGACCCGCTGGAAACCCGCCCCTTCATCCCCGAATGTCGTCCCGGCGCTAAGCCACAGCCCGGCTTTTTCGGCAATAAGGCTGTCAAGGGCGTTAGGCGAAAGGCCTAGCTCCCGAAAGTCCAGCCAAAGAAGGTACGTCCCTTCCGGCTCCACAAGTTTCACTTGGGGCATTTTTTCCGGCAAAAAACTGCGGACAAAATCGATGTTTTTTGCAAGGTAGGCCTTTAGCGCATCCAGCCACGCCCCCCCGTGCCGGTAGGCGCTTTTGCAGGCGGCAAGGGCGATAGTGTTCAACTGGCTGTACCCGCTGCGGCTTATCTCAAGCTCCAACAGACGGCGAAGCTCGGCGTTTTTTACAAAAATGTTAGACGCTTGCAGCCCGGCAAGGTTAAAGGTTTTGCTGGGCGCGGTGCAGATAACGGCGTTTTCGTTTATGCCGCCAAAAACCGTGTGGCTGTGCCCCGGCCAAACCAAATCGCAGTGGATTTCATCCGACACCACAATAACGCCGTGGTTTTCGCATATCGCGTTCATCGCTTCAAGCTCTTCCCGGCTCCACACGCGCCCCACAGGATTGTGCGGGCTGCACAGTATGAAAAGTTTCACCTCACGCTCTGACACCTTGCGCTCGAAGTCTTCAAAGTCAACGGAGTACCTGCCGTCCCGGCAGGCAAGCGGGTTTTTTACAAGCTCCCTGCCGTTATCGCGGATGACGTTGTAAAAGGGGTAATACACAGGCGTTTGCACCATAACGGCATCGCCTGGCTTTGTGTATGCGCGTATCGCGCAGGCAAGGGCGAAAACCACGCCCGGCGTTTTTACGACTTCCTCCCGCGTTATGCGATAACCGAGGCGGCCTTGGAACCAGCCGGCCAGTGCATCGTAATAATCGTCTTTTACATCGGTGTAACCGAAGATTCCGTGCGAGACTGTTTTTTGAATGTCGGCTAACACTAAAGGCGGGGCGGGGAAATCCATGTCGGCTATCCACATGGGCAAAAGGCCTTCCGGCTTGCCGCGTTCTTTTGCAAAGTCGTACTTTATGGAGTCCGTGCCCCGCCGCTCTGTTACCCGGTCAAAATCAAACTTCATGCAAGCGCCGCTTCCAAATCTTCGATTAAATCTTCTGCGCTTTCGATTCCTACGGAAAGTCGCAAAAGTGTGTCATCTATCCCCCTGGCAAGACGCTCGGCTTCGGGTATGTAGGAGTGGGTCTGCGTTACGGGATATGTCATAAGCGTTTCCACCCCGCCAAGGCTTTCCGCGAACATGATCACCTTCACCCGGCTTAAAGCGTTATGCGCTGTCTGCGCGCTGTCTACCGAAAAGGAAATCATAGCTCCAAAGCCTGATGCCTGTTTTTTCGAGATTTCTAATTCAGGATGCTCGGCAAGTCCCGTGTAGTAAACCTTTCTCACTTTAGGATGCGCTTTAAGCCATGCGGCGATTTTTACGGCGTTTTGCTGTGATTTTTCCATGCGTATAGCGAGCGTCTTCACGCCGCGTGTTACCATGTACGAGTCAAATGGAGAAAGCATGGAGCCGATTGTTTTATGAAGAAACTTGAGTTTTTCGCCCAAATCGACGTTAGCTGTAATTAAAAAGCCGGCCATCGTATCGTTGTGTCCGGCCAAATACTTTGTGCCGCTGTGCGTTACAATGTCCGCGCCAAGTTCTATCGGGCGGCAAAAGTACGGTGTTAAAAAAGTGTTGTCAACTATTAGAAGAATGTTGCGATCCCCGATAAGCTCTTTTACAGCGGCTATGTCGCATACCTTCATCATCGGGTTTGTCGGCGTTTCGATGAAAATCGCCCGTGTTTTATCGGTCAAACAGGCTTTTAGCGCCGGCAGGTCGGAAGTGTCGGCATAGCTTACAATCATTCCGTTCTTTCTTGACACGACATCGAAAAAACGGACGCTGCCGCCGTACAAGTCGTCCGAGGCGACAATTTCATCGCCCGGGGAAAAGAGTTCCATCATTGTAGCGATTGCCGACATTCCGCTGGAAAAGGCAAGGCAGTCGGTGCCGCCTTCCAGCGCGGCGATAAGTTTTTCAACGTGTTCCCGCGTGGGGTTTTGCAGGCGCGCGTAATCGTAGCCGGTGCTCTCCCCCACCGCCGGGCGCGCGAATGTGGCCGACAGGTATACGGGGTTGCACACGGCCCCTGTGGTATGCGTTTTGTCCCGCACTGCGTGAAGGCATTGTGTTTCTTTTTTCATTTTGAACCTCTCCGTTTTTGCTTCAGTGTGAAACGGGCGCTTTCTAAGCCCGCTTCGTTTTGCAACTCTCTTATTATATCATTTTATCGCCGGGCTATCAACATCCTTGTCGCTAAAGTTTTGCTTAAAATAACCGACATGATAGTTATCTTTGCAATCATGAAGCGGGGGGAATATGAGCGAGCGAAACGGAGGGGGCGGGGTGGTTTACCTGAAAGGGGACGCGACGGCCCCGGCGGCGGACGGCGTAAAAATCATCGCCCATATCTGC
>WRKI01000159.1 GCA_009778155.1 Spirochaetota bacterium
AGCGCAAAACCTTGGAGCCGAAAAGCTTTTCGTAGGCTTCAAATGGGACAAGCAGAGCCGGATCGCCCATTGTAACAATGTCGGGCAAGTCGGCAAAGTCAAAGGCGCGGAGCTGGAAAAAGTTGTCGGCCCCGGCAAGGTTTTCTATAAAATCCTGGGGGTTGTCGCCCGCCTGCACCGTCAGTTTTACCAAGGGGTGCTTCCCAATGGCAAAAAAGGATTCGTCCGGGGCTGAAGGAACCGCCAATGTTTCCAGCGCGGGCATTTTTTCGAGCAACTTTGCGACCATGCCGTCTTCGGCCATGCTCCCCCCGGAGTCGATTATCGACATATTGTGATCGCCGGCTTCGGTAAGCTTAACCTCGAAGCTTTTCAGGTTGGGGAAACTTACGCCGGATTCAACCAGCCGGGTAAAGTCCCAGCCGTTTATTCCGTTGGCCCCCTCGTCCGCCCCGTCAAACCTTAGCGAGACAAGCTTTTCGGCGTTTGCCGGCTCGCACAGCAAATCCAAAAGGGCGCAAAAGGGAAAGTTGTAATCGTAACCTTGGTCTTTGGCTTTTACATCTGGGTTTTGATCGTAGCCCACCCCGTAAAAGGAAATGTCGAAAAGCCCGCCGGCAGGGAAAAAATACAGGGCGGCAGAATGGCCTGCCAAGTATTCCTGTTTTTCGCCCTCGAAATCGGCCGTCTCACAATCGTAAATCTCTTTTTGCAACCGTAAAAGTTCGTCCTGCATTTTTCCTCCTTGTGTTCACACGATGTTTGCCCGCCGGCAATCCGGCGGGCGGGGCGTTACGCTACATCTTTACAAAGTCGTCCGCGCCGTGCTTGCACAGGGGGCAGACATAATCCGCCGGCAGGGTTTCGCCTTCGTACACATAGTTGCAAATCTTGCAAATGAAGCCGGCCTTTTTTGCCTTGCCGGCCGCCGGCGGCTTGGGTTTTACATTTTTGAAATAGTAGTCGTATGTCAGGCTAGGCTCGCCGCTAAGAATTTGCGCCTGCATAACATCGGCAATAAAAATTGTGTGAGTGCCGCAATCGGTTTGCGAAATTACCTTGCCGGCAATTATCGCGTTGGTATAATCCAAAAGACCGTAAAGCCCATTTGCCGTGCGATCAAGCGCACAGCCGGCGCCGGCAAACTTGTCGCTGTCCTTGCCAGAGCAGAAACCGAAGTTCTTGAAAACGCTGAAAGGCGTTTCCTGCGAAAGCACCGACACGGCAAGCTCGCCGGTTTTGGCAATCATGTCGTGGGTGTAGTTCGCCTTGTTCACCGTAACGCTTATGCGAAGCGGCTTGTCCGTAACCTGCGCCACAGTGTTCACAATGCAGCCGTTGTCCTTGCCGCCGTCCTTTGCCGTCAAAACATAAAGCCCGTAGGGAATTTTGAACAGGCTGGTCGGGTCTGCGCCTTGCGGGAACTTTGCCGGCGGGGCGGCCTTGGCCGGAAAGTCTGCGGCTATGGCCCCGGCAAGGGCGTTAATCTCTGCAAGTTTTTCCTGTTTTACGCTGGATTTTATGCTTAAGGTGTCGAAAAAACGCATATTTTGGCACTGTTCCAGCTTTTTGCGCATAAGAGAGCCGCTGGTCGATGCCCACGATCCGTTTTCGATAAGCGCGACACTGCGGTTCTGTATGTTATGCGCAACAAGATCGTAAATTAACGCTTCCATGTTTACGAAAATACCGGCATTGTAAGTGGTGGAAGCAAAAACCAAATGGCTCCATTTGAAGGCCTCCGCCACAATTTCCGAGGCCGGCGTTACCGACACGTCGAACATGACGGTTTTAACGCCACGGTCGCGCAGGCGGCAGGCGAGAATTTCGGCGGCGTTTTCCGTGTTTCCGTAAACGGAGGCGTAGGCGATCATCACGCCCTTTTCTTCCGGCTCGTAGGCACTCCACAGCGCGTGCGGCTCGACAATCTCGTGAAGGTTTTTCCGCCACACAAAGCCGTGCAGGGGGCAGATTGTTTTAATTTCAAGGCCGGCCGCCTTGCTTAGCAGTGCCTGGGTT
The DNA here is from genome assembly GCA_009778155.1 of Spirochaetota bacterium. Lineage (GTDB taxonomy): Bacteria > Spirochaetota > Spirochaetia > Treponematales > Breznakiellaceae > WQXQ01. The sequence continues at coordinate 2,020 of WRKI01000159.1, forward strand.
TGCGCCCCGTACTTGCCAACAATGTTCGCGTAATACCGCCTTGTCTCGTCCAAGTAGTCCCGGCCAAAGTTTACCTCGTCGGCGAACAGCGCCCCGTTAAGCGCGCCAAAACTGCCGAATGCGTCTGCCGAAAAAAGCGTTTTTGTGGTGGCATCGTAGGTTACCATGACCTCCGGCCAGTGAACCATCGGGGCCATGTAAAACTGCAGTGTGTGCGCCCCCGTGTTAAGGCTTTCCCCTTCGTTTACTGTCATGATTTTTACGGAAGGGGCAAGCTCGAAAAACTGCCCGACAAACTGCGCCGACTTTTCGTTCAAAACCAGCGTTACGCCGGGGTAACGCTCCAGAATCGCCTCCAGCGCGGCGCTGTGATCCGGTTCCAAGTGCTGCAGTATCAAGTAATCCAGCGGACGGCCGGCAAGGCCCTCCTTTAGGTTTTCCAAAAAACGCCCCTGCACGGCTTTGTCCACCGTGTCAAACAGGACAGTTTTTCCGTCAAGCAAAAGGTAGGAGTTGTAAGACACCCCCCCGGGGACTGAGTAAACACCTTCGAATAATGACAGGCGGCGATCATTCGCGCCCACCCACAAAAGGTTTTCCGTAATTTTTTTAATGCAATGCATATTTTTCTCCTTGCCCTTTAAGGCGGGCTTGCCGATTCGCGCTGATTTTTTTCCACAGCGTCAATGGAATAATCGATCTTTCTTATCACTGATTCTACAAGTATTTTGAAATCCTTGTTCAGTTTAATTTCGGCCTCGTCGCCAGACACGTCGCCGGCTGCGTTGGCCGGCGCACTGTCCGCCTGCAGCAGCATGGAGTTGACAAAGTGAAGGCCGTCGCGCCCCCGTATCGCCTTGCGGCTTTCCATGCAACGCGCAAGAAGCCCCCTTGCCAGCGGCGCGGCCGGCGGCGCGGCGTAACCTTCGTCCTGCCTGCCGCCGGCTAAGGCGGAGCTTCCCCCCCCCTCCCCAGCTTTCGGCTTTTCTTCCGTGCCGCTTTGTTCGGGCTTGCCGGCTCCCTCAAGTTCCGACAGCATTTTATCCCAGGCCTTGTCTACCGTCTCGTCAAAATCGCGCTTTTTAACGCCGCGTTTTATCTCGGCCTTAATTTCATCGCCGGCGGCGCGGGCTTCCCTTAGCCAGTTCGCCCTGTCTTCGCCGGTTTCATTTTCGTAATAATGTTCAATAAGCGTTTTGCGTATGCTTTTTAGCCGGGCGGCCACCAGAACTTGCGGGTCGCGCTTTAGGTTGAAGAGCAAAAACACGATCACATAGATTGTAAAAAACACGGCGGCCAAAAGGATGGGCTTTAAGGCCGGGGGGAAGGCGAACGCTTCGCTGTCTACTACCCGCCCGTAAAGTATCCCCTGGCTTGTCCTTGTGCTTGCCAGCGTAAAGCTCCGGTTCAGGGCCGGCGCAAAGTCAAAGGTGGCGATGCCTGTAAAATTGTCGCTCCATATAGAAGAAACGCTGTCTAGAATCGCCGCCCTGTAATGCGCCGGGCTGCCGCTTACGATGCCGGCAGGCTCGCTTGTAAGGGCTATGTCTTCGCCGACCCTTAGCCGGCCTGCCTTGACAAGCCGCTCGGTCATGGCCAGAACCGAAAGCGAAAACAGGGCGCTGCCGAAGCGCGCCTGGGGGTTCCCACAAACCTCCGTATCGTAGGCCGGCGACTCGTATAAATGGAAGGAAAAGGTTAAAAGGCCGCGCTCGCGGTCTACGGTAATTTTGGGGGGGCTGCCGGCGGGCAGAACAAACCCTTCAAATGCCGCATCTTCCTGCCCGGAAAAACACAGCGTGTGGCCTTCGGCATCTACAAAGCGCAAGGATTGAAGGCCGTTCATCTCCCTTTGCAACTCTTTGAAAATCCGCTCTCGTTCAATCTCTCCCCCCCTGCCGCTTCCGCCCCCGTTAAAGCTGGCGGCAAAGGCCGGGCTGGACAGGGTAGAAAAAAACGCGTCTTGCAAGTAAAATAAGTAGTCTTGGATAACTTCCCGGTCTTTTGCCGCCTCTCTGGAAAGGGCGGCCGCGACGGACGGGTTGTAAAAGCGGTTTTCGACAAAGCTGAACAGGCCTGTGTACGCAAGGATTGCCACGACAATAAAAGGGGCTATGGAGATTAAAAAACTTAACGCTGACTTTTGCGGCAAACTCACTTACAACATCCATGTTCTTTTTTTCCGGCTAAAAGCCCGCTTCGGGCAAAATGCCGTTAGCGGCCTTGAGGCTGGCAATCGTGCCGGCCGGCAGGCGGTTCGCGGGGCGCAGGGCGGCGTAATGCCGGCCAGCTCCCCATACAGTTTACTAATTTGAAGCGGTTATGAAAAGGTACTACGAAACAGAGGAAAAAACGAAAAAGGCCTTTTTGGTCAACATTCTGGGCGGCGATGACGATTCGGGGCGCGAGCTTAGGGGGCTGGTGGAAAGTCTGGGGGCGCAGATTGCGGGGCACGAGATTATCAGTGTCCGGGAGCGCAAGGCGAAGTTCGGCATCGGCAGCGGTAAGGCCGAGGAATTGGCGGAGATGGCCAAGGCTGTCGAGGCGGATTGCATGGTTTTTGACTGGAACCCCAGTCCTTCCCAGCAGCGCAACTGGGAGGCGTTGTCGGGGCTGCCGGTTATCGACCGTCAGGAGTTGATTATTCGCATTTTTGCCGAGCGTGCCAGCACGAAGGAGGCGGCGCTTCAGGTCAAGCTGGCCGAGCTTTCGTACTCCCTGCCCCGGCTTACGCACAAGTACATCGATCTTTCCCGGCAGCGCGGCGGCCGCTACGGGACGAAGGGGTCGGGCGAAACTTTGCTGGAGACCGACCGCCGGCAGATTGAAAAGCGCATTGACGCGCTTAAAAAAGAGTTGAAGCAGGTGGTGAAGAATCGGCAGGTGCAGAGGAAGCGGCGGGCGCAGACGGGGGTGCCGGTTTGCGCGATTGTGGGCTACACGAATGCGGGCAAGTCGAGTCTTTTGAACGCGCTGACTGGCTCGAAGGTTCTTGTCGAGGACAAGCTGTTTGCGACTCTTGACCCGGCGACTCGCCAGTTCCAGCCTGCCCCCGGAATGACGGCTCTTTTGACGGACACTGTTGGGTTTATCCGCAATTTGCCGCACTCGCTTATCAACGCCTTTCGCTCGACTTTGGAGGAGGCCTCCCTTGCCGATCTTCTTATTCACGTTGTCGATGCTTCCGACCCGCAGGCGGCGGCCTTGTGCAAAACGACGATCGCGGTTCTTGGCGAGCTTGGCGCGGGGGAGGTCCCGGCGGTCATCGTTCTGAACAAAATCGACCGCCTGCCCGCCGCTCCGCCGGACGAGGATGCGCCGGATGACGTGCCGGAGGACGCGCCGGCTGGCGAGCCTGCCGAGGAGCTTTTCCGCGATGCCTTGCGTATTTCCGTTACGAAGGGCATAGGGCTGGACGCGCTGAAGGCAAGGATCGCGGAAATGCTACTGGAAAGCGGCCGGCAAAAACGGTAAGATATGAAAAGAGAGGCTCACGCAAAGACACGGATGCACAAAGTAAGGAGCGAAAGATGAGGGATTGGCTTATGCCGGTAGGCGGGCTTGCTTTTGGTATTTGGATACTTGTTGTTTTTTGGAAGGACAAACTAAATTTTTGGGAACGCCGGCACGGCGGTTTTTGGTTTAAGTGGCAGAAAAACAAAAAGGCGCGCGCCGCAGGCCGCATACTTGGAATTTGTTTCGGAATAATGCTGATTTTCGGCGCAATCATTATGATAATTGACTTGTTTTAGGAGGTAACAAAAATGGGGTTTTTGAAAAATTTATTTGGCGGGAAAACGGATGATGCCGGCGGCAACGATACGGAACGAAACGACATCGTTTATACCGATGGCGATTCGCCGGAAATGATCGAGGCTGTCAAAAATGCGCAGAGCACTTTTAAGTATTTTTGGCGGGAACTGTGGTGGGAGCGCCGGCGGGTTGTCCCAGGGCTTAACCTGGCTTGCGTAAAAACGGCTTTTTATCAGGATGTCCCTGCCGGGCCGCCCAATGTCGAGTATATGTGGATAAGCGACATTGACTTTGACGGGATAAACATCAGCGGCTTTTTGATTAACAACCCCGGCACTTTAACAAACATAAAACCGGGGGATTTTGTCGAAATCCAGCTTGACGAAATCAACGACTGGATGTTTGCCATAAACGGCAAATGTTACGGCGGCTTTACAATCCAAGTTATGCGCTCGCAGATGAATGCAAAGGAAAGAAAACAGCACGACGATGCCTGGGGCTTGGACTTTGGAGAGCCGGACAAAATACTCGTGGCTTATGAACAAGAGGATCATCCGGAAAACTTAATCGATCATCCCATGAGCGTAAACATGAAGGAAAAGCTCTTGGAGTTTCTTGGCCAGCACCCTGGCGAGGTGGCGCAAAAAGATGAATCCGGCTACACGATGCTGCACAGGGAGGCTATCGCCGGCAACAGGCCTGTGGTAGAAATACTGCTGGAAAAGGGCGCGGACATTGGCGCAAAAACAAACTCAGGCCACACCGCGCTTGATTTTGCGGAAAAAATGGGCTGGGATCAACTGCTCCCCCTTCTGAAAAAATAAGGGAGCCGCAAACGACAAACGCATGAATGCTCGAGCTTCGGAATTTACTCCCATTTTTATCACACGGAGGCACATCGAACCAAAGGTTCGCGGCGCATCGAACCTCTG
>WRKI01000160.1 GCA_009778155.1 Spirochaetota bacterium
TCGGACTCGCGGGCGATCTCTTGAATGTCAACCATTACGGCACTCAAACCCGTGCGCCCCGCTTCGGCGGCTTCTTGCAAACCTTCGACATTTGTCGCATTTTTTATCAGCGTTTCCGTTACGGAATTTATGTTGCCGACCATTTCGTCGATAGCTTGCGATGCCTTTAAAATGTTTTCGCCCTGCTGTTCAACATAGCGGTTAAGCTTGTCGATCCTGCCTACAACCTGTTCCATTGTGGCGTGCGTTTGCGTTACGCTGGAACTTTGGTTGAGAATCCGCTCTTTGATCTGTTGTGTGTTCGAGTTTATTTCGCCTATCGATGACGATGTTTTGTTCATGTCGCTTGCAAGCTCGCCGCCGATTCCGGAAAGCGATTCGGCTTCTTTTTTGATGTTGAGGATCAGTTTTTTGATGCTTTCCTGGGAGGTGCTTAAAAGCTGGGTCATTTGCGAAATTTCATCGCTGCCCTTTGCTTCGATTTTTTGTGTAAAATCGCCGGCTGCAAAAGCCCTAAGCACGCCGAAAAGCCCCCTGATCGATTCCCTTAAAATGCGGCTGAATATAATTGCCGCAATGGAAGCAAGCATGACAATGAAGATTCCAGATACGATTATAAAACGCAAAACCTGAAGGAAAGTATTTCGCAGTTCGTCAAGCGAGCCTGTAGTTACTATTGTCCAGTCTGTGCCGGTAAGCGGTGTTGACACAATGTATCTGTTGCCGTAAAACATGACGTTTGTCTGCCTGTTATTCAAAATATTGGGGGTCAACTCCGGTACTTCTGCAAAAATATTTCTGTCCGACAAAATGTATGCGGGATTGGGATGCACAAGAAAATGCCCGTTGTTGTCTATAAGCACCGTAGTACCGTCGTCGGAGACGCTTGTGCCAAGAACAATTTCCGTAATGTATGTAAGAAATATATCTCCCGCCATGATCCCGGAAACGCTTCCGTCTGCATTTCTTGCAGTTTTTGCAATTGTCATAATAACACTGCCAGTAGCCGCGTCTATATAAGCATCTGTTATAACGACATCGTGAGGGTTTGCCATAGCAGCTTGATGCCAGGGGCGACTGAGCATATCCCAGTCGCTGGGCGGCACCCAGTCCCCGGAGAATAAAAACAGACCGCCCGGATCCCAAAGTTGAACAGTGCTTGCAAAGTACAAGGCTGCAATGGTTTGATTCGCCGCAACCATATCCCTAAGCGCATCTTCTATCTGATGATTCTCGGCGATGAGTATAAAATGGTTCATTGCGGCGGCGGCAGTTTCGACAACGCCGGTATATCCTAACAATATGCTGCGCAAATCCGCATTGACGAATTGCATTGTAACACGCGCCCTTGATTCCAAGTCGTTTCTTTGAACAACGTTCATGTTGAACATATAGATCAAGGTAACTGCAAGAACTGCAAATAAAACTAAGCTGATGCAAAGGCTTAAAATTTTTACGGACAAAGACCCCTTCAACGCTTTCATTAGATTCCTTCCTCAATTTTACTTTTGTCAATTTTAGAGATACGATCCACCCAGGTTGCAACCTGTGCATCAACAAACATGAAAACTCACATGACGGATCCCGACCGAGGGGGACATGGGACTTGTTCGAGAACAAGTCTATTACAGCCGATTGATTTTTCAGACATTTTTTGAGCGTTGCGCATCATCTTTCCCCCCTTTTTCAAGTTTTGCCGCCGGCACTACAGCCAAGCGGTTTCTACTATTATATAGTAGCATTCCGCTCAAAATTTGTCAAAGACTTTCTGCGTTTTTTTTTGCAAATTTTCGCTTGCGGGGTTTGCCCGCCGGCTAAGGCCGTGCAAGGCGAAAGCCAATGTCGATGCTGCGGCCGTAGGGGGTGCTCGCGAAACGGCTCGCCGAGCGGGCGAAGTTCGCCGACATCCCCCAGCTTCCGCCGCGCCTTACGCGAAAAATCTCCCCCGAAAATTCGCCTGACGGATCGCTTTGCGCGTGGGGCGGATACGTTCCCCACCAGTCCCAGACCCACTCGAACACGTTGCCGTGAATGTCGTGCAAGCCCCAAGGGTTCGCCTCTTTCGTGCCGACATCGTGCGTTCTTCTTTCGATTTCGAGGCCGGGCACCCATGCTCTGTTGAACCATCCTATGGCCTCAATCGAATTCCAATCTTGCCAGTCTTGCGCTCCGTTGCTGAAGGCGGTTGTCGTTCCTGCACGGGCGGCGTGTTCCCACTGGGCTTCGGTCGGCAGCCGCCAGCCGTTTGAGCCTTCGATGATTTCCACGGCATTCCATGTTTCAGAATCCTCCCAATAAGGCGCATCGCCCCAGCCATCCCAAGAAGGCGCATCGCCCCAGTCATCGGGGTTGGTGCTGCCGTCTATGCTGTACGCCGGGCTGAGGCCTTCCATAATGCTCAAGCGGCTGGCGAACACAATGGCCTCATACCAGCTTACATCCACAACCGGCCTTTGGGAGCCGTAATGCTCGCTGTCGCTATCCACAGGGTTGCTGCCCATTACCCGCATCCATTCTTCTTGCGTTACGGGATACACGCCCATCCAAAAGCCCCGGCTGATTGTTACCTGCCGTTGGGGGCTTTCGGTGGAAAACCTGCCGGTTTCCGTGTCGGGGCTGCCCATTGTGAATGTCCCGGCGGGTATCCACGCGGTGGCAATGCCTGCTGGCGACACAATCACATCGCCCGCATTCCATGCGGCCGCCTGCGGAGCGGCTGTGTCCCCGGCCTGTGCCACGCCGGGGGTGGGGCTTGTGCAGGCGGCGAGTGCCAGCCCTGCAATTGCGGCGACTAGTGTTAGCCGAAGTTTGTTTCTCTTCATCAAAATCCTCCTTATTAAGTTATCTTATCTCAAGGCCGTACAAGGCGCAAGCCCATGTTGCTGCCCCGGTGGAACGGATTGACACCGTTGCGGCCGGCCGACCTAGCGTTCCGCGCCAAAAAGAACGAGCAGCCGCCGCGAAGCGCACGGAAAGCCCCCGAAGATGCGTCTGCCGGGTAATCCTCGAACCAGTCCCACACCCACTCCCATACATTTCCGTGAATGTCGTATAAGCCCCAGGGGTTGGGCTGTTTCAAACCGACTTCCCGCGTTATGCCCCCGGAGTTGAAATCAAACCAGCCGATAAAATCAAGCTCGGCTTCGTTTTGCCAGTCGCTCGTTCCGTTGCTGAAGGCGGTTGCCGTTCCCGCACGCGCGGCAAACTCCCACTGGGCTTCGGTCGGCAAGCGCCAGCCGTTGGAGCCTGCGATAATTTCCACGCCCCAGTCGTTGGGGTTGGCACTGTCGTTTATGCTGTATGCCGGGTTAAGGCCTTCCAGAAGGCTCAAGCGGTTGGCAAACAAAATTGCGTCATGCCAGCTTACATTTTCGACCGGCCGCCGCCCTTGCGTTTCCCCGGCGGCGGGGTTCGCGTGGAAATGGCTGGGGTTGCTTCCCATGACGGCCAGCCACTGTTGTTGCGTTACGGGAAATACGCCCATCCAAAAACCTTCGCTGATTGTTACCTGCCGTTGAGGTGCTTCGTTGTCCCACCTGCCGATTTCGTCAACGGGGCTGCCCATTGTGAAGGTGCCGGCGGGTATCCATGCGGTGGCAATGCCTGCTGGCGACACAATCACATCGCCCGCATTCCATGCGGCCGCCTGCGGAGCGATTGTGTCCCCGGCCTGTGCCACGCCGGGGGTGGAGCTTGTGCAAGCGGCGATAGAAAAAACCAAGCCGGCGATTGCGGCGGCTAGTGTTAGCCGAAGTTTGTTTCTCTTCATGAAAATCTCCTTCTAAGCTATGCTATCTCAAAGTCTTGCAAGGCGCAAGCCCAGGTCGCCGCGTTGGGGGCAGTTTGTGCAGGCGGTTAGCTATTCGCAAAAATCTGTTTTCTTCATATAACACCCACTAGACGACAGGGGCAGGCAGGTTTATTATAAAGATTATGAAGAGCAAAAAGCAAGAAAGTGTGAACAAGCAAAAAAACGCAATCAAACTGTTTGAAGAACGGCAGGTAAGAGCCGTTTGGGATGAAGATGCCGAAAAATGGTGGTTTTCGATTTTGGATATTATCGGCATATTGACCGACCAGCCGGATTATACGAAAGCCCGAAATTACTGGAAGTGGCTAAAGAAAAAGCTTACGGATGAGGGGAGCCAGTTGGTTAGTGATACTACCCAACTGAAAATGAAAGCGGCTGACGGCAAGAAATACCTAACCGATGTCGCCGACACCGAGCTACAATAAATCCTCTTAACCTTTGTGTCTTCGTGCCTCCGTGTGAAATTATTTCAAGCCTTCATACATGGCGGCCACCCGCTTGTTATTTTGACAAATCTTTTAGCGGGGGAGGGTCGTGAAGCTCGGTTTCCCAGTCTTCAAAGGGCGGCTCGACTTTGTATGCCGTGTCGTAATAGGAACGGATGTATTGCGCCGCCCGTCTTTCCGCATATTTCGCATTCAATACGATGCCGTTTTCATCAAGCTCTATCACATTGGCGTAAATCGCATAAGCCTGTTCAATGGCGCTCGGCTCGTTTCCGTAAGCGCTCAAGTAAGGCACCCCTTCTAAATCGTAGTGCGTCCCGGAGGACATAAAATACGCAAAAGTCCTAAGCGCCCCGCTAAAAGAATTTCCCAATTTCATAACTTCTCCTTCCGGCGTGTTTTCATTTTACCGTTATAAAGTCGGATAAATTCGCCGACACATATTTTTTCACTTCGTTTAGCCCGCCGTCATTTTCGCCAAAGGCATTATCGTAATCTTCAAACTCTGGGTATTTTGCGTAACTGTTTGACAGGCTTTCCAAACTTGTTTTGTCCGCCTCGTTTGCAACTTGCAAAGCCACAGGTGTAATCGAGGCTATCAGTTCTGCTGTTTGGGTGCAACCCCATTTTTTTAATTCCCCGACCATTTCCTTGGAAAAAATGTAGGGGGCGTATCCGTTAAATATAAGCTGTAAAAAACCGCCATTTTGGACTTCATTGTAGAGGATTCCGTAAAAAAACAATGTTATTTGGTTGTCGTTAAAATTTTCGGCGAACTTTTGGGGTTCCGACTTCCAAAGGGCATTGTACTTGTCCAATATAATCCCCAAATATTCAAAATCATCGCCGGCTTTTTCCAAAACGTTTTTTTCGACAGTCAGTTTTTCGTGCATATTACACTCCTTTTTTTGTATGCGCCCAAAAGCGCCTGTTTCAACTATACCCCTTCCCTGCAAATTGTGTCAAGAGGCCTTCTCGCTGGGCAGCCGCTTTTCGCCCTTCGCTGGCTTTTTTCCCAAAGCCATAGTTTCTCCTTTTTGCACTCGCTGTAAAACCAAAAATGCTCTATCTTTCATTGGCTTTCTCCCTGTCAAACTTGAATCCGACTGTGTCTATGCTTACTGCCGAAAAACTTGGCTGTGCAGTGGATTTGGTCTTATTCCCGCCGTTTTTCTGCAAGGTAATAACGCCGTCCACAGCCGCAAGTTCCAATATGTCGTTCTCTTGAATGCGGCTTTTTTCAATGATTTCTTGGGGGATTATAACGCCCATACCGTTTCCCCATTGTTTTAAGGTTGTTGTACTCATAAGTACCTCCTTTAATTTATTGTGAATATTATAGCACGAAAAGGGCGGTTGGTAAAGTGGCCGAGGCCTTCTCGCTGGGCTTTTCGCTGATATATCGCCTTAGAATCTTCCTATGGGAATTATGCCTTGGACAGAAAGATAAAATCCTCTGCCGGGGCTTCCTGCGTTTTGCCCGTTGAAAGTGTAGCGGCTGTTAAAAATCCAGCCGCCTTCTAATCTGAGTAAAGACAGATCGATTACTGCAAAAAGCGAAGCCCGCTGTATTTCAAAAACGCTCGCTCGGTTTTCGATTGTTTGGTTTCCTGTTATAGCAAAATCTTCGGCATCATTTTTAAAACCGATCCCGATTCCAGCAAAATCTCCCAAGCGGTGTTCCGAGGGGAAAAGGCGATACCAAAGAGTGAATTCGCAGATAACGTCGATTATGCTTCGGTAGTGATCCATACGCATATCGGCGGTAAAACGGATTCTTTTTTCGGGAGCGATTGTAAAATCCAGATTGGGGCCGGTAAGAAAATCAAAGCTTGCGTTGAACCATTGCGTGTCAACTGCAAAACGAATGAGAGGCACTGGCAACACCGGCAAAGTTGCATCCCCTACATCAAATTCGCCTACAGCCAGCGCAGCCCCTAAAATCAAAGAGATGTGCCGTTGCCGGATTACTTCGTAGCCCCAGCCTGCACCGGCTTGAAATGTGCTAAGTCCCCCGGCTAAGGGTCTGTCGGCGGTTGAATTGAGAATGAGCAACAACTGATGCCGCTCTATGCGCCAGTCAACTAACGCTTCGACATTATGAAGGGCAGTTGGAACGCCGGCGTGAGGCCTTTGGGAAAAAAACAAAGGCCGCCAAAGTGCCAGCGCAAGAATGCGCCCTTCCACTTCGGTAAAAGGCGCGTCCATATCGCCTAACAGAAACCCGACTCCTATGGCGGGGTTGTGTATGCTTTGGCTTCCAAGGCGAATGAAGTCGTAGCCGAAAGGTATCAGAACTATTGGCTGGGTTTCCTGTTCTTGCCCGAATATGTTAGCCGAAAATACAGCGCAAAGAAAAATCGTAAAAATTATACGCATCAAAAACGACTTCAGTTTTACTCGCATGGTTTTCTCCTTGCGCATATTTTCCTAGAACGTTGTTTTGTTGTGGGGTTTTTGTATCGTACTAGAAAAATGGGGGGGGGGGGGGGG
>WRKI01000161.1 GCA_009778155.1 Spirochaetota bacterium
CCCCCCCATTCTCTTTGGGGCTGCCGGGTTTTTTCGCGGGTTTTACGCGAAAAGTTTGCGGGCTAGGACTACCCATGCAAGATTTTGATTTAGGGCACAATATGGAAATGGGCGGCGCAAAAAAACATCTTTTTATACTCAGTCCTCAATCCTTTTTTTCAAAAAGGGAGTGGGTAGGTTTGCAAGCTCAGATTGCTGAATACTTTCAAATAGCCGGGGCGGAAAACTGCCAAGTGCAGGTTTCAAAATACCCGCGAAACGCCATCGGGTATATACGCAACTTTGCCAAGGAGCTTGAAGCCGGCGTCGCCTTTCGCGTTTACGCAGTAGGCGGCCAAGAAATTCTGTTTGACTGTCTGAACGGCGTTGCCGGCCTTAAAAATACGGAGCTGGCGGCGGTAAGCTATTTTTCCGATTTTTTCAAGATAAAAAGCCAGCTTGACGCGCCGGTAACCCCAATCGGCATTATTCAATGCAACGGCAATTTTGCGATTAAAAATTGCATAATCGGCGCGGGCGCGGAGGCCGCCGACTTTGTGCACGGTTTTTTAAGCAGGCTGGAAAAAAGCAGGGTGCTAAGATTTTTTGCCGGCAGGCACTTGAACAAACTGTTTTATTTTATCGGGTGGATTTTGGCTTATGCGAATAAAAATATTGCGGCCAAAAATTACAAGGTGATTATTGACGGCGCTAGTTACAGCGATGTGTACCAGAGCATTGTCGTGTTAAATGCCGGCGGCGAGGGTGCGGCGGGTGCGGCGCATCCGGCTGGTGCGGCGCATCCGGCTGGTGCGGCGGCTGATAGCGGGGTGCCGCTTAAGGTGGTTCTTGTGCATAGCGCGGGGGTGCTTCAAAATTTAAAAATGTTTTCCGCCTTTTTCAACGGCAACGCCTTTTGTAGCTTCCCCCCCGGAGTTACTGTGAAAAGCGGGCTGGAAATAAGCGTTCGATCGGAGGAAAATATCAAAGTGTCCTTGGACAGCGAATTTTTTTACGAAAACCAAGTCGCTATAAAAGCCCTTCCCGACGCGCTGCTCTTCGTAAATTCTGAACAGGCGTCATTTGCCGGCAGACGGCGCAAGGATGTTTCCTGATGATAGACGAATCCAAAGAAAAACGCAGCAGGCTGATTTTTATTCTCGCACAACTTTTCATAGCCGCTTACGCGACAGTGCAACTGGTTCTTTTGCATTCAAATGACAAAATGTACTTGGTTTTGCCCAGCGTTCTGTTGGCGGGGGGGCTAATGCTGCTGGTAGCCCTTGTTCGCAGGTTTCGGAAGTTTTTACCCGAAAGTTTTTTTATCCCCATGATTATTTATCTGTTCTATGTTCTGTTGTATTCGAACATGGAGGCGGACTACTTTTTTATAACAATAATTATAATCCATTGCCTTGCGGCCTTATACTTGAATCCAAAATCCATATTGTTCTATCTTTTCTTTGCGAATGCCGTTACTTTGGCCATATTTTACTTTGACCTTTATGCGGGTTATTCTATGGCCGAAATTTATTTTATCGAATACATGGTTCTTTCGTACATAAACTTGACAACCTCGATAATCATTTATCTGCAAGTTTCGTTTGCCTCCAACAAAAGGCGGCAGGCAAACATGGCGGAAAACTATTTTATAGGAATGCTGGAAATCGTTCCCAATTTTATGTTTGTCTTGGACGAAATGAACCGCGTGCAGTATGTCAGCCGGTCTTTCTTAAAAGACATCAACCTTAGCTCAAGCAAAATGGTAAAGGGCAGATCGCTGTTCGACTTGCTGCCGGAAATGGAAACAAAATTGGCCGTTTACGAGCTTTTATCCGAAGAAGGTTCGCATTACATAACGCAGGGAATTTTTTGGCTGGGGCAAGTCCGTTATTACAACATAAAAGTTTTGGACTTTGGCGGCAATGTTAAGGGAAAGCTTATTTTCGCAGACGACATAAACCCGCTTGTCAAAGCAAAGGCCGAGGCCGAAGCCGCTTCCCGGGCAAAGAGCACTTTCCTTGCGGCTATGAGCCACGAGATACGCACTCCGCTTAACGCCATTATCGGGCTTGCCGAAATCGAACTTAAAAACAAGCAAAACCATGAAACTTATGCAAACTTGGAAAAAATACATACGTCGGGCAGTAGTCTTCTTTCCATCATTAACAACATTTTGGATATTTCCAAGGTGGAGGCCGGCAGTTACAGCCTTACCCTTTGCAATTACGACACGGCCGCTCTTATAAACGACACGTCCAATATGAACGTGGTGCGAATTGGGAAAAAAGAAATTGCGTTTAACTTGGATGTCGAAAAATCTTTCCCCAAAGAGCTTTACGGCGATGATGTGCGGATTAAGCAAATCCTTAACAATCTTTTATCCAACGCGATAAAATACACAGAAAAAGGAACTGTTTCCCTTACAATCAAGTGGGAACCGCAGGGGCAAGGGGAATACGCTATGGTTACATTTATCGTAAGCGATACAGGCCTGGGCATAAGAGAGGAAGACAAAAAAAATATATTCAAAGATTACTCGCAGTTTGACACTGTTGCAAACCGCAATATAGAAGGTGCCGGCCTTGGCTTGTCCATAACAAAAAATATTGTTATGTTAATGGGCGGCATTATTTCTTTTGAAAGCGAATACGGCAAAGGCAGTGTTTTTGAAGTAACGATTCCACAAAAAATTGTCAACGCTTCTCCCATTGGGGAAAAAACGGCAAGAAATCTTAAACTTCTTCGCCTAACGGACACCCAGCTTAGGCGCAATCTTACTCTTGCCCGCTCTCCCATGCCTTACGGAAAAGTGCTGCTGGTAGATGATGTGCGAACCAATTTGGACGTTCTGGCAGGGTTGCTACAGCCGTACAATCTTAATTTGGACTTTGCCGACAGCGGCATGGAAGCCATAGAAAAAATAAAATCAGGCGTGGAGAATCCAAGCAAGCAGTACGACTTGGTGTTAATGGATTATATGATGCCGGAAATGGACGGCGTGGAAACCGTAAAATTTATACGCGGTTCCATTGACAGCGACTATTCAAGGAGTGTCCCTATTGCCGCAGTTACTGCCAACGCAATGGTAGGTACACGCGCAATGCTCCTTGCCAACGGTTTTGACGAATATATTTCAAAACCTGTCGATGCAACACAGTTGGACTCGGTTTTGGAAAAATGGGTAAGAAAAAACACAGACGAGGATATATTCTTGCAGGTGGGAAATATGGAAAATAAAGAAAGCGACAATCTTCAAAGTGCCGGTGCAGACGGCGCGGCGAGCGAAACCGACGGAGCCACAGGCCTTCTTGCAAATTATTTTATCGACGGCATCGATCTGGCAAAGGGTGTGGAAAAATTCAAAGGCGAGGCGATTTATTTGGACGTGTTGCGTTCTTATTGTGTGCATACATCGCCTATATTAAAAAAACTGCGCGCCTTGAGCGACAGTGAAGATGGCGGCACCGGCGAAGCTAAAATCAGCATCTCCGAATATGGCATTCATGTTCACGGGCTTAAAGGTTCCAGTTACGGTATTTTTGCCGACTCCATAGGGCTGGCCGGCGAAAGGCTGGAAAGCGCGGCAAAGGCCGGCGATGCGGCAACGGTGCAAAAGCACAACGAGGCATTTATCGAAAGCGTGGAATCGCTTTTGCTCGACTTGGAAGAGTTGTTGCAAAAGGTTGCGCAGGCCAAGGGGGACAAGCCAAAAGCGGACGAGCCGTCGAAAGAACTGCTTGTAAAACTGCTGGAGGCGGCCAAAAACTACAAAACTTCAGTTATGGAAGAAACTATCGATGAGCTGGAGTGTTATGATTATGTAAGTAATTCCGAGCTTGTCTTGTGGCTGCGCGAGCAGATTGACAATTTGGAATACGATGCCATAAAAGAGCGGCTGGAAAAAGATTTGCAATAGACAGACTATAAAATCTGTCTGTTGCAAGTTGTATTTCACCCGTAAGGTGTGCAAGGAGCGTATAATGAAATCGATTTTAGCTGTTGATGACAATTTAACGAACCTTAAACAGATAAGAGCGCAGCTTTCTGACAAATACGAAGTTTTTCCGGCAAAGTCCGGAGAACTTGCGCTTAAAATATGCAGCGAAAAGAAACCTGATCTCATTCTTTTGGATGTGGAAATGCCGGAAATGGACGGTTTTCAAACAATTTCCCGTTTGAAGGCCAACCCTGATTTAAGCACGATACCGGTAATTTTTCTTACAGGCAACAAGGATACGGCCACGGAAGTTAGGTGCTTGGAATCCGGTGCCGTGGATTTTATTACAAAGCCGGCTAATACAAATATTTTGCATCACAGGATCGATCTGCACCTTGAATTTTATGCCTATCAGTTTCAGTTGGAACATACGGTAAAAGAGTTGCAGGATAACATTGGACTTTTCTTTGCAGAGGTTGTAGAGTGCAAAGATTCTACCGTGGCAGAACACGTTATGCGAACAGGAATCCTTTCGCAAATGCTTGCCGGCGAGCTTTTGGCCGCCGGGGACTTCCCTGGCGAACTTTCCGAAAACGATGTCGCCATGATAAAGCGGGCAGCCCCCTTGCACGATGTTGGAAAAATCGGCGTAAGCGATTTGTTTCTTCGCAAAACCAGCGCGTTGACAGAAGACGAATATTTAGAGGTGCAAAAACACACTATAATTGGCGCTGAAATGTTGCAGCAAATTTACGAGCGCACGCCAAGCGAAGAATATCTAAAAATGGCGATGATAATTGCCGGGGGGCATCACGAGCGTTTTGACGGAACCGGTTATCCCAAAGGGTTAAAGGGCGACGATATTCCGCTTTGCTGCCGTATTGTGTCTTTGGTCAACGTGTACAACATTTGCGTTACCGATCGCGCTTATCGCAAAAAAATGTCTCATGAAGATGCTTGCAGGGCTATTTTTGACCAGCACAGCAATCGTTTAGACCCTCGCGTTGTCGCGGCTTTTTCTCGGCTTAAAGATGAATTTAACGAAATTTGCCAAACCAAGCCGGACACGCCTTATGATTCACAGTGGAGCGTTTACCATGCAGCGAATTTTGGTAATTGATGACAGTATTTCCACGTTAAAACAAATTGCCGCATTCCTTGAAGGGCACTACGAAGTTGTTCTTGCAAAAACCGTAATTTCAGCTTTTGAAATTTGCATAGTAAACAGGCCGGATATTATTTTGCTTGATATAAATATGCCGGACATGAACGGTTTTGAAACAATTTCGCGGCTAAAGGAAAACGCTTTTTTGCACCGCATTCCGGTAATTTTTCTTACAGCCAGCTATGACGTGTCGGTGGAAGTAAAGGCCTTCGACTCCGGCGCTAGGGATATAATTTCCAAGCCGGTAGAGCCTAGCATTTTGCGTAACCGTATCGCCCTGCATTTGCGGCTGACATCGTATCAGGCAAAAACGGAAACGCTTTTAACCACGCTTGCGGACAACATTGCCACATCCTTTGCAGAGTTGATTGAACGCCGGGACGAAAACACTGGCGGCCATGTTACCCGCACCTCAAAAATCGTCGGGTTGCTTGGCCAAGATTTAATCAACAGGAATGTTTGCCCGAAAGAGTTGCATCAGGAAGAGTTAAGGCTCATTGTCCGGGCGGCTCCCTTGCACGACTTGGGAAAAATAGCCGTAAGCGACAAGGTTCTTTTAAAGCCCGGCAAACTTAACGACGAAGAATTTAACGAGGTAAAAAACCATACGATTGTTGGCAGAAATCTTATCAATCAATTGTACTTGCGAATGCCGACGCAGGAATACTTGCACTATGCGGGCATGGTCGCGTTATCGCATCACGAGCATTACGACGGGCATGGCTACCCCCAGGGGCTTAAAGGCGAAGAAATACCGCTTTGCGCAAGAATTATGTCGGTAGCCGATGTTTACGATGCCGTAACAATGAGCCGCGTTTATCGCAAAGGGATGGGGCATCTTCAGGCGAAAAACATTATCATGGACGGCCGGGGAAGCCATTTTGACCCTATGGTTATCGATTCTTTCGAGAATGTTTTCAAAGAAATCGTAAAGGAGTACGATGTCATGCCGCAATCGCAAAAGCTGGGCTACGAATCTGACGACGCGCAATAAGGAAGGATTATGGAAAACGCACAATTGATGAGACTTTTTCTTAGCACCCCGTTGGTTTTCGCGCAGGAACCGGCTCTTCTGCCGGACAATCTGGAAAATTACACGGGAACGGACGAGCTTTTGTTCTGCTTCCAGCTTGACCAAGCGCAAAGCCGCGCCTTTGAACCCCAGCGCGAGAATTTGCTTGCCAGCCTTCTGTTTGCCGGCCGCAAATCAAAGGGCGGCGATGCGGATTCTGCCGAAAACACGGTTTCAATGCCCGCCGGCACCTACCTGTTTGTGCAACGCCGCCAAGCCCTTAGCAAGGCGCAATGGCTTGATGCGGCCGTTGAACAGCAAAAAGACGGGCTTTGGGAACGGCACAAACCGGAAGCCCGGCTATATGTCAGGTATCTATTTGAAGATGCAAGCCCTGTAACGCAACTTTTCAGGCCGGTAAAGGAAGAGTGAAGCACGGCTGGCGGGCTTTTGCAGGGATTTCCCAAAAAACTGCAAAAAAACCCAAAAAAAGTTGCAAAACGGCTTGACAAAGTTTCCTCGATCTGCTATTTTTGAATAAGAGCCGCTTTTGACACTCGCAAAAACGGCAAATTTTGAAAAGGAGGGAGAGCTATGTCCGCGCTACAATTTACAATACTCGGCAAGAAAAAACATAGGTTTACCCCCCCCCCCCCC
>WRKI01000162.1 GCA_009778155.1 Spirochaetota bacterium
GGTCTTTTTCAGCCGGTACCTGTTCGAGAGCTGGGAGGCGTTTATCGGCTTTGTCGGGCAAGACGATGACCCCGGCGGGTAAATGTAGAATTGCTGTGTTTCCGGCAAAAGGCCTTGACAGGAGATCGTTTTTATGCGATAACTGTAGTCATGAATGTGCCCATTTTCTCCCGCCGTTTTACATCCATGTTGCAAGTTTGGCAATTCTAAGGAAACAAGCCCGCACGGGTTTGTATACAGGTATGGAAGGAAAATGTAATATGAAAGCGGAACAAACACTCAAGATTATTTCAGAGCAGGCCGGGTTTAGCCTGGAAGGACACGGAAACAAAAGCAGCGCGAGCGGGAAACTTTTGGGTTTTCCGGTAACGGCAACTGTCGCAACACAAATGTTGATGCCGGATACCCTGACAATTGTTTTTCACACGGAACAGGCGATCGATCTTAAAAAGCTGGAGCAAACCTTTGAAGAGCAGATTGAAAAAAGCGCGCACAAAAATTTGTTCGCCGTGCAAAAAAGCCAGGGCAAATCGAAAGGCGCGGCTATCGCCGGGATGTTGGGGGGCGCTATCGGCGGCGCGATACACGGCGCGTTGACAGGCGGCGGCAAAGGCGGGGATTTTGAGCTTTTGATTACTATGGGAAAAGATGACGAAGGCATCGTGATTGCGAAGTATCAAGAAGCCTTGGCCGCATTGGAGCTTGCGCTGAAACAAATGGGAATTGCGCCGGACGCAGGTTAAGGAGTGTGTTGTGAAAAAGAAAGTTTTTTTGGCAGGCTTGGCGGTTTTGCTTTTAGCTTCGTGCAGGCAGGCCGAGCCGATAGCTTCGCTGGATTTCGAGCAAACGATGTCGGCTAACGGGTACAGGGTTTTAGATGTAACGCATCAAATTGCCGGCGACCATATAAATGTAATTCTGTTGGGCATCTCCGGTTCGGAAACCTACCAGTTTGAGTTTTACGATTTTGTTTCGGATGCCCAAGCGCAGTTTTTCTTTCAAAACATGAGAGACGATTTTGAAGCGAATAGAGCAAGCCCCTTTACCCAAAGCGCGACCAGCGGAAGAAACTCAGCGCGGTTTCAATTGACTGCCGGCGGTGTGTATGTTCAAATGCTTAGAAGGGCTAACACTGTCATTATTGTCCAGGTTGACGAAGGCCGCAGGGACGCTGTCGCAAACTTAATCGGCATTCTGGACAACTAGCGGGGAGCATATATGAAAGAGCAAAAGCAGCAGCAAATTTTGGCGCAAAAATTTTTAGAAGCGGCGGGGGAAGCGTATCCTGTTGTAAAATCCATGTTTGGCCTTATTGTTGTAAACGGTTTTGAACGGGGCGATAACGGCGACTATATTTTTTTGTTCGATGTTTTGCCGGGCAAGGAGAGCGAGCTTGCCGCGCTGGAATCTGCTGGGAATAATTTTACCGAACGCGGGCACTTCAGTATTGATAAAAACTACGATTTTTCCACTTGGACAAATTTTGTGGATGTGAAAACGGGGCTTATCTTTAAGGACGGGCTTTTGCGGGGTTTCAAGATTGTGCCAACCCAGTATTGGCCGCCGGATGCTGGCAAAGGCAAGATGGCTTGGGATATTGCTCTTAAATCTATCCGTAGCAAAAGCATTATCCGCTGGAACAAAGATGAGTTTGCGAATGCGCCTAAACCAAAATACAGCAAAAAGCGACAGGCTTTTTTCGAGGATTTTTCCAAACGCCTGCAAGCCGCGCAAGGCAAGCTCCCACTGCTGACGTTAAAGGAATTTTTCGATGGCAATACCGACGAGGAATCTCTCGCGCCCAACCAATGGGGGGCGGGTCGGCCTAAGCTAAAAGCGATTTGGGCTAAGTTACGCGAAATTGAAGAGAGGCAGGATGTCGCCTGGGTTCGGGTGCAGCTTCATGCCGACACGTTTGTCGAAGAAAGCGACGAGGGGCTGCTCTGCGAAATTGCAGGGGACGCGATT
Source organism: Spirochaetota bacterium (assembly GCA_009778155.1). Taxonomy (GTDB): domain Bacteria; phylum Spirochaetota; class Spirochaetia; order Treponematales; family Breznakiellaceae; genus WQXQ01. The sequence goes on from WRKI01000162.1 coordinate 1,969, forward strand.
GCGATCTGCACGTCTGCCGCTGCCGAAGATATAGAACGCGCTATCGACACGGAAAGCCTGCACAGCGACGGCGTTATTGCCGGCTGGGTTTTGCCGCCAGAGGATAACTTTTCCGACATTCTGGCTGTTCCAGATGGCTTCCATGTCTTTTCGGTTGTGTGGGACTGAAAAACCCGGCGCGGCTGCTGCCGGGCAAGGCGGCTGCCGGGCGAGGCGGCTTGGGAAACGTTAAACAGGGCAATAGAACCGAAGGGTCTCTAAAAACGGCCGTCAACTGGCTGGGCATCACGCAAAATGCGGCAAAGAACTATGGAAGCGCTGATTAGCGTCGAGTTAAGGCAAGCTGCGGGGGAGCGGAAGCTCGGCTTAAAGCTCGGCTTAAAGCTCGGCCTAAAGCTCGGCGTAAAGCCTGGCGTGAGGCAAAATGGGAGCTTGCGCTTTTTTTTGCCCTGTGTTATGATAGCTCATGGGGCTGTTTTCGCCAACTGTCAGACACCGGTTTGTAGTATTTCTTGTAGAAAGGTTCTCCGGCAAAGCCGGCATTCCGCGCTCAGGAAATAACGTTAGCCGCAACGCTGTTTGCGGCCAAATATTGCATTCGGCTACCCATCCAACCTCTAAAGGCAAACTTTACCGGCGGGGTTAGGCGTATATGTCTGACGGTTGTACTTTTTTCGCCCCATGAAGGAAGCGAATGTGAAAAATTTTTACAACAACCTAAGGATACGAACCAAAATATGGTTCGGCTTCTGCATCGTTACCGTTATCATGCTGCTCATGATCGCATACACGCTAATACGTTTGGGCGGGATAATCGCCTCTTACGAAAACCTTAAAAACGGCCACTGGCCAAGAAGGGATACCCGTTACGAGTACCGGCACTCTTTCGAGTCAATGCAAAGACACGCCAATGCCATGATTATGTATGCCAGTATAGGAAACACTGCCAACATAGAGCAGGCTTTTTCTAATGCCCAGAGTGCCTTTCAAAACGCGCTCGCCTCGTTACAGGCATACGACAAACTTGTAACAGTTGATAACGAGATTCCCTATTATGAAAAACAACTAAGGCATGATACATCCCGTCAAGCTGCAGAGATTCTGGAGAGCTATTACAGAAACGTCCTGCTCTCTGTTTTCCAGTATTCCATGGAAGGGGATTTTGAGGCGGGCATACAGACGATATGGGCGGGCGAGGAAATATCGAACTTCTTAGTTCAGACCAACATTTTTTTGGACAGCATTTCTTATGACTGGATCGAGGGCGTTCAGGGACGCATAAGGCGGTATCAAAAATTGACTTATGGTATTATCGCAATCGCGCTAACCTTGATAGCGATTGTAACAATCTGCATTACAATACTTACGGCATCTTCCATAAGCGGGCCTATTGGTATTGTAACGAATACTCTGCGAGATATTTCCAAGGGCGAAGGCGATTTAACTACGGTAATAAAAACCAGCGCCGGCGACGAAGTGGGCAAATTGGCGCGTTACTTCAACCAAACTCTTGAAAAGAGTAAAAATCTTGTTATCGAGATAAAGTACGAGGCGGAAAGGTTGTCAAGCATTGGAGACGACCTTGCTGTCAACATGGGCAAAGCAGCTCAAGGTGTCAGCAAAATTACATCCAATGTTCAGAGCATAAGAGGGCGCGTTGCGAAACAGAGCGCGAGCGTAAGCCAGAGCCATACAAATATGAACGATCTTTTGTCAAACATAAACAATTTAGATGACAATGTTGAAACAATGAGCGGCAATGTGTCAACAGCATCAGCCGCTATTGAAGAAATGGCTGTCAATATTCGCTCTGTTACCGACACGCTGAATAAAAACGACACCAACGTAAAATCGCTAATGGAAGCCTCCGATGTCGGGCGCGCGGGGCTTATTGCGGTGGTTATGGATATTCAAGGAATCGCCAAAGAATCTTTCGGGCTTTTGGAAATAAACTCGGTAATTGAAAACCTTGCCAACGAGACGAACATTCTTTCGATAAATGCCGCAATTCAGGCCGCCCAAGCAGGGGTTGCAGGGAACGGTTTTGCCGTAGTTGCAAACGAAATACGCAAGCTGGCCGAAAATTCCAGCCGGCAGTCCCAGACAACCGGCCAAGCGCTAAAAAAAATGAAGAACTCTATTGACAAGATAACAAAGTCGGCAGAAACCGTTATGGAAAGGTTCGAGGCTATTGACGATCGGGTCAAGATAGTGGCTCAAGAAGAAGACAGGGTTCTGAGCGCTATGGAGGCACAGGAAATAGCCAGCAGGCAGATAGTCCAAGGAGTTGTGGAAATATCCAACGCGATGAGCAGGGTAAAAGTGAATTCCAACGGGATGCTTGCAAATGCCGAAGGGGTGATCAAAGAGAGCGAGGCGCTTGAAAAAGAGGCGCGGGAAATAAACTCCAGCATGATCGAAGTGGCAGGCGAAGCCGGCGAAATAAACAGGGCTGTAAGCCAAATCAACGATACGAGCAACGAAAATCTTATGACGATCAAACGTTTGTTCAACGGGATTTCCCGCTTTAAGGTATCATGATTGGACTTGTCCGGGAACTCGATTAGTTCTCGAACAAGCCCCGCATTTTTTAGGGCAAAAGCCCCCTAGCTGCGCTTTCTAAACTGCGCTTAGTGTCCTTGTGTGAGCTTTTTGAAAACCAGCTATTGCCCGCGCTCGACTTTTTTCCTATATTTAAAACATGGGGCTTGGTTTGGCGCGTTCCCCCTCCCGCCCCGTTTAATATGGGCAGAGGATAAAAACATGACAATAAAAAACGCTTCGCTGGTTATCAACTTTTTTACCGTTTTCGCGATCATACTAAAAGCAACATCGCTTTTTTTCCTGACGCAAAGAATCGCAGACTTTGAAAAAGCGGCGGACAACCGCTTTCACAGCAACCTCCTAGTCGAAGAGCTAAGAAGAAGCTCGGAGGAGCTTACCGGCCTAGTGCGGGAATACGCTGTAACAGGCCGCGAGCAGGCGGCTCAGGCATACTTCGCAGTGCTTGCAGTGCGAGACGGAGAGGCGGAGCGGCCGGCAAGCGCCGTAGTTGCCCCCGGTGAAAAGCGGGTTTTGCTGGAACTGCTTAGAGTGCACGGCGTTACAGATGAAGAATACAGCCTGGTCGAACAGGCCAACATCCATTCCGACGAACTAGTCGCGCTGGAAGTCGAAGCGATCAACGCAGTCGGCGGGCTTTTCAAAGATTCCCAAGGCCGGTTTTCCATTCAGGGCGAGCCGGACAGAGACCTCGCCGTAAGCCTAGTCTTCAGCGATGCCTATTACAGCGCGGTCTACAACATCATGCACCCCATGAACGAGTTTGAAAGCATGGTCTACAGCCGCACAAAAAACGAAATGAGCGACGCCGCCGCCCGGCAAACCGCCGCCGTAATCGTATCCTCCGTCGCTTTGGCATTGGTGCTTTTAACTGCGGTCTTTAACTTCGTTTTTAACCGCACCTTCATAGTGCGCCCCCTTTTGACAATAACCGGGGTGCTAAAAACCGTGGTCAAAGACGGCGCGATGCACCTTGGCAGACGCATAAATATAGTAAACAAAAACGAAACCGGCGTGGTGGCAGGATTTTTTGACAAAACCTTTGAAAGCATGGGAACCCTCGTAGGCGTGATAAAAAACAAAGCCGACTCCCTTGCCGGCATAGGCGACAAACTTTCCTTAAACATATCCGAAACCGCCGCAACCACGCATGAAATATCGCTGAACATAGACAACGTGAAAAACCTTGTGGCGAAAACCGAAAAAGGCGCCGGGGAAGCGAACCGGGCTGTTGACATAATAAGCGAGAGCATCGAAAAACTGAACGGATCGATAGAAGAGCAGGCCGAAAGCGTGGGCAGATCGTCATCGGCCATAGAGGAGATGACCGCCAACATCCGCTCCGTTACCGAAACCCTTGTGCAAAACAGCAAAAGCGTTAAGGCGCTGGCGGAAGCCTCGGAAAACGGCCGGGCGGGAGTTGAATCGGTGTCGGTGGCGATTCAGGAAATTGCAAAGGATTCCGAAGGACTTATGGAAATCAACCTGTTGATGAACAATATTGCCAGCCAGACCAACCTTCTTTCAATGAACGCCGCGATAGAGGCCGCCCATGCCGGGGAAACGGGCAAAGGCTTTGCCGTAGTCGCCGACGAGATTCGCAAGCTGGCAGAATCGTCAAGCGAGCAGTCAAAGACCACATCGGCAACCCTGAAAAAAATCAAAGCCTCGATAGACAACATAACCAAGTCGTCCGACGAGGTACTGTCGCGCTTCGAGGCCATAGATACGGGAGTAAAAACGGTTTTCCAGAACGGGCAGAGCATTTTGCACGCAATGCAGGAACAGGAAGAAGGAGGCCGCCAGATACTAGAAGCCGTAGGCCACCTTAACGACATAACGGGCTTTGTGAAAAAAGGCTCCAAGGATATGACGGAAGCCGGCAAGTCATTAGCCAGCGAAGCGGGCGTTTTAATGAAACTTAGCGGCGAATCGGCAGGCGGAATGGAAGAAATGGCGAAGAAACTAAGCCAAATAAACGTCGCCATAGACAAAATAAACGACATGGGCCTGGAAAACAAAGGCAATATAGACACACTGAAACGGGAGATGCAGCGCTTCAGCACCGCCGAGGCCGCAAGCTAGCCCCAAAAGGTAGGAAAAACCCCCGTTGTGAAAAAAAAGCGATTTTTCCAGCGTCCCGGCTAAAGAAAACGCCGCCCCGAGCCGATATTATTGTGAGCGCGGGGCGGCGCGGAAAAAAAAATATTTTTTTTTCAGAAACCGCTTGACAAAAA
>WRKI01000163.1 GCA_009778155.1 Spirochaetota bacterium
GGGGGGGGGGGGGATAAACCATGTTAGGGACTGGACTTCGCTCAAGGCGTAGCACAAGGCTTCGCTCAAGGCGCAGCGTCGGGCTTACATCAGACCTACGGACTTTTTGCAATGCGAACACTGGTTTTTCCTCCCCCCTTTCGTTTATATAAAATTGAACCCCTTCAATTTTGGCCGCCGGGAGGCCTCTCCCGGCAACATACCCTAAACAATACCAGCTTTTGGCGGCCTTGTCAAGCGGCCGGCAAGTTTTTTTCGATTTTTTTTCGTGTGCGGGCGGGATCGGTCTTTTTCCCCCCTTCTTCCGCCCCGGCAGGCGTTTTTCCTTTGAAAAGCCGGCCTTAGACCCGCGAAAAAGGCCTCGCTGGGCAGGTTTTACCAAAATTTTACCCAATTTTTACCTTTTTTTAACCTTTGGCCTTTACAATCGTTTCCATAGGCTCCGTCGGGGCTTGGAAAAGAGACGGGTTTTCAAAAACTGTCAAACATGGCTTGAAAACCTGTTGCTTATTCATTAATGGTTTGTTATGCTTATGGGGAAGCAATGAAATGAGCAAAGGATTAAGGGAATGGTAAAAAAAAGCTGCTTAAAAATCGCGCTTTTGCTTTTTTTAGGTATGTTGTTAAACGCGGCGTTGGCGGCTCAAAACGGCGATTCTACGGAACCGGTGCGGATTAGCCCGGACGATGCCGTTCAGCGGGCAATAAGGGGGAACCTTGGCCTGCAATCCGCCAGGAATAACTTGGAAACAAGAAGGCGAGCTATGGACCTGTCATGGAATCAGTTTATCCCCGACGTTACTGCCGCCGGCAGTATGATTCGCAACAACCAGCCGCAATCTGCCGCCGTTACAGTGCCTATCCCAGGCACCGGCATCCCCATGACCATCGACGGGGTAACAGGCATCGCCGGGCCGCAACTCTTCATGGGAACCGTAGACCTGCCCCGCTGGAACGTCGCAGGGACAATTCAGGCCTCGATCAACATAAACCTCGCCATGTTTGAAAACATGAACCGCCTGCGCTTGGACTACGAAGCCGGGCTTCTCAGTTACGAGACCGCAAGGGCGCAGCTTGAACGGGACGTGCGCATTGCTTACCATAATATGCTCCTTTTGCAGGAGAACATTCTCCTTTTGCGCGGCAGTTTCGAGAATGCCGAAAGGCAGGCGCAAATGGCGCAGGACAACTTTAACGCCGGCCTTGCCCCGGAGCTTACATTGCTTCAGGCGCAGGTCGCAAGGGAGAACCTGCGGCCGATCATCGATCAGGCGGAAAACGGGTTCAGGGTGTCCATGGCGCAGTTTGCGATGTTTCTCGACCTTCCCTTTGACACATACTTTGAACTGCTCCCCGTTGATGAAATCGACTTTTACATCCCCTTGGACTTGTCCAGCCTAATCTCAAGGGCGGCCGTCTCCCGGCCGGAAATCATGGAATTGCGGCAGGGCATCCTCCTCTTAAACAGCGCCCGGACAATGGCGCGGAACAGCCTCTTCCCCACGTTAAGCCTAAGCTGGAACTCCACCTCGGCCTTTACGCAAGACCCCTTTCGGGATTCGTGGTTCGACGGGGACGCATGGATGCGCACCGGGGCACTGACCTTGTCGCTGGCCTTGCGCCTGCACAGCCTCCTGCCCTTCAGCCTTGACACGCAGGCCATACGGAACCTTGACGACCAAATCGTTACCGCCGGCATCGGGCTTGCCCAGCTTGTCCGGGGGACGGAGGTCGAAATCTACAACACCGTGCTTTCGCTGGAAAGGGCGCGGGTCGGGGCGGAGGTGCAACAGCAGACCGTCGCGCTGGCCGAGCTTTCCTTCCAGCTTACGGAGCAGGCGTATCAAGCCGGCCTGCTCGATCTTTTTCAGGTACAAAGCGCCGAGCAGGCACTGCATCAGGCGCGGGTTCAAATGTTGGAACAGCAGTTCAGTTTCTTGAACGATCTTATAGTTTTGGAGTACGTTATCGGAGTTCCCTTTGGAACCCTTAGCGCCACAGGAGTAAATTGATGAAGATTTTTAACAAAGTCAAAATTGCGGCGGCAGTCGCCGCGCTGGCCGCCCTTTCCCTTACCGGCTGCGAAAGAATCCGCGAAGTCTACGGCAACAGGGGCGGGTTGTTCGGCGAAGCCGTGGAGCCGGAAGCCCCCACCTTTGCGGTAAACACAACCTTTGCCGCGCACGGCCCAATTCAAGACTTTCTGGCCGTTGCCGGCGACATAGTGGCCGACTCCTCTGTAGACACCTTTGCGGAAACCGCAGGCAGAATTTCCAGCGTGTACGTTACCGTCGGGCAAACCGTAAGCCAGGGAATGCCCATTGCGTCGGTCGATCCCTCACGCCCAGGGATGACCTTTAGGGAAAGCATCGTGGCCGCGCCGGTAAGCGGGACAATCGTCGCCCTGCCCGCCCAGGTGGGCATGACGATAAGCCCGGCGGTTCCCCTTGCGCGAATTTCCAACGACAACGGCTTGGAGATACGCCTCCGGGTGGCCGAGCGTTTTATTTCAAGGGTTCAACTGAACCAGCCCACCGAAATTACCCTTGCCGCTTGGCCCGGCGAAGTTTTCCAAGGCAGGGTAAGCGAAATCTCCCCGACAATCGACGTGGCATCGCGCACTTTGGAAGTAACGATAGCGATCAGCAACAACAGCGCAAGGCTGAAGCCTGGGATGTTCGCCACGGTGCGCATCATCACCGAGCGGCGGGAAAATGTCGTCAAGCTCCCGGCCTCCGCCGTTGTAAGCCGCTTTGGGGAGCAGTATGTTTTTGCAATCGACAGAAGCAACCCGGAAGCCCCCGTGGTAAGGCGGCAGATTGTGGCCACGGGCATACACATTGACGGAGTAATCGAGATTCACCAGGGGCTTTCCCCCAATGACGAGGTTGTAATCCGGGGCCAGTCCCTGCTTTCGGACGGCTCCAGAGTGAACGTAATAGAACAAGTCGCGCCGATAGGCATCGGCGCGTAGCTGGCGGCCGGTCAACCGGCGAAGCAAAAAGAGAGGAATCATGAGCGCGGTAAAAAAAGTGGTCGCAAGGCCGGTTACCATACTGATTGTCTTTATCCTGTTTATCGGGATGGGCATTTTTTCGTTTATCAACTTGGCGGTAGACCTTTTCCCGGACATAAATCCGCCGTTTTTGATGGTCTTTACCACCTACCCCGGCGCGGGGCCGGAAGAAGTCGAGCGTTCCGTTACAAGACCACTGGAGGCCGCGCTTTCCGGCGCGTCGGGGCTGGAGACAGTCTCTTCAAGCTCCAGCAACGGCTTTAGCCAGATAGTCTTGGAGTTCACCTTTGGCACTGATCTAAGCGAGGCGACAGCCTCCGTAAGGGACGCGCTGGAGCGTGTCCGGCGTTTCCTCCCGGCCGAGGTTGATACGCCGATGATCTTCCGGTTCGACCCGGCGATGATTCCGATCATGAGCCTAATGGTAACGGGCAACCGAACCTCCGAAGAAATCCGCACGATTGCCGAAGACGTGATTGTCCCCAGAATCGAGCAGACGCCGGGCGTCGCCACGGCGACCATAAGTGGCGGCCGGGAGCAGATTATCCGCGTGGAAATCCCCCAAAACCGCCTGGAGGCCTACAATCTTACGATCACCCAGATTCAGCAGGCTATCGCCGTGCAAAATATGCAGACGGCGGCCGGCACAATCATCGAAGACGGTCGCTCCTTCATCCTTACCACAATGGGAGAGTTCACCTCTCTGGAAGAAATCCGCAACACGGTTATCGCCTACAGGGGCGGCGGCTTTATGAACAACGGCCAAGTTGTCATGCCGGTCCCCGTTTTTTTACGCGACTTGGCCGATGTTTTCGAGGGCGTGCGCGACGACACCACAATCGTGCTTGTAAACGACCAGCCGACGGTCATGCTCTTTGTGCAAAGGCAGTCCGGCCAAAACTCCGTGGAAATTGCGAACACCCTGCGCGCCCGGCTGGATTCGATAGTCGCCGAGCTGCCCCCGGACATGGGCATTACCGAACTTTGGAACACGACCGACATGATCGAAAACTCGCTTAACCAAGTCGGTCTTACGGCGGTAAGCGGCGCGCTCATCTGTATCTTCGTCATTTTCCTATTCCTGCGCTCCGGCAAGCCCACGCTCATTATCGGGATCAGCATTCCCGTTTCGATTGTCGTAACGATGATGGCCATGTATTTTGCCGGCCTCACGCTGAACATTATGACGATGGCAGGCCTTGTTCTGGGGGTCGGTATGCTTGTGGACAACTCCGTCGTCATTCTGGAAAATATTTACCGATACCGCGAAAAGGGCACAAAGCTGAAGACGGCCGCCATTCTGGGTTCCTCCGAAATGATGACGGCCATTGTCGTCTCCACTTTAACGACAATCTGCGTTTTCGCCCCGCTCATTATTTTCCAAGGCTTGCTCGGTGTGTCCGGGGAGCTTTTCGCCGGGCTGGCTTTTACCGTTGTCATCTCTTTGGCCGTTTCTCTGTTTACGGCGGCCTTTCTTGTGCCGGTTCTGTCGAGCCACTTTATCCCCCTTGTTACGCGAAAGCAGGTTCCGCTTACCGGGCGGCTTGCAAAGATTGACGGCGGGTTTGACAGGTTTTTCAAATCGCTGGATCACGGTTACCGCGGTCTTGTCGGTGTTTTGCTCAACCACAAAGCCCTTACCATTGGCTGCATCGCCCTGATTCTGGCCTTCTCGATTTTTATGATTCCCGTTGTCGGCTGGGTTTTCATGCCGGAAGAAGAGCAGGACAGCGTGAACATTCGAATAACCTTGCCGGTGGGCAGCCCCTTGGTGGAAACCGAGGCGACGCTTCACGCCCTTCAGTTCATTGTCCGCCAGGAATTAGACCCCAGTGCCTACACCGATTTGGTGCTGACCGCCGGCGGCGGCGGCATGATGGGTTTCGGCGCGGGAAGCCAGACCAACACAGGCACTTTGCGCATCAACCTGCCGGAATTCAACATTCGGCCTTTAACCGAAAACCAGATTCAGGATATTCTTAGGCCGCATTTTGCCAGCTTCCCCGGCGTGTCCTTCCTGTTTACCCAGCCGGGCGGCGGCGGGGGCATGGGCGGCGGCAGTCCTGTCGAGATTACCTTGCGCACGGACGATCTTGTCGCAGGCAAGGCCACGGCGGAAAGAATCGCCGACCTTTTGCGCACTCGCATTCCGGATGTTACGGAGCCGGAAATCGATCTTGACGACGGTCTGCCCCAGATCGAGATTGTCATCGACCGTGCCCGTATGTACGCGCTGGGGTTGAACACTTTTGTCGTGGGCAACGAGATTCGCGCCGCTGTTGACGGTATCACGGCGACCCGTTTCCGCAGCGACGGCCGGGACTACGACGTGGTGCTCATTCTTGCCGAGGCTGACCGCAGCACGCGCCCTGCTCTCGACCAGATTTTTGTCAACAGCCCGATGTCGGGCGGCCGGGTGCCTCTTTCCAGTTTTGTCCATTATCAGGAAGGCACTGGGCCGATTACGATCAACCGCGAGAATCAGGGCCGTGTTATCAACATAACGGCGGGCATTGCGCCTGGCGCGAGGATGAACATTGTCCACCAGCAGGTTGAAGCGCTGATTCTGTCGGAGGTCCCGGCGACTGACGGGCTGATTATCGAGATTGGCGGCGGCAACGCGGAAATGGTTGACATGATGACGAGTTTCCTTTTGATTTGCGCGGTTGCGGCGTTTTTGGTTTTCGGCATTATGGCGAGTCTTTTTGAATCTTTCCGCGATCCTTTTATCATCATTTTAACTCTGCCGCTTTCTATCGTAGGAATTGTGTGGATTTATTTTATTACCGGCGAGCCTTTCAACGTGCTTAACGCGGTGGGGCTTCTGGTTTTGTTCGGGGTTATTACGAACAACGGCATTGTGCTTATCGACTACACGAATCTTTTGCGCAAGCGCGGCTACGATTTGCGCGAGGCCTGCATCGAGGCGGCTGGCAACAGGTTGCGCCCGATTTTGATGACGACGGTGAGCACGGTTTTGGGGCTGGCTCCTATGGCGTTTTTCCCCGGCGAGGGTTCGCAGCTTGTTGGCCCTATCGGTAAAACCGTTTTCGGCGGGTTGTCTTTTGGTACGCTTATGACGTTGTTTTTGATGCCTGTGGTTTACTATATTGTGAACAAGAGTTCCGATGAGCGCAAGGCTAAGGCGCAGGAACGTCGCGAAAAGATTGCCGCCGGCGAGCGTGCGGTAAAGTCCAAGGCCAAGTCCAAGCGGGACAAGGTTGCGGGTGTCGCGATTATTACTGACTCGGACGGGCAGTTATGATTCGCATTGAAATTTTCGCAAATCACTCGGTGGAAGAAAACATTCACGAGGCTCTTGCCAAGGAGGGTGTGGGGAAACATTACACGAAGATTCCCCACATTCTGGGGAATGGCTCTTCCGGCCCCCGCCTGGGGGACTCGATTTGGCCTGAGGAAAATCTTGCGCTGATTATCTGGTGTTCCAAGGCTGACGCGAAAAAGGTGCAAAAGGCTGTGGCAAGGGTAAAGGAAAAGTTCCCAGCGGAGGGTATTACAATGTTTGCCACGCAGGGGGCAAAGGTTCTTTAGGGAATGGGCTGTAAAATTACCCCCGATTTAACTCACACGAAGGCGCATCGAACCAGCGGTTTATCGAACCGACGGTTCGCGGCACGAAGGAAGAAGAATTTTCACCACGGAGGCCAGGGAGTAACACGGATGGGGCTTTGCCCGGCGAGGAAACCTCTGCCGAACAACATAGCCGACCCCGCACAGCAAGCGACTGCCAAGGGAGAAAACCCCTGCCGGCCGCAAGCGAGGAATTTTCACCACGGAAGACACGGGGTAACACGGAGAGGAAGGCACAGCG
>WRKI01000164.1 GCA_009778155.1 Spirochaetota bacterium
CCCCCCCCAATTTTAGCCGGCACGCTATAAAAAATTTCACGGCGACGCTAACATTCTCGATAAATTTTCACAGGGAAAAAGCTTTTGGGGAAAGCGTTTTTTTCTCAAATCCAAAGGAGTATTCATGCAAATTTATATAACGTCAAAAGGGAAAGAAAACTTGGAAAAAGAATTGAAATCGCTGTATAAAAGCCTTAAAGAGTTAACCGATGAAAAAAATGATGCGTATCATAATTCTGGAGACACATGGCATGACAATCCTACTTTTAATGAGTTAGAGCAAAAAGAAGGAAGAATGATGCTTAAAATCCAGGAAAAGCGGAATGTCCTATACAGCGCTTCCGTAATAAATATTGAAAAGAGAAATGTTCAAAGAGTAGCAATTGGCTCAATCGTCATGTTGGAAAAACATCTGAAAGAAGATGCGTCATATTCAACTGAAACTTGGGAAATAGTAGGTTTTTCTGAATCCGAACCTGAAAACAATAAAATTGCGTATAATACCCCGGTAGGAAAAATTTTAATAAATATGAAGGAAGGAGAGGTTAAGACGGTATCGGACACCCCGGATGGAGTTGTTGAGTACAAGGTTTTAAAACTATTAGCCGATTGGGAACAATTAGGGAAACACTGATTAACTTGACGCTAATCAGCGTTTCCCTATGGCTCGTATTCATGCTGGAGCGAAAAATGGCAGTAAAACTTTTGTTAGTGAATATCTCAAAGTTTTGGAGCGGCAGGACATATAAAGAATACCCGCACGGCGTGGGCATTTTGGCTACTTTGGCTCGAAATGCCGGACATGAAGTAAAAATCCTTGATATGGCAGTTGATGCAACTCCTGTGGAAAAGCTTGTGCGCTCTTTTTCCCCGGATGTGATAGGGCTGTCTTTTTTATCCATGTCGTGGAAAATAGCCCGTGAAACCATAGCTTTATTAAAAAGTATTTACAGCGGTTATATAATATCAGGCGGAGTGCATACCTCTTTGTATCCATTGGAAGTTGTTCGTGGCGGCGTGGACATCGCAGTTGTTGGCGAGGGGGAAGTTACAATGATAAAATTGCTGAAATATCTTGACGGAAAACCAATTAACAAAATCTGGAACAGTAGCATTGCGCAAATATCTAATATAGCTTATATAAACGGGGAAGGCGAAGCGATTTTGACAAATTCGAACCATGATAGCGTTAACTTGGACGAATTGCCTATAATGGATCGTTCACTGTTCTCTACGGAGCTATATGCCCACCATTCAATTCTTACAAGCCGCGTATGTCCGTATAAGTGTAATTTTTGCTGCTCATGGGCTCCCGGCGGTAAAAATGGAAGAATGATGTCGCCCGAGCGTATTATGAGCGAGCTGAAGTATTTGACAAATACTTATGGTTCATTAAATTTGTATTGGGGTGATGAAATATTTTTCTGGGATAGAGAGGAAAGATTGAATTTTTGCAAAAAACTGGCACATATACGTTTGCCTATAACCTTTACCGCTCAAGTAAGAGCAGATATAGTGGATAATGAACTGGTCCAAGCTCTTGTTGCCGCCGGGTGCGTAAAGATATGCTTTGGCGCAGAGTCCGGCTCCGATGACATTCTGCGGACTGCTAACAAACATATAAGCGCCGCTCAAACCGAACAGGCAATAAAAATATGCGCCCAAGCAGGTTTGCGTACAAAAACTTGGTGGCTGGTAGGATTACCGGGGGGAGGTATGGAACACCAACTTATGGCATTGGACATTATTGAGCGTACAAGACCCAACGAAGTGGCGGTACATCAATTTGTACCGCTGCCGGGTACCGAGTTCTGGAATAACGCAGAACAATACGGCATATCTCTTCCTAACGAAAACTTAATGGATACATTAACTTATTATGCAGACATAGCCGGCGAATGGTTCAATTATTTGAGCATAGCCGATATTCATAATATTCTACGACAATACGAGGCGCACCTAAGAGAGTTGGGCTATGTATCAACAGATGAAGCAGACGAACACTCAATGTACGTATACACCACGCCATTTCAAAAATCAACCTTCAATGTTTAGAGGAGACATGATACAAAACACAAGGTATATTCGAATGTCTGTAACAGACCGCTGCAATCAATCTTGTTTTTTTTGTCATAAGGAAGGTTGTGTGGAAGAAGGAACTCTGTTGTCCATAGATGATTTTTTATTTGTGTGTAAAACTGTGCATGATTTAGGGTTTGTAAAATTCAAGCTGACTGGAGGTGAACCGACACTGCGAAGTGATATTTGTCAACTTGTAGAAAAGCTGGCTTCGTTAAACCTTCCGGATTTATCCATGATTAGTAACGGTACAACCCTTGAAACTCTTGCGCCCGCTTTGCGATCTGCTGGGCTAAAACGCTTGAATATTACATTGAATACATTAAACGAAAAAAAACATAAGAAAATAAATATAGGCAAATATGCGCCCTTAGAGTCAATTGTGCGTGGGGTGGACGCTGCTATAGATGCAGGTTTTAAGGATATAAAACTGAACTTTGTTCATTTAGGTAAAGATAGCGATGCTGATATGGAAGATGTATTGGATTTTGCTACCCAGCGAGGATTGACGATGGTTCTTTTGCCAATAATGCCAAATAACACTGATGAATCTGCGGCCAATTTGCGAAACCTGCGAATGAAATTAGAACAACTTGGCATAAACAGTGTAAAGAAAGACGTAGATTTAGAAGGTATCAACCGCCTGTTCATAACAATGAAATCCGGCGCGAAAATACTATTGCGACAAGATGAGCTTGGCGAAAGAGTTCCGTATACATTCTGCGCAAATTGCCATGACAAAAAACGCTGTAAGGAAGGCATTTTCCCGCTACGCGTATCCGCGCATGGAACATTGCTGCCATGCCTTGCTAGCAAGCACAATCGGATTGAAATGAGACCGGCAATTGAAGCCCGTGATAAGCAGTCCCTTGTTGCCGGTGTTGAACAAATTTGGAGGTGGCAAACTGGCTGGAAGTAAAACAAAATCCGGATTGTATATTTGCCTCGAAGGGCTGGACGGGACAGGAAAGTCAACAGCTTTCAGCTATATCTCAGATCGTTTGAATGAACTGGGCATACATTATGCTACAATCGCTCCAACAAAAGCCGGAGATGCAAACGCATTAATTGAGCGAATATTCAAACGGTATCCTATTTTGGATCACAGCCGTTTTTTACGTCAATTTAAGTTTGCCGCTCGTTCAAACCTTGCAGCCAGAAATGTTGATTGGCAAAAAAAACTCATACTTGGCGACAGAAGCATCATTACAAGCTATATAGCGCATTTTGGAAAAAACCCCATTGCAAACAAGTTAAAAACAGTCGTAATAAATTTTATGGAAAGGGAAATATATGCCCCCGATTATGTCATATACTTATATGTAAACGATGAAGCAATATTGCGAAGCCGGTTAAATATAAGAGACAGAGCCAAGGATATTGATGAAACTGATTTAAGGCGCAAACAAATGCGTTTGCATTACGAGCAAATAAAAAAAAACGCGCCCAAAAGAGTCTCTCATACCATTTGGCTTACTATTCCGGCTGAAACAAGTCCAGATGATGTAGGTTCAAAAATATTTAATCTTATATTGCAACTTTTAAGAGCCAGAGAGCTACAGGAGGATAAAAATCAATGAACGCATCAATGTTCTTTATTTGCGGCCCCCATGCCTGCGGAAAAACTACCGTCCTTAAAAGACTAAAGCAAGACAAAAACATTGTTTTTAGGGGAACTGAAGTTGGAAAAGATTTGTATTACGAGCGAAAATTTCAAACTGGCGAAGTCGGTGAAGATTTCGAGTTGGAAGTGGTTGAATTGGAATTAAAACGCGATGCGGAAATTTATTCCCAGCCGGGAATCGCTGGCGTGGAAACATGGCATCCCGGAAACTTGGCTTATGCGGCTGTAAGAAACCCTCGCATTCTTCCTACCTTGCAGAAAATGATACTCACATCTCCGATGCTTGAACGGGCATTTGGCATATGGCTTGTAATTGATAACAGTGAAATGCGCAAAAGAACCCAAACTTTTCGCGGGCAAGAAGATTTTGCAGGTGAATTTTATGGAAAAATCAATGACCAGTTGGAAAATTGTTTTAAAATGTTAGGGTTATGGGAGCGAACAACGATCATTGACGGGAACCGGCCAATTGAGGCAGTTATTCAAAACGTAAAAGATGTTATGCAAAAATATAAAGCATAACCGAGGGTTTAAGGAAACGCGTCGGGCGGCACGGCGCTTGCCCCGTTGCGGCGTCGGGTGTCCGGTATTTTGCCATAGATTTTCCTCTTTTTTCATTCTACTGCTCGCTTGGGGGTTCGTAGGGCGTTGCCCAAATTCGGTTCGCTGAGCCTTCGCCGGCCGCCCGGATTTGCCCTTTACAAAAACCACGGGGCAGAATACACTTTAAGTAATGCCCCCTGAATTTCACCGGCGCAGCCTTTGGGCGCTTTGCTTAGGGCAAATACTTTAGCGATTAAGGGGAAGAAAATGAAAAAAAGTTTTTTACCGTTTGCGGCCGCCGTAGCGGCGCTGCTTCTCGCCATGACATCCTGCGGCGCGGGAGAGCCGCCCGCCCCGGTAGCACAGGTAGACTGGCGGATCGGCATTATAACAGGGACAGTGTCCCAAAACGAGGAAGAATACCTTGCCGCCCTTATGATGCAGGAACGCTTCGGCGAAGACCACATCGTCAGAATCACCTTCCCGGATAACTTCGGGGCAGAAATGGAAGTTACCGTCTCCAACGTGCTTTCCCTGGCGGACTCCGGCGCCCGGGCAATCGTATTCGTGCAGGCCGTCCCGGCGGCAATAGCGGCAATGCGCACAGTGCGCGACCTTTTCGGCGAGGACATATTTTTCTTCCTGGGCGTAACCCACGAACCCCCGGACGAAGTCGCCCAGCACGCCGACATCGCCATGCTTACCGACGACATCGCCCTGGGCAGAGTCATAATCGAGCAGGCCTACAGGATGGGAGCCACCTCCTTTGCGCACATCTCCTTTCCACGACACTTGGGAATGGTGAACATCGCCGCCCGCCGCGCCGGGCTTATGGAAACGGCGGCGGAATTCGGCATGGAATGGATCGAGCTTACAGCCCCCGATCCCATGACCGAGGGAGTAGCCCAGGCGCAAATGTTCATTTTGGACAATATGCCCCTGTGGATCGAAGAGTTTGGCCAGAACACCGCCTTTTTCAACACAAACTGCGGGATGCAGGAGCCGATGATCGTGCAGATTGCCGCCCTTGGGGGGCTTTACCCGCTTCAATGCTGCCCCAGCCCCTTTCACGCCCTGCCCACCGCCTTCAATATCGATATGGACGGCCGGGAAGGCGATCTTGGCTTTGTCATCTCTCAGCTTCAGAACGCCATAGACGCGGCCGGCGGCAGCGGGCGCTTTTCCACCTGGCCTGTGCCGGTCAATATGCTTTTGGTCGAAGTCGGCGTATTGTACGCCATCGAATATCTTGAAGGCCGGGCAAGCCGGCACGACCCGGAGGTGCTAAGGCAGATTGTGAACGAAGTGGCCGAGCGCAAAGGCGGGTCGGTAAACTTGAGCAACTGGCCAGCCGCAGGCGGCGGCTATCTTGAAAACTTCTACACGGTGCTTGCGGACTTCATCAATTTTTAGCGGAAGAACGAGCGGCCGGTAAAGAGCCGGCCGCTCTGTCGGCGCAGTCTTGGCAGGCGCCGGTAAAGACCGTGTCGTGGCCTTCCACCCGAAAGCCGTAACTTTGCTCGATAGAATCGTCAAGAGATTGAAGATACTCGACAGCCACGTCCGAAATGCAGCCGCAGCGGGTGCAGTTAAAGTGATAATGCCGGGCTGCAAAGCCGTCATACCTTTCAAGACCGTCCGGCAAGGCGACTTGGCGGATAATGCCTTCGTCGGCAAGATTGCGCAGATTGCGGTAAACCGTGGTTTTGCTGATTGCGGGATGTTCTTTTTGAACTTCCGCATACACCTCGTCAATAGTGGGATGGCTGTTCAATCTTTGCAGCCCGGCAAGAATAATTTGACGCTGTACCGTATTGCGGCTCATTACAAAAACATTTCCTTTATCTTAATAGCAACCCAAATAAACACAAAAGTCAAGTAGTAGCCGGCCGAAATTAGGGAAAGGCTGATTAAGGAGGCACTGATTCAAGGGGCCTCGGAAGGCCGTTACACGGTGAGGGAAGTCGCCTTAAGATTGGGCCTCAGCCCTCGCCGGGTAAAGCAGCTTAAGAAGGCGTACAGGGAGCGCGGGGAAGCCGCCGTAATGCACGGCAACTCAGACAGGCCCCCTGCAAACCGCACGGCGGAAGGGCTGGCGGAGCTGATAACTGCCTTGAAAAAGTCGGAACCTTACAAGGACACGAACTTCGCCCACTTTCGCGAGCTTCTGGCCGAAAGGGAAGGCGTGAGCATAAGCTACAGCGCCCTCTGCCGGATACTGAAAAGCGCGGGGCTGGAGTCAAAACGCGGGCGCAGGAATGAGGGCAGGAGCTTCAAAAGGCGGGCGCGCAGGAAAGCCGAAGGGGAGCTACTGCAGGCGGACGCGAGCTCTTACGACTGGTTCGGCACGGGGGCGCGCTGCGCCCTGCACGGGTTCATCGACGATACCACGGGGAAGATAACGGGCCTTTACTTCTGCCTGAACGAGTGCCTTATGGGCTATCTGGAAGCGCTGCGGCGCACCCTTCTGGATTACGGCATCCCCCTTTAGATGTACGCGGACAAGGCCGGCATCTTCTTTGTGGGCAACAAGAAAGCGGAAAACTGGACGGCCGAGGAGCAGCTTGCCGGAAGGGCGCTGGACAAAACAAGGTTCGGGGCAAACGCGGCAGGCCGCCGCGCGGCATAGAGCTGATGCTGAGAATGTACCTGCTGCAGATATGGTACAACCTGTCGGACGAAATGACCGAAGAGA
>WRKI01000165.1 GCA_009778155.1 Spirochaetota bacterium
CGCAGCCGCCCCCGCCGGTGTAGCCGGGGCCGGGCCGCCCGTTGCTGCCGGCGCGGCGCAACCTGCCCAGCGGAACAACTTTGTATCGGGAAACCTGGGATATCTGGCCAGCGGCACTACCGGCGGCGCTTTCGGTTTAAATTTCGAGCGGATGTTTGAACGCGTGTCTTGGGGTGTCGGCTTCACTTTTATCACAGGCCAGTTCGTAACCGGCGGGTCGCTGTCTGGCAGTTTTAAGTTTTTCCCCGCCCCGATTTTCTTTCTGGGAGCCAATCTGGGCTTTAGTTACCGGAGTATAACGTTCTGGCAGGGGATGCCGTGGGAAGATTCAAGAAACTCATTCGGCGGAACATTCACCCCGGAGCTTGGTTTTAGGCTTGGCGGGCGGGGCATGGCGTTTTTTTCAGATATAGGTGTCGGTATCCCAATGCATCTAGGCAGCACCCCTTTACAGATGGCTTCCACTTTTGAAGTAAACATACAGCCCAGCATAAGGCTGGGCGGGGCTTGGTAGGCCGCTTTTAGAGCTTTTCGCCGGGGCATTGCAAAGCCAGCCGGTTTTTGCAATCGCCCCGGCGGAAACAAGTCAGCAATTCTCCATAGCTATATCTTTGTGAGCGTAAGTCCCGCCGTAACGGCCTGATTTGGCTTGTATACCGATAGCATTTGTTTTTTCACACCATTCCTTTGCGCTGATACGATAGCTGTTCAATCCAGATTGACTTTTAATTCTGTCGAATTCGACAGGATTAAAATCAGGATTATAAACCCTCTCCCCAAAACCACCGCCGGACGCCCCGGCAGGGGTTCCCCCCAAGGAAAACCCTGCCGGCACGCCGCTACTGGGCTAGGAACAAGTGGGTAATCTCCGCGCCGTTAAGATTGTCGAAAAACACGTTGGAAAAATCCCAGCGGTTGCGCAAACCCCAGAAACTCCGCGGGCGCATAAGATAAATCTTTGGAAGCTGCTCAAGAATAATCGTTTGGAACTCGTTCCAGATTTCCCAAGACCGCTCCACATCGACCGTGTGCCGCCCCTCGTTGAACAAATAGTCAATACGCGCCTCCCATTCAGTCGCCGGGCTAGGCTGGTTCGGATGCCACATATGCAAGTTCCCCGACGAGGGCCAGACATTGCTCCCCTGGCTTGGAAACATATTCGACCCGGAAAGCGCAATCAACGTAGAGTCCCAGTCGAAAGTCGAAAACAACATCTCCACCTGCCTTTGGAAATCCACAACGCGAACATTCACCCGAATCCCCACACGGGCAAGCTCGTCCATAATAATCGTCGCCGTGTCGTTAAAAATCGCGCTTTCGGAACGAATCGTAATGTCAAACTCTATCGCCCTGCCCTGATCGTCCCGCATAACACCGGCGGAATCCTGCTGAATACCAATCGAAGCCAGAAGCTCCTTGGCGCGCGCCGGGTCAAAAAGAAAACGCAAGCGAATATCAGGGTTGTAAAAAGGATTCGGCGGAGGGAAGAAATCGACCTTAGGCTCCGCCAGCCCGCGGAAAACCTGCATATTGATACGATCCCGGTTGACAAGACTGCTCATCGCCTGACGGAACTCCTGCTGAGTAAACCAGTCGTACTGCGGCGCCGGCCTGTTCACCGGATTTTGGTTGAAAGTCCAGAAAGGAGCGCCCAGAGACCCCTCGGCATTAAAAACCGTAAAAGACCCGTCCCCGCGATTCAAAAGCCCGTCAAGGTCTTGAGGCCGCAGTTGGTAAGAATCCGTCTGCCCGTCGCGGAAAAGCAAAAGCTGGGTATTTTCGTCGGGAATAATCCGCACGATGTTTTGCGCAATGTAAGGAATCGAAACCCCGTAAACATTCCTGCGCCAGTAATCCGGGTTGCGCCTGTAGACAAGACGCTGGCCGGGAGTGTACTCGACCAAAAACCACTGCCCCATAGAAGGAATCGTTCTGGGATCGACCGAAACGTTGAAAAGATTGCGCACCCCCTCGACCCCGCCCTCTCTCTTGGCAGGCTCGAAAATGTGCCGGGGGCCGAAAGTCATGTTGCTGGCAAGATGCGGTTCGGCCACGATTCTGGGAAAGCGGAAAAAGAAGGTGCGGTCGTCCACCCGGTTAATCGTTACACGCTGCAAGCTGCCGTCGGGCATGGCGATAAACTGCCCGTGGAAGCCGGAGCTTCCAAAAGCTTGGTAGCCCACAATTTCATCGTACCAGAAAATCACGTCGTCGCTAGTAACCCTGACCCGGCGGTCGGAATTGTAGTAGCTCCAGTACAAATCGTCGCGCAGGGTAAAAATAATGTCCAGCGTCCCCGCTTCTTCGTTGACCACAACCTCGGCGGCGGCCACGCGGGGAACCCACCGGCGGGCGACCACGTCGTAGTCCAGAAGAAAGTCGTGCATATTCATGACGACATTTCTTGTGGCGGAATCCTGCTCTGATATAAGAAGATTAAAACTTCTGGGGTCGGCGCTTGTTACCGAGTGCCAAGTCCCCCCGACCTGCCCCGGGACAAACTCCTCGCCCTGCCAAGGCTGGCTTACCGTTCTTGCGAGAATTTCCGCAAGCCCCTCCTGGGTCAACCCGTCCAGCTCGTAAAGCGAGATTTCCTCGACCCGCGAGCAGGACACAAAAAAAAGGCAAAGCGCAAAAGAGGCGGCCAAAACACGCCCCGAAAGTCCCTGTAGTTTTTTCATACTTATAGAATAGACCATTTTGAGAGCTTTGTCAACTTTTTCAAACGGGCACTCTAGACGTGGAAGAAAAAATCGCGTATAATTTGTTTATATGAGTGATGCAACAGCAAGGCACAACGCCGGCAGCTTTTTTTCCCCAAAGAGCGACACCGCGTTTAAGCTAATTTTTGGGGACGCGAAATACATCGAGATTCTCATCGATCTGTTAAAGGCAATTATACGCCTGCCCGACGGTGAGTTTGTGGCGCTCGAGATTGTCGATCCGCACCTGCTTAGGGAAGGCAGGAACGACAAGCTGGGTATTGTGGACATAAGGCTGAAAACCAGGTCCGGCAAAACCATCCACATCGAGATTCAGGTGCAACCCAAGAGCGATTTCAAGAAGCGGGTGGTCTTCTATCAATCGAAGATTATAGCGGGGCAGATGGGGAAGGGCGAAGACTATTCCGCCATGCGGAAGGTGATCAGCATAATAATCGCGGACCACGACTTGTTTCCCGGCAGCGAAAGCTACCACAACCGTTTTACAATGTGCGCCCCGGAAAGTGGGCTGGAATTTGGCGAAATGCAGGAAATCCACACGCTGGAGCTGAAAAAGCTGCCGAAAGAGTGGGACGGCACGCCCCTGCACGCCTGGATGCAATTTTTTAACGCGAAAAGCGAGGAGGAACTAGAAATGATAGCGGAAAATCACCCCGCAACAAAAATCGGCGAAGCGGTAATCCGCTGGAAATATATGTCCGAAGACGAAACCGCCCGGATAATCTCCGATGCCGAGGAACTGCACCGCATGGACATGGCCGTGGAACGAAGGGCCGCCCGTGAAGAAGGCCACGCGGAGGGCCACGCGGAAGGCCACGCGGAGGGTCGGGAAGAAGGTCGGGAAGAAGGTATTTTGCTCGTTGCCAAGAGCCTTTTGCTCGCCGGGGATTCGCCTGAAAAAATATCCCGGGTTACCGGGCTTGACATTGAAGCCATTCGCGGGCTGTCGTAGGGCGGGGCTGGCCACGGCAGGCTGATCCGGTGAACCGGCGCTTCGATGCCGCTTCCCGCAAGATTGCCCTGCCGGTGTTGGAAATCGGCTGTTTTTTTCGGGATAGGGCAAAAAAATGGCCAAAACCGCCGTGATGCCTAAAAATAAAACCTAGACGGGGAAGCCAAAATCGCGTACAATAAAACAATCAACGGGAAAAAGGGGCGCGACATTGGAACTGATATGCACGATTAACGGCCGCCGCGTGCGGCTGGAAACAGGGGCGGACAGCAGGCTTTTAGACATCTTGAGGGAAGACATGAGCCTTACCGGCTGCAAAGAAGGCTGCGGCGAAGGGGAGTGCGGGGCTTGCACCGTTCTTCTAAACGGCCTCCCGGTGTTAGCCTGCCTCACGCTGGCCGCCTCCCTGCAAGGAGCCAGCATAGTAACAATCGAAGGGCTTGGACACAATGGGGAGCCGACCGCCCTGCAAAAAGCCTTTGTGGAAGAAGGCGCAATCCAATGCGGCTACTGCACCCCCGGCATGATCCTGTCGGCCGCCGCCCTGCTGGTGCAAACCCCCCAGCCTACAGAAGAAGAAATCCGGCTGGCCTTAGCGGGGAACATTTGCCGTTGCAGCGGTTACAGCCAAATTATCCGGGCAGTCAAACGGGTGGCAAACGAAAGGAGCGTTCCATGAACGTTACGCGCCATGCACCCGAAACAAAAGACGCACTGCTGGAACTGCTGGCCGGGAATACCGCCGGGCTGTATGTCTTGGGCGGCGGCACGGATATTGCAATACAAATACGCGCCGGGGAAAAACGCCCGCAGGGGCTAATCTGGCTAGGCAACCTGCCCGAAGCCAAAGGCATACGCGAGACAGACGCCGGGCTGGAAATAGGCGCAATGACAACAATGGCAGAGCTAGCCGCCGCGCCCGCCTTAGCCGGGGCCGCCCTTTCGCAGGCCGCCGGCGAACTAGGCTCCGTGCAAATCCGAAATACCGCGACACTAGGCGGCAACATCGCGAATGCCGCCCCCGCCGCCGACACCCTCCCCCCGTTAATGCTTCTGAATGCCGAAGTCCAAATAGCCAGCGCGGAAGGCATTGATTGGCGGCCGGTGGAATCAATTTTACCCGGCGGGCAGTTAAAACCCGGTGAAGTCATCCTTTCTGTCCGTTTTCCGCGCCGGAACAAAGACTGGCACAGCGCGTTTTGCAAACTGGGCAGCCGGCGCACAGTTACAATCTCTCGCCTAAGCCTTGCGCTGGGTTTTAGACTGGAAGACGGCAGAATCCAAGAAGCCCGCGCCTTTGCCGGAGCCATCGCTCTTAAACCATTGGAGCTAATCGAAGCCGGGGCAGAGTTGAACGGCCGCCAGAGCGATGAAGAAGCCGGCCGGCTCTTGGGAGCGGCGTTAAAACGCCTTGTGGAAAAAAGCATCCCCGACCGCCAGTCCATGCCTTACAAGGCCTGGGCCGCGCCGGCGCTGGGGGCGGATATTATGGAAAAAATCAAACAGGCCGATTGACAGCCCCGGCGGGGAAGGCCGCACACAAAGGCACGGAGGTTTGCTTTGCGGGCGAAAAAAAGCCCGGCTCCGTTGCGCCTTGCCGGGCATTCCGCTTGCTTGGCTGGCTAGGCCGGGAAACTAGGGGCGGACACCGCTGGGCGGCCGCATGGCCGCCCCTAAAACACTCCGCTCGGTGCGCGGCCTCAAGGCCGCACAAGCCGGACACCCATAGAATCGTCCCGGATGAACGGGTTGCCGCCGATGCGGGTATCCACAAACACCGCTATATTGAGCCAGCAACCGCCGCGAAACACGCGGCCAGAGCCAGAGGACGCACCTGAGGGGTCGGTTGCCGGGTCTGTGCCTAAAGCCTCATACCAGTCCCACGTCCATTCCCACACGTTGCCGTGCATATCGTGCAAGCCCCAGGGGTTAGCCGCTTTCCGGCCAACGTCATGCGTCCTGCCGCCGGAGTTGAAGTTAAACCAGCCTATGCCGTCGAGAGAGGCTTGGTCGTTCCAATCCTGCGTACCGTTGCTGAACGCCGTGGTCGTCCCGGCGCGTGCCGCATATTCCCACTGCGCATCGGTCGGCAAACGCCACCCGTTGGAACCGGCGACCATTTCCACCGCGCTCCACGCGTCTATGTTCGGGCTGTCCGCCGCTCTCGGCACTTCGCCCCAGTCGTTTGGGTTGGTACTGCCGCCTATGCGGTACGCCGGGCTTAGGCCTTCCATTATGCTCAACCGGTTGGCGAACACTATCGTGTCAAACCAGTTTACATTCACAACCGGCCTCCAGCGGCCGTAATGCACGCTGTCGCCCGGTACCGGGTTGCTTCCCATGACCTCTACCCACTGCCACTGTGTTACGGGGAAACGCCCCATGTAAAAACCGGCGGTCAGCGTTACGGAATGATGGTCTTCGCCAAACTCCAAGGGATCCCTGCCTATTTCACCCGCAGGGCTGCCCATCATGAAGGTCCCGGCGTGGATGCGCACCGTGTTGGGTATCGTTACGCTCATCTCGCTGTCGTTGCATGACGACACGACAAGTGCCGTCGCCAGGGTCGCGGCTAAGGCCGCCCTCTTCAACAATCCGTTTTTCATCTTCGCATTTCTCCTCTCGCTAAAAATTAAACCGGGCGTGCAGCCCTATGTCCGCGACATGGCGGCTGTTTCCGGCGTGGTCGTTGTCAAAACGGAAACGCACGCCGGGAATAAGGCTGAAGCCGTTGCCAAAGGGAACGGTTACCTGCGCGGCCGCCTGCATTCCGAATGCGTCGCTTTCGCTTTCAAAGTTCGTTACTATCCCGTAGGAAAGCGCGGCTTCCCCGAAGGCCAGCGGGAACCGGGCTTCGGCCATTGCCTCAAACACGAGAAAGCTGAAGCGGCCGTGCCGGGCGACGTGCCAGAAGGGGGAATCCGTGTCCGCAACGGCGAAAAAGCCGAACTGCGGGTCTTCGTACAGCGCGACGCTAAGGGCGATTACGCTTGCCGGGCCGGTGTCCAGCAGGCGGCCGCTCAAAGCCAGCATCCACGAGAACACTGTCTCGTCCCCGGCAGGAATCGAATTGTGCAGGAAGGCGTAGGCGATGCCCGCCTCGAAGCCGCCGCCCTCCATGTCGAACCCTGCGAAAAAGCCGGGGAGCGGCGTGTTCCACTCCCAGGAGTTGCCCCCAAGGGTCGCGCCGTCCACGCGGCCGCCTTCGGCAAGCCCGGCGTAGACGCTCATGCCGGGGGCTACTGCAAAGCGGCCCATGAAGTGCGCGCTTGCGATGCTGTTCG
>WRKI01000166.1 GCA_009778155.1 Spirochaetota bacterium
GGTAAAGCGCCTTGTTTTTGACGATACCCGCGTATATCTCCACGCAGTAAAACAGGCAACGCACCGGCATACTCTCGTTTACCGTGCTCTGGTGCTCTATTAAAACGATCAGCCGGCCGTCGGCGGCGAATGAAACATCGTTGCCCATGCCTATAAACAAAAGGCTCAAAATCGTGTTTATTTCTACCGGCGTGTCCGCCGGCAGTTTCTTCGTCATTATCGCGTAGTGCAACTCTCGCAAGGCGGCTTCGTTGCCGAAAAGAATCGAAAAAACGCCGCTCTTGTACTTTCTGTTATGCTTCAGTTTTTTGCTCACAGGTTAAAAATACCCGCTTTGTCCCTTCTTGTCAAGACTCCCTGCCGGCGGCCGGAGTACGACAAACGCATGAACGGCACGAACCTCGGAAATATCTCACACAAAGGCACAAAGGTTAGGGTTGAGCTACGGTAAGCCCCGCCTTCCTTTTGCATCATTATCGAACATAAGAGCGGAAGGAAGAAGTAGGAATGAAGCAGGACTTTCTAATCAGTGCTTTGTGCCTTTGCGCCTTTGTGCCTCCGTGTTATAAAAATGGGAGTAAATTCCGAAGCTCGAGCATTCATGCGTTTGTCCTGCCGGCGGCCGGGACTACCGCCCCCGGCCGTGCCGCCCCTACGGAGCCGGCAAGTGCGTCGCGTCGTCCTCCGAGTGGGGGCCTACGAAAATGCCGATTTTTTCAAGCCCGGCGATAAGCGGTGCGCCAATCAGCATCGCGCCAAGCGCGAAAACCACGCGCTCAAGCGGCTGGACAAACATAAGAAAAGCCCAAAGCTCGCGCGGCAGACCGAACAAAACAAGCGAAAAGAAATTGCCAATAGAAGCCCCGCCCATCATACCCGCAAAGGCACAAAGCCAGAGCGCGGCAAACCTAGCCGGCGGTTTTTTGCTGGCAAAAAGCCTGTGCGCAAAAATACTGCCGATAATAAGCGCGACAAAACCAAACCCGTAAGAGACAATCGGAAAATAAACAATACTGCGGCCAATCTCCTGAGTGTACCACAGAGAAACGCCGGCAATATAAACAATAATACCGCCATTTATGATAAAATTGCCGCCAGCACTCAGCTTGACAGGCGGCCACTTACCCCAAGCCACACAGCCAGTAGTAAAAGCCGTACTAGTCCCCACGATAAAAGTAAAAGGCCCCATCCATGCAGTGTGCGGCGCGATAAAACTGCCGACAAAGCCGCCAGCCGCCGAACATAAAGCCCCGGCAATAGGCCCGAAAAAAATCCCCGAAAGCGGCGTAAGAGCCGCGCTTAAAGAAAAAGACCTGCCCGTACCCAACATTGGAATAGTCGGCATAAGATGACCGACAGCTACGATAGCAGCCCACACAGCGATCAATGCGGGGTGAACCCTGCCTGCGATTTTGTTCATTTTTTGCTCCTTAAAAGTGCATCTGCGAAATCTTTAATGCAAAGGGTGTGAATGCCTGCGGCATTTCCGCCATTTCGCATAACCGGCAATTTTTTTTGCAGGCCGATAGAAAGCCTTGCAATTTGGGGCGAAAGAAGACGAAAAGAAGAAAGCTCGTCGGCACGGTAGAAAACCTCCTGCGGGCTGCCGTCCATGCGAATCCTTTTATCGCTCATTACAATCACCCTGTTCGAGTATTCTGCCGCCAAAGACATATTATGCGTAACAAAAACAATCGTGTAGCCACCGCTGTTTAAACTTGCAAGCGCATCCATGATAAGGCAACTACCATAATTATCCTGATTCGCATCCGGTTCGTCAAGTACGATCGTCCTGCAACCCATCGCCAAAACTGCGGCAATGACGGTTTTTTTACGATCCCCCCGGTTAAGCGCCAGGGGGAAGGCATCCCTTTGCCCCGTTATGCCCATTAAAGACATCGCTTCTTCGGTGCGATATTTTATTTCGGCATCGCCCAAGCGCAAGTTGCGCAATGCGAAAGAAACCTCGCCGTAAACCGTGTCGGAAAAAAGCTGCGCGTCCGGGTTTTGCATGACAAAACCAATTTCGCGTGATATTGCCGAAACCGAAAGCTCCTTCTGGTTTTTGCCCCCAATGAAAATTTCGCCCCGTACCGGCTTCAAAAGCCCGCAAATGTTTTTAAGCAGGGACGATTTCCCGCAACCGTTCTGCCCGATTATCGCGACAAAATCGTTTTCCATAACGGAAAGATTTACATCCTCGAAAGAGTTACGCGCAAAATCGGACGATTTTACCAAATCGTATGAGTGAGTGCAATCGACAACCTGTATTACAGCGCGTTTTTCCACTTCCATAGAGCCTCCACTCCCTCCTCCGTTAAAATTGGAAAAAAGGGCAAAACCTCCCCCTGCCGGGCAAGATAATCCGCAAGCGAGCAGACATCCGGCGGCCTTATCCCGTTTTCGCGCAAAAGAGCGGCATCGGCAAAAATTGCTCGCGGGGTATCGCAGGCGGCAAGCTCCCCCTCTTTCAGAATGCAAATACGGTCGGCAAACTCCGCCGCCCTTTCGCTGTCGCCGCTTGTCATAATGACAGTCATTTGTTTTTCCGCCCGAATGTTTTTCAGAATGGAAAAAAAGTCAGCAGTGCCCGCCGGGTCAAGACAACTTGTCGGCTCGTCCATTACGAGAACCTTTCCTTCCATTGCAAGCGCGGCGGCGATAACAAGCCGCTGTTTTTCCCCGCCGGAAAGAGTGCCCGGCACCCTGTCCTCGTAGCCGGAAAGCCCCACGGTTTCAATCGCATTTTTTACACGCCGCTCGATTTCATCCGCCGGCACAAGAAGGTTCTCCGCGCCGAAGGCCGCCTCGTTACGCACAGTCGATGCGAAAAGCTGGGTCTGCGGATCGTCTAACACCATCGCCGTTATGCGAGCCAAGTCCGGCACGCTGGAGCCGGCAGTGTCAACGCCGTCCACAACGACCCTGCCAAGAAATTGCCCGCCTGCCTGGTGCGGGATAATTCCGTTAAAAAGTTTGCAAAAGGTAGACTTGCCGGCGCCGTCCCTTCCCATAACGACCAAAAGCTCCCCGCGCCGCACAGTCAGGTTAAGTTTTTTCAAGACCCACCGGCCGCTGCGCGGATAGCTGTACGAAACATCTTCCAGTTTGATGATAACATCTTGTCGCTCTATCGTTTGTTCTAACACTGGCACTCCTAGTTTGTGTTCAAAATGCGTTCAAAAAAAGCATCCCGGCGGCAAAGATGCAAAATGCGGCAAATGACAGATAATCCGCGCCGCGCATTTTTATCTGCAAAAGCCATGTCCGTGTTTTATACGCACCGAAAGCCCTTGCGTCCATTGCAATACCGGCAAGCTGGGCGCGTCGCATTGCGCCTAACATAAGCGGTATGGCAAGGGAGGGGTAAGCCTTCAGCTTGTTAATGAAAGAACCGGACTCGAAAACCTTTACGCCGCGCAGTTTTTGCGCGTCCATAATGTTTCGCGCTTCTTCCTCGAAAAGTGGAACCATGTTGAGCGTCGCGCTTATGATAAAAGAGGCGCGATAGTCCAGCCCCAGCCGGCTAAGCCCCAGAATGAGCATATAGGGGCTGGTTGTCAAAACCAAAATCGGCAAAAGGAGCATGAGCGCGGCAATGCGCAAGGTGATAACCAAGCCGACAAGAAGCCCTTCCAGCGTGAAACGCCATAGGATGTAAGTTTCGCCGGGGGCGAATGCCGCTTGCATTAAAACGATAAAGCCGATAACAAAGGACATGAGCCGAAAGTAAAACTTGACACGGCTAAAGGGTACTTTTGCCGACACTCGCAGTGCCAGAAAGCAAAGCAAGAGCGCGGCGGCCACCGGCAGGGTGTCGATAATGAAGGCCAGTATTGACAGCATGGGGATCAATAAAATTTTTGTCCGGGGGTCAAGCCTGTGAAGAAAACTGTCCATGCAACCACTATATACAAAAGCGGCGAGATATGCTAGACTTGTTTCAGTTCCAAAAACTGGAAGGGTGTATGGGCTGTCTTGTTAAGGCGGCCTTGGGGCTGTTTGGAGGGAACGGTTTCTGTTAGGTGCTTCCAAGGCCTCAATGTTCATAGCGAAAAACATAAAAGGAGTTGTTGCATGGTTAAGGTCGATGAAAAAGAAAAAGCGCGCGCTGCAAACCGGGAAAGGCAAAGGAAGTATCGTGAAAGGCACAAGGAAAAAATCAACGCCCAAAGAAAGGAAAGGTACGCTGCCCGCATTTCAAGCGGCAAGTGTCCCCGCTGCGGTTGCGACATGGCCCAGGAGGATACGGCTGTCCTTTGCCAAAACTGCTGCAAGTACCAGTCGGACTTGAACCGGAAGTACGCGGAAGAAAGAAAGCCGTCTACGGGCAAACCTGCCGCCGCAAACGCGGCAAAGCCGGCAAAAAAAGAGGCCGCAAAACCTGAGGCCAAGCCTGCCGCAAAGCCGTCGGGAAAGCCGTCGGCAAAGCCGGTGGAGAAATCTAAGGCGAAACCGAAAGCGGAGGCCAAGTCTGCCGCAAAGCCTGCGGTCAAAGCTAAGGTGGCGGCAAAGCCGTCGGGAAAGCCGGTGGAAAAACCAGCGGCGAAAGCAAAGCCCAAAGCAGAGGCGAAACCGAAGGCGGCGGCAAAACCCAAAGCGGAGGCCAAGCCTGAGGCAAAGCCTTCCGCAAAGCCGAAAGGACCAGGAAGGCCGAAAAAAACGTGATTCCGTTAGGGGCAACCCTCACGGCCAAACGCATGAATGCTCGATAATGATGCAATCCTAACCTTTGTGCCTTAGTGTCTTTGTGCCTTTGTGTGAGATACTTCCGAGGTTCATGTCGTTCATGCGGTTGACGTGGGGGGCATTAAGCCCACGGCGTGCAGGAAGTCCGGCAGTTTGTAGACATCCTTCACGCCGTCAACCAGAATCCCCCCCATCCCCATATCCAAGGGAAGGGCTATGTCAATGTCGTACCGGTCGCCCACGGAAATGCAGGCTTCCGCATCGGCCTTGCAAAGCTCTGCGGCCTTGTTAAAAGGGGCCTTATCCGGCTTGGAAACAAAACAAGTGTCAAGCCCGACAATCGCGCAAAAAAAGTCGCTTACCCCCAAGACGGAAAGCGTGCGCTTGGCTATGGCCGCCGGGTTGTTCGTAACAACGGCCAGGGCAAAATGCGCAGAAAGCTCTTGCAGAGAGGCCGCCAGCCGGGCATCCCGCGACAAATAACTTTCGGGCTGATAAAGCTCTTCCCGCCAGCGGACACTCTCTTGAATCGGTATGCCGAATGCGGCAAAAATGTTGCCAAGACTTATCGCCTGCCCCTTGTTTTTGGCCGCCCACTTTTTGCGAAAGTCGGCCACCTCCCCGCTCACCTCGTCGAACGACTTCCCCCTAAGCTCGGCAAGACGCGCAACCGGGAGGTCGATCTGCGCCTGGGCATACTCCGGGTGCGTGTAGAGAGTGCAGTCCATGTCAAAAAGAAGCGCGCGGCAGAGCGCCGGCAAATTGTAGCCCGTCATTTTTTTTCGCCAATCTTAAACGGCAACTCCGGCTCGGCATTGATACTTTCGATAAGACGCTTGATAATGTCCCGGTTGTCAAGCAGGCTGGAAATAGACAGGTTCTGATGCAGGCGCATAATCACCTGCGCGAAAAGACTTGCAATATCGACGTTTATGTACCACTCGCGTTTTAACACCTCTTCGTGGTAAACGGCGTTTGTCCCG
Organism: Spirochaetota bacterium; assembly: GCA_009778155.1. Lineage (GTDB taxonomy): Bacteria > Spirochaetota > Spirochaetia > Treponematales > Breznakiellaceae > WQXQ01. The sequence continues at coordinate 5,673 of WRKI01000166.1, forward strand.
ATAATGCGGAAAAAAAGCCCCTGTTCGTAAGCCTTGTCAAAATAAGAAAGCGCGTCCCCGGAAAAAAGCGGCAGGCTGACCGAGCAGATAATCTTTTGCGCCCCGTTTTCCCTGAGCACCTTCATCCCCTCCAAAAGCGTGCCGCCGGTTCCCAGCATATCGTCGGCCATAAAGACCGTTTTTCCCTGCACGTTGCCCAAGAGCCTTATTTGGGCGATATTGTTTTCAAGCGCGTCCTTGCTAGCCCTTGAGTAGTCCCTTTCCTTGTAAAGCAGAGCGAGCGGCTTCTTCAGAGTGGAAGCGAAAAACTTGTTTCTGTCCACCGCGCCTGTGTCCGGCGAAACCACGACAAGATCGTCGTTCAAAACCTTGTCAAGCCGGGAAAGCACGCGGATAATCTGATAACTGGCGTGAAGATTTTCAAGACGCATTTTGTCAAATGCGCTGGCAATGTCGCGGGAGTGAATGTCCATCGCGATTATGTGGTTCACCCCAAGGCTTTCAAAAATTTTCCCTATGCGGCTTGCCGAGGCCCCCTCTCTTCCTTTGGACTTATGCTGGCGGGCGTAAGGGTAGCTGGGGATGACCAGCGTTATCCTTTGGGCGCCGGCATTGCGCACTGCGTCAATGGTAACCAGAACGGTCATAAGATGATCGTTTACCGAAAGGTTTTTTTTATGCCCGCCCTGCGAGAAAAAAACCGGGTAGCGGTTTTCGACATCTTGGAAGATGTAGACATCTTTCCCGCGCACAGACTCCATAACCTCGGCTTTAATTTCGCTGTTGGCAAAAAAAGTGAAGTTTGCCGCCGCCTTGAAGTTATTGACATAGGTCTTTTGGCCGGATATATGGAAGTGGGGGTCGGGAAAAAGCGTCTTGTTTATAAGATTGATCTGTTGCGCCGCCACTTCCTCGCTAACGCCGTAATGCTTCGAGTGCTTCAAGACCATTTTTTTAAGATGGCGCCGGTAAATCTTTTTTAAGTGCGCTGTAACTTCGTTTGCAAAAACCTCGCCCCCCGGACAGGCGATAACGGCAAGGTTTGCCAGATTGGTGTAGTTCATAGTTATCCGTGCTAGGGGCTTAACAAAACGCATTAAGCCCGGATGCAGTCTCCTTACCTAAACAACATACCCCGTCCCTTCAGAGGGGTACCTTGATTCTAACGAAAAACCCCGGTTTTGTCAAGTGGAAGAAAATTCACCCTTGACAAACCCGCGAAAAAATGCTGTAATAATACAATGAGCAACCGGGTTGCCACTCAAGCAAACTTTTCGCAAACGCCGCCAGCCGCCAGCCGCCAG
>WRKI01000167.1 GCA_009778155.1 Spirochaetota bacterium
CCCCCCGTGCGAGGTTTTTGGGTTGCGGCTGTGGTACAGCCTTGCAAGTGTTATCTCTATAGATGCCCTGGGTTGCAGGCTTGTTAAGCCCCTTGCAAGAATGGGACAAAGGGGTATGTATGATAGACGAAAATGAAGAATATGTCGTCTGGGACAAACGGTATGCCGTAGGCGTAGAGCTTATTGACAAACAGCACAAGGAGCTTATGCGGCTGACAAATGTTCTTTATGAGTCTTGTCGCAACGGCAAGGAGTATTCTGTCCACGTCTTTAAGGATACCATAAAGGGCTTTGTAGATCACGCCACAAAGCATCTCCCGGCGGAAGAACGGCTTATGGAGCATATTGGCTATCCCGACTTGGCAAAGCACAAGGCGGAACATCAAGGCTTCCTAAAAGAGGTTTTGACGGATATTAAGGCCTTTGAAGAAGGCAAAAGCTTTGCCCCCAATGCCTTGGCGCGTTTTATGCACGACTGGTTTATGGGGCACATTGCCTTGAGCGACCACCGCATGGGTGAATATCTTGCGCATATAAAAACCAAGCAAACCCTTGTTTGGGACAAACGGAATTCAATAGGGATAGAAGCAATTGACGAACAGCATATTGAGATTTTTAAACTGACAAACAATCTTTACGCGGCCTACAAGGGCGAAGGCAAGCCTTCCGACGATACTTTTAAGGCCGCAATAAAAAGCATTATGGTTTATGCCGGCAAGCATTTTGCCGCAGAAGAAGCACTTATGAAAAAAGCCGGCTATCCCGATCAGGCCGGCCATAATCAGGAGCACCACCGGTTTATTGCCAAAATGGATGCGGCCATTAAAAGTTTTGAAAATGGAGCCGTTTCCGCGCCCCACGCCATTGTGCGTTTTCAACAGAGCTGGCTTTTGGAGCATATTGCCCTGTACGACCACCGCATGGGCGCATACATTTTAGAATGGGCGCCTTCACTGCTGGACGGCCAATAGCCAAGGCTGCCGGGCGCGGCTTGCCGGGTGCTGGCAGGGGCATTTTTCGCGGCAAAGTTGCGCCAAAAGGCGTTTTCGGCAAAATTTTCTCGATAAGCTACTTGCAAAGGGCTTGACAATAATATAGAATACTGTACAATAGTAAAATGGGAAGTTTCAAAGCCCGAATGCGGGGTTTTAAGTACCATTATAAAAATTCTAAGGCGGTGGCTCAAAAAAACCGAAACAGGGGCGGCCGCAATTGAAAAATCAACGGTGAGCGGGGTGGAGTGATGACTTGGATTTTGTGGATTATCCTCCCTATTGCCGGGTTAATTTTAGGCTGGACAATTAGATGGCTTTATGCCAAATTTCAACTTACGGCATCGGAGCAGTTGGCCGAGCGTATAAAACAAGGGGCTATAAAGGACGCGGAGGCCAAAAAGAAAGAAATTCTTTTGGAGGCAAAAGATCAAGTTATCCGTGAGCGGAACCAGCAAGAAAAGGAAACTCGGGAGCGTAGGGCTGAATTACAGCGGTATGAACGCCGCATAGTGCAAAAAGAAGAAACGTTAGATAAAAAAACTGCACAAGTGGAAAGGCTTGAAATGCAGTTTGCAGAAACGGAAAAGGCCTTCCAATCAAGGGAAGAAGCCCTTTCCAAGGAAGAGGCGCGTTACAACCAAGAATTGGAACGCATCTCCGGCCTTAGCGTGCAAGAGGCAAAGGCGCTAATCGTGCAAAGCTTGGAAAACGAAGCCAAACACGATGCCCAAGCCCTTGTAAACAAGATCGAGCAGGAAGCCAACCTAGCGGGCGAAAAAAAAGCCCGGGACATCCTTGTCTCGACGATTCAAAGGCTTGCGACAGAAGTAACCAGCGATGTAACGGTTACGACCGTCGCCTTGCCCAACGACGAAATGAAGGGGCGAATCATCGGCAGGGAGGGGCGCAACATCCGCACCTTGGAAACCCTTATCGGCGTGGACGTTATCATTGACGACACCCCGGAAGCGGCCGTAATCTCCTGCTTCGACCCGGTAAGGCGGGAAATTGCAAAAGTCTCTTTGGAACGGCTCATTCAAGACGGGCGCATTCACCCGGCAAGAATCGAGGAAATCGTTACCAAGGTAAGCAAGGACATTGCCCAAAAGATTTTCGAGGAAGGCGAAAAAGTCCTTTTCGATTTGGGCATTCACAACATCAAGCAGGATGCGATTCGTTCCCTGGGGCGGCTCTACTTCCGCACAAGCTACGGGCAAAACGTGCTTTCCCACTCGCGGGAGGTGGCGATAATCGCGGGAATGCTTGCCGCCGAAATCGGTTGCAACCGGGAGCTTGCCAAGCGGGCGGCCTTGTTGCACGACATAGGCAAGGGTGTTGAGACCGACTCCGACCTAAACCATGCGGAAATCGGCATGGAAATGGCGCGAAAAATGGGCGAGGATGCCAGGGTTATAAACGCCATTGGCAGCCACCACAACGACATCGAAGCCACCAGCGTCGAGGCCGTCTTGGTGCAGATTGCCGACGCTATTTCTGCCGCAAGGCCGGGGGCGCGCAAAGAGGTTATCGACAACTATGTCAAACGCCTTGAAAACTTGGAAAACATCGCCGTCGGTTTTACCGGCGTGGACAAATCCTTTGCCATACAAGCCGGCAGGGAGTTGCGCATTCTGGTAAACAACGAAGCGGTTACCGACGAGCAGTCCAAGCACTTGGCAAGAAACATAGCGAAAAAAATCGAAAGCGATCTTCGCTATCCGGGGCGCATCAAGGTTACGATAATCCGCGAAACCCGCGTTACCGAATACGCACGCTAGCGGCCGGGAAGGCGGTTGTGCAAACCAAGCACAACCGCCTAGCCTATGCGGAACTGCTTATAATATTTTTAATTTTTTCACTTGCCTTTTGTTTGCTTTGTTGTTAGAATATAATCAGGGGTTACGGTAAATTAGATGCCGCTAGACGGCTTAACCTGCCGTTTTTAGGTTAAGTTGCGGGTCAAGCGGCTGTTTCACGTTTTAAAACATTTATGGAGGGCGTATTATGGATGGTTCCTCAGCAGTCGGGAGGGGGCTTTCCGAAAGCGATAGGGCGCGTTTTGCCGCAGTCCGCGAAAAAGCTGAAAAACTAGGGGTGCTGGATATCAACTTCGGCAATGTTGATTCTTCTAAAACTTTGGAATGTTACGAGCGCACGTTGGAAATTATAGAGGAAAACAAAGAATTTCTTGATCGCAATGCCGGGGAAGCGCAGGCATAAGACTTTATGGATATTTATCTCGGTCGCGCCCCGTTGTGCGTGTGGGTTGAAAAATGGAAGTAAGATTCACCTTGTGGTCTTTGCGCGGCATTCTGGAAAAAATCCCTTTTGACTCGCCGGTTGCTGAAGATAAGGTTCCTTTGGATTTTTCTCAACTGGAGGTTCCCTACTACATAAAAAATGGTTTTAAGGCCTCTATAATTTACGTTGATGATTCTTATCCGGCGGATGCGGCTTGTTCCATTTATTCGCCAAAAAACGTGGTTACGGTAGTGATTATAATGAAACGGAAATATGAAGCCGCTTTCAGTTCATGGCTTGAAACGCATGGAAGCGGGGGCACTGGCGTTTGTTGCAAGAGGCGGGAACTGTACTGCCACGAGGTCGCGCACCTCATAGCCATAATCAGGGCTTTTCCGGGCGACCGTTCCTCAAAAGTGCGGGAGGATTTTCTGGAAAGACTGCGGAAAAAATTCGACAAATCAGTCGGCGCGGCGCAGAATTCAAGGGCGCTTCATTTTGTTTCCATGGAAAAACCTGGCGAATCCCCTTCGGTTTTTGACAAAGACCATTTCCGTTACGACGATGACAGCTTAAATTATTTTCAACTGTATCAGGAACTAATGTTTCCTTATGATAAAATGGTTGAAACCATAAGTTCGCTTGGCGAAGTATACAAAAAAACAAAAGCCATTACTTTCAGCGATGTTGAAAGAGCGTCTCTTGTGGCAGAAGGCTTCTTTGACGCTTTTCCCGAAAAACTGGCCGCTTTTAAAGACTTGCTCGCAGAAAAATTAGTAAAATAACCGTCTTTACACAGTTGTAAGCAAAGAAACTAGAAACGGGGTGCCATATTGGGTTTTGGAGGTACGAAATGAATAGCTTGGAGAAAGAATATATTTATTTCAGAAGCAAGTGTGTTTCTGACGAATATTTGGCGGATGAAATCAAAGCCATACAAGAAAGCGGCGGCATTATCAGCTTCAAAGATGATGTTACGGACTTAATTTATACCTGTGCCGATGGCGATGAATGTTATATAGATGTGTATCCAAGACTTTACAAGGTGCTTGTAGCTTTGGGGGAAATTGAAAAAGTAAAATTAACTGAAGCGGAACTAGCCGAAGCTGAAAAAACAGGGGGGATGTCCGTTCCCGATAGCTTTTTCCAAGAGGAAATTGATCGTGTCCTTGAGTATGTAAAAAGAAAACGCCGGGACATTGCGGAAGGGTTAATCGTCGTAGAAACCCCAGGGCTTGAACGTGAGCGCGAGCCAAGCCTAACCCCCGCGCTGGCTGCCGGCCAGTAAGCCCATGCGGTCATTAGCTGTCTAGATTTTAACCGCACAGCCGCCTAGGGAAAAACTGATTAACTTGACGCTAATCAGTTTTTCCCTAGGTATTTGCTCATTTCATTGCGCAAAATACGGGTAAGAAGCAATTATTAAATCCTCGATTGGATTTAATAATTGCTCATCTAGCCCAAACGTGAAAGATTTGTTATACTGATTCCATGCTTGATTATAGATTTATCGCGGAAAATTTAACGGCTGTAATGGCCAATATAGCCGATCGTTTTGTAGAAGCCGATGCGCAGGCGGTTGCCAGCCTTTATTCAAAACGAAACGAACTTGTTACCAGCCTTCAGTTGTTGCAGCAGAAAAGAAACGTCAACGCTGCCGCAATGAAAGGGGCGGATGCCGCCGGGCGGGAAACTCTGGTAGAAGAAGGCAAAAAACTCAAGGATGAAATAACCGCCGCCGAAGCGGAACTGGCTGTTGTGGAAAAAGACCTTTTGGCTCAAGCCAAAAAAATCCCCAACATGGCACACCCCGAAGCACCCGTAGGCCGGGAAGACAAGGACAACCTCGAAGTAAAAAGAGTCGGCCAGCCCACAAAATTCAACTTTGAACCCGCCGACCATGTAAAACTGGGGCAAGACCTGGACATAGTCGATTTCGACGCCGGGACAAAGGTGTCGGGAACCAAGTTTTACTACCTAAAAAACGAAGGGGTTTACTTGGAGCTTGGCCTTGTCCGTTATGCCCTGGACATTCTGCAAAAAAAGGGCTTTACCCCCTTTATCACCCCGGACATAGCCCGCGAGGAAATACTCGAAGGCATCGGCTTTAACCCGCGCGGGCCTGAATCCAACGTGTATATGCTGGAAGGCGAAGGCTCCTGCCTTGTTGGCACTGCCGAAATTACCCTGGGCGGCTACTACGCCGGCACCATTTTGGCCAAGGAACAGTTGCCCCTGCGCATGGCCGGCCTCTCCCACTGCTTCCGTCGGGAGGCAGGATCGGCAGGGCAGTTTTCCAAAGGCCTGTACCGGGTGCATCAGTTTACAAAGCTGGAAATGTTCGCCTACTGCGTGCCAGAGGAATCCGACCGCCTGCATGAAGAATTGCGCCTCATTGAAGAAGAAATCTTCGCCGGACTTGACATACCCTTCCGCGTGGTAGACACCTGCACGGGCGACTTGGGTGCGCCGGCCTACCGCAAGTGGGACTTGGAAGCGTGGATGCCCGGCCGGGGAAACACGGGCGACTGGGGGGAAATCACCTCCACTTCCAACTGCACGGATTATCAGGCGCGGCGATTGAACATTCGGTTTAAGGACACCGACGGCAAAAACAAGTTTGTCCATATGCTGAACGGAACAGCAATCGCTGTTTCCCGGGCTATAATCGCAATCTTGGAAAACTTCCAGCAGGCAGACGGATCGGTGCGCCTGCCGAAAGCGCTGGTTCCCTACTGCGGCTTCGACGTAATCAAAAAAAAGTGAATTAACCGGCCGCCGGCTGCTCGCCGGCCGGCTGTTCCAGCTAGCGGCCGCAGCTAGCGGCCGCAACTAGCGGGTCGCAACTAGCGGGCAAAAAAAAAGAGCTGCCCGATTTCTCGGACAGCTCAATGCCCTTGAGGCATATTGGAATTACGATGATTTGGGAGGGGAACCGTAATCCCAACACTTATATTATCGACACAGAGTGTCATTTTCTTTAGGGCAACCGGGCCTTTGGCTAGCCTCCTTTGTAGTATTTTTCGTTTATTTTGTCGAAAAATTCGGTTATCATCTTGCCAGTCTCCTCTGGGGTTCTTAAAAGCACCATATTTCCGTTTTCGTCCACGGTAAAATGCCCTTTTAAGGCCTCCGGCAGCTCATCGTATTGCTTTTGCACGATTTCCAGCGTCTTTTTTAAGCATTTGTAACCGTATTTTCGGTGCAAAAAGGGGAGGGAATTCTTGCCCAAGAGCATTTCGTACTCTTGGTAGTTGTAGGGAGTCGTTTTTTTGCGCTCTTCCAGCATTGCGTTAAAATTTTCCAACAATTCTTCGATTTCGGCTTCCGGGGCATAATTTAGCAAGCCGCGTAATGCGTTGGCCTTCATGTCCAAATACGGCTCTTTTTTATAGGCCTTTTCAAAAAAATCCTTCAATGGGTGCTTGTTTTGGTTGTACAGCAGTTTTAGACAGGCGTTCCTTATATACAAGTCCTTCGCCTCTGTGTATATATTGATTAAGGCCTCGATGTCCCGGCCGCCCTCTATGTCTTTTTCCCTTAACGCGCCAAAAGCATCTTGAAAACCCTTCGACTTAAAATCGGGCTTTTTTTCCAGCAGCAAATTATTCATAACCCTCCTTTTTTAGCCCCAAGAGATGAATGGGGCGACACTTAGCGCGAATTTGTCAGTTTTTGAGATTAAAACTACGCCGGCAGATGCTGCGGCAACCGCAGCATCTGCACCCACCCGCCGGATCGCACGGGGGG
>WRKI01000168.1 GCA_009778155.1 Spirochaetota bacterium
TGGACGGGGCGACCCTTGGGGGAAACTCCTGGGAGTGGAACACGCCGGTTCCCGGCTTTTTCGCAGGGTTCGACATGGAAGGGAACGGCTTCGAGGCCGGCATCGCCTACGCCTTCCTGCACAATTCGATTCCTGCCGGGGACGAGACAGTGTTCTCGTGGATGCTCGCCGCCAGCGGCCGCCTGCTGGATGCCGGCCCGGCGAGCGCGGTCGCCCTTAACGTCGCCCTGTACGAAGACCCCTATTTCGGTTTTTTCGCAGTGGCGGACGCGGACTCCCCCTTCTGGCACGCCGCCCGGCACAACCGCTTCAGCCTGCTCGTTCTGGAGGCAATGGTCGAAGCCCGGTTCCCGCTGGCCTTCGGGGAAGCGGCCTTGTCCTACGGGGTGGTAACGAACTTCGAGAGCGAAAGCGACGCATTCGGAATGCAGGCGGCGGCGCAGGTAACCGTTCCCTTTGGCAACGGCTTCAGCCTTATTCCCGGTGTGCGCTTCCGTTTTGACAACGACCATGCCGGCAACAGCCGCCACGTCGCGGACATCGGGCTGCACGCCCGGTTTAACTTTTAGCGCAAGGAGAAATGCGAAGATGAAAAACGGATTGTTGAAAAGGGCGGCCTTAGCCGCGACCCTGGCGGCAGTGGCATTAGCCGCGTCGTCATGCAACGACAGCGAGATGAGCGTAACGATACCCAACACGGTGTGGATACCCGCCGGGACTTTCACGATGGGCAGCCCTTCAACGGAAATAGGACATAATGCCAACGAAGCTCCGCAACGGCGGGTAACTATAAGCACCGGGTTTCACATGACCCGCTTTCCCATAACGCAATGGCAGTGGGTGGAGGTAATGGGAAGCAACCCCGTGCCTAGCGACAGCGTGCATTACGGCCGCTGGAGGCCGGTTGTGAATGTAAACTGGTTTGACGCGATTGTGTTCGCCAACCGGTTAAGCATAATGGAAGGGTTAAGCCCGGCGTACCGTATAGGCGGCAGCACCAACCCCGACGACTGGGGCGAAGTGCCAACCGTCTGGGACAGCCCGAACCGTATAGCATGGGCTGCGGTGGAAATAGTGCCGGGATCCAACGGCTGGCGGTTGCCTACGGAGGCGCAGTGGGAATACGCGGCACGCGCCGGAACGACCACGGCGTTCAGCAACGGGGCGCAGGACTGGGACGCCCCCTCGATTGACGAGATAGCTTGGACAGTTAGAAACAGCGGCGGTAGGACGCACAACGTCGGGACTAGGGCGGCGAACCCCTGGGGCTTGCACGATATGCACGGCAACGTGTGGGAGTGGGTATGGGACTTTATGGGAGCATATCCAGATCATGACGAAACCGACCCCAGTAATGACTCCCACTCTGCTAACCGTGTTCAACGCGGCGGCAGCTTCGCCTTATTTGGTGGCAGTGTTGAACTTTCTGTTCTAACCACACGTTCGGCAAACCGTAGCTGGGTAATGTACACCAACTCGGCTGTCAACCGGGGTTTCCGCCTCGTGCGCCCCTAGTTTCACGGGCTTAAGCCAAGCGAAATGCCCCGGCAAGGCACAACGGAATGCCGCCTTGCCGGGGCATGGAGCGGGGAAACCACGGAGTTCCAAGCTGCGGATTGCCTCTAGCTTGGAACCGCCCTGTTTGCGGGCTTTGCTCTGTTTCAGCCCCTCGTTCAATCACATTGGAATTGCGTGGGGCTTTTTAACGGGCTTGTTTTCGTAAAACCGGCGGTATGTTTCCGTATCCACCGCGATAACGCTTGCAAATTCCCTGCCGGCGGTTTTAACATCGCAAAGACTGCTCGCCTGTGGTATCGGCTTTTTGTCTTGCTCTAAATCATACAAGGTCAGGCACAGTGCATCCTGCGCCATGTAAACGGCATCGGCTATATCGTCTCCGCTCGTAAAGCACCCTTGCAAATCGGGAAAATTCACGCTAAACATTCTGTTTTCTTCCGGCGTGAATACCGCCGCGTATGCGTATTTCATGACAAACCATCCTTAGCTTTAGGGAAACGCTGATTAACTCGACGCTAATCAGCGTTTCCCGCGGACTTTAGTCCGCATCCTCAATGGGATTTAATCATCGTTTTCTTCGCGCTGTTTCAGCCCCAACTCTTTCATGATATTGAAGGCTGTGCCGGTTGCTGGACATTCAAGGCTTCGGCCAGCGTTTTTTGCGACAGCCCTCGATCGCTGTTCAACTCATGGAGGGACATCGCTTCGACAGCTTCTTCAAACATCTCTTCGCTTTTAGCCCTCGCTTCCAAGCTCATTTTCTCGCGCAGTTCGGCAAATTTACGCGCCATTTCGTTCCCCCTGTATCTCTTTCAGGTATTCGCCGTATATTTTATCAGCCTTCGGAATCAGAGGGAAACGCTGATTAACTCGAAGCTAATCAGCGTTTCCCGCGGACTAAAGTCCGATGCATCTTGCTCATTTCATTGCGCAAAATGCGGGTAAGAGGCATTGATTAAATCCTCGATGGGATTTAATCAATGCTTCCATAACTTCGTAAAACCTGTCATTCCCGGCTTTACAGCCGCCGATAAGCAGAATCGCAATGCGTCTGCTGTCAAAAGCGTAAAATGTCCGGTACGGCTTACCGGCACATTGGCTGCGCAACTCCCTCATATTCCCATACGCCGACCCTTTAACGTCGGAACTGTGCGGGAATTTAAGAGACGTACCGAACCTTTCTATAAGCCTTACGCCAGAATCTATCGCCGTCTGCTCGGCTTCACTCAATGTTTCCCACCAGCTCCCAAACTCGTCCGTATACTCAACTTCCCACATCGCCCAAATTATATTCCATTCGCGAAATGCTGTCAATGCTTTTAAGCACGACCAACCCCGACGGCCGGCAGAGGCTTTCTCGCTGGGCAGTCGCTTGCAATGAAAACCTCCGCGCCTTTGTGCGATCTCCTCCTTCGCGCCTACTAGTAACTTTGCCGCAATATCATTTATTATAAAGCAGAAGGAGTTTTCTTTTGGCAAGTAAAAAGCGAAATGGAATCTGGGTTGTTTTGTCGCTCTTTGTTTTTTTGCTGTATTTTTTTGCAGCGGCACGCCCCATTCCGCGAGAAACCGTGCTTTCCCCATTGTGGGTAAGCTCTTTAGACGATGCAAGCCCGATCGTCATGGGACAGCCCGCCGGGGGGCTTGTGAATATGGCCATCCCCTTTACACTAGGCGAGCGATTCGGCTTTGTCGGCACCGACGGACATTTTATCTTAAACAGAGAAAGAGCCGCCGAGCTTTACCTTGGCCGCAACCTATGGACAGAATACGAAGCCGTCCCGGCAAGCATCGAAGTAAGGGACATCTGGGGCGAAACCGTGCTGGAAATCGAAGACCCCTGGGGCTACCCCCTGCTTTTGGACGGCAGAATCTTCATTTTGGGCAGCGGCCAAAACTCGCTTTCCGAACTTGACTTCAACGGCAACATCCGCTGGACATACGCCTTTCCCGCCCCCCTCACCAGCATAGACGCCGCCGCCGGGCTAATCGTAACCGGCTCCGTGGACGGCGTGGTCGAGGTTTTGGACAACCTGGGCAGGCAGATTTTTAACTTTACGCCGGGACACTCCCGTTACGAAGTCATACTAGGCGTGGCCATTTCCGGCGACGGCCTGCGCATAGCCGTCGTTTCAGGCGTGGAAAACCAGCGCTTCCTTCTATTGGAACGATTCGGCACAGGCCAGTTCCAAGTGATCTACCATGAGTTTTTGGGCGACGGCTTCAGGCGGCCAGTCCACGTTACATTTTTTCACGACGACTGGTGGGTGGCCTTCGAGCGGGAAGGCGGCCTTGGCATTTACGAAACCGGCGCAAGACAGAGCACCTTCGTCCCGCTTGAAGGCGAAATAATTTCGATAGACTCCGGCGGCGGGCAGGGACTTTTCTTCGCGCTAGTGTCGCGTTATGAAGCCGATAATGAAGAGACAGACGAAGCGGAAGATGCGGCGGCCGACGCGGCCGGAGGCGGCGCGGCCGGTGGCGGCGCGGCTGGCGGCGCGGGGGAAAACGCACGCTTGAAAGAGCTGGTCGGGATAAAGCTGCCGGGAATACTGGCAATTAGAGCGCCCTTTGTAAGCGACGATGTTTTTTTTGGAAGAAGCGGTTCAATAGTTGTGGCAGGCGGGGGGGATGCCCTTATAGCGTTTGAAGTAAGGAGGCAGTAAATGAGAAAGATAGCCTTGCGCGTAACATTCGGCGTGTTTTTGCTGTTTGCGGCCTGGCAAGTTCAGGCGATGAGCTGGCCGGCAGGCAACGCCGCGCTTATCCGCAACTTCGGCTGGAACAACATGGGAAGCCCGGTTCTGGGAATGGTTTTTTCAGGCTCAACCGACGTGCTTGCCGCCGAAAGCGGTGAAATCATTTTTACAAGCCGCCCCGGCAGCAGTGCCTCCCGGTTGCCCTCCCCCCTGGGGGCTTGGACAGCCGTGGATCACGGCGACGGGCTTATCAGCATTTACAGCCGCTACGGGCAGGCCGCCGACAGAGAGCGCCGTGTCATGCGCCAGCAGCCAATCGCCCGCACAGGCATCTCCGGCTGGTCAAACCGGGAAGGCGTTTACTTCAAACTTTTCGACAGACGCGAGCGCAACTGGGTAAACCCGGCAATCCTCATGACGCCCGTTCACAACACCCTGCCATTCCAGATTTTGTCGGTAAACCTGATAAACTCGCAGGGCGAGCCTGTGGAAAACGAGCAACTGCAAAATTTAAGCCAGGGGCGTTTCCGGATAGCCGTGGCGACAAACGACAATGTTGACAGAGCCTTCAATAATTTTCTTGCCCCCTATCGCATCGTAAGCTCGATAAACGGGGTGGAGGTCGGCACTCTCAGCTTTGAATCAATCTTTGCCAGAGACGGAATCCTTATGGTGCAAAGGGGCGGGCTTGTCCCGGCAAGCCAGATTTTCTCGCCCTCGCCGGCGGTCGAGGTCGCCGACGTTTTCCTTAACAGCGGGCAGGCGAACTTGGAGATAATTATAGAAGATTTTGCGGGCAACACCCGCCGTTCCCTTACCCAGATTGTCGTAAATTGAGACTTGCAAGGTGGCACATACAGCGTGAAAAAAGAAAAAGTTTACAAAGCCTGGTCAACACCCGTAAGCGCGGAGGATAGCCGCGCCATCCCCTGCGCCCTGTGCGCCGGGGGACGCTTCAAACCCGCGCTTCAGTGCGAGGGCTTTTCCTACGTCAAGTGCGCCGACTGCGGTCTTGTGCAGGTGAACCCCCAGCCGGAAAAAACCGACGTTATGCGACGCTACGGCGAGGCCTTTGGGGAAGATTATTTTTCCTACGAACTTGCCCACGAAGAGCCATTCCTCCAGCTTCAGCTTTTGGCCTTTCAAGATGCCGATTTTGACACGCTGGAAAAAGAGAGCTTTGGCCGGGCGGCCGGCGAACACGGAGACGCGCCCGCCGTGCTTGACGTGGGCTGCGCCACAGGCGCGTTACTCGCCCTCTTGAAAGGCCGGGGGTGGCGGACGACGGGCGTGGAAATCTCGCCCTCGGCTCAGTATGCGCAAAAAGAAAGGGGGCTTGACATAAAGACAATCCCGCTGGAGGAAAACGGCTTCCCGGCCGCCTCCTTTGAGCTTGTGCACGCCTCGCACCTTATCGAGCACCTTAACGCCCCGCGTATTTTTTTGGACGAGGTTTTCCGGGTGCTAAAGCCGGACGGGCGCTTTCTTATAACAACGCCCAACATTGACGGCTTCCAGTCGCGCTTTTTCGGCAACCGCTGGCGGTCGGCAATCTTCGATCACCTGTATCTTTTTTCGGTGCGCACGCTGAAAGCCATGCTTGCCGGCTCTGGATTTGTCGTGGAGGGCGTGTACACCTGGGGCGGCCTTGGGGCAGGCCTTGCCCCGCTCTGGCTGAAAAGGCCTGCCGACCGTCTGGCCAAACGCTTCGGCGCGGGCGATGTTATGATGATGAAAGCCAGGAAGAAAAAGCCCGGCGAATAATGGACTTGTTTGGGCAAAGCCCCAAAAAGTGCTTTTTATGGAGGAGAAAATGAGAAAGATTTTTGCATTGGCCGCTTTTACGGCAGTTTTTGCGGCGGTGTTTTTCGCCGCCTGCGCCACAGACCCTATGTCGGGCAGAAGGACGATGGCCTTTATCAGCAACGACGAGCTTTTCCCGATGGCCTTCGCACAGCACAGGGAAATCATCAACGCGAGCGTTGTCGTTACCGGCACGCCAGAGGCGCAAATGCTTCAAGATGTCGGCAACAGGATGGTTGCGGCCACGGAAATGTGGCTTGCCCGGCAGGGGCATCTGAACCAGCTTGACGGCTTTGAATGGGAGTTCACCCTGCTGCAAGACAACTCGGTGAATGCCTGGGCTATGCCCGGCGGCAAAATCGTGTTTTACACGGGGATTCTGCCGCTTACGGCAAACGAGGCCGGCATGGCCGTCGTAATGGGGCACGAGATTGCCCACGCTGTGTTGAACCACGGCCAGCAGCGCATGAGCGCGGCCATGCTCCAGCAGGTGGGCTTCGCAAGCCTTGCCCTGCTTACGGCCAACCGGCCGGAGATGACCCAAAGCCTTATTTTGACCTCCTTCGGCGTGGGGTCGGCCGTGCTGGGAACCCTGCCTTTCAGCCGGCGGCACGAGCAGGAGGCCGATCACTTGGGGCTTATCCTTATGGCCATTGCCGGCTACAACCCCAACGAGGCCGCCCTTTTCTGGGAGCGCATGGAAGCTCTTGCCGGCGGCGGGGGAACGCCCCAGTTTTTGAGCACCCACCCCTCAAGCGCGTCCAGGGTGAGCGACATACGCGCCAACGTGCCTGAGGCTCTGCAAACGGCGGCAAGTTTCGGCGTGCATTTTTAGCCGGCAAGCCCCTGTCGGGCGTTGACAAACCTGCGAAAAAATGCTGTAATGATCCAATGAGCAACCGGGTTGCCACTCAAGTAGACTTCTCGCAACCGCCGCCAGCCGCCAGCCGCCAGCCGCCAGCCGCCAGCC
>WRKI01000169.1 GCA_009778155.1 Spirochaetota bacterium
CCCGTGCGGGGTAGGTGCGGCTGGTGGCCGGGCGGATGGCCGGACGGGGGGCAGGATTGGCGTTTTATTGATGGGTTAGGTTTTTCTATCTCTTTTCAACACAAAAAGGGCTGCGGCCGTAAAAGAGAGGGAAAAAATGAAAATCAGGTACAAATTAAGCATTATCATGGCTGTCTCGATTATCTTAATCGTATCGGTGGGCGCAACTACTCAGACTGTCCGCACGATGGCTTTAAGCCGGCAGTTGAGCGTAGGCACTCTTGTCCAGATGGGCGCATACTGGATGGAATTCTGGCACGGCCGGGTAGCCGCCCAATACAGGGTTCTGCACACCCTGGCGGACATCATGGGCGATTTTGAAAATCTGCCCCAGGCGATGCGGCGCGACACCTTTGACGAAATGAAGCACTCGACCGTGGCCGCAAGCCCTGAGTTTTTCGGTATTAATGTGCTTTGGCTTCCCAACGTGTTGGACTTGGACGAGGCCAACATAGACCGCGTGGGAAGCACTCCCACAGGCCAGTTCGGCAGTGCCTTTATCCGCGAGCTTCCCGGCGGGCAGATCGAGCACAGGACGCTTATTTCCGTGGACGAAATGAACGCCCACATTCTAAGCCCGCAGGCGCGTAACGACCTGGCTGAGCATCCCCATATGCGCATCGTTCCCGGCCGCGGCGAGGTTTGGCTTGTTTCTATTTCCGTTCCAATTATAAACAGCGTAAACAATCAGGTGGTGGGCGTGCTTTCCGCGCATTTGGACATCGCCTTTTTTCAAGCGGAGATACAGCCCTTCCTTGCGGCGCACCCAGAAGTCGCCCTTGTCGGTCTTTATGCCGGCAACGGCCATATCATGGCGGCCACCAACCCAGGCGTTCTGAACACCAATCTTAGCGGAAGTCATGTTCTGTTCGGCGACCTTCTGCCGCAGATGATTAGCGCGATGCATGGCGGCACGGACTTGCAGACGGGTTTCTTTTCGCCGGGGCTTGGCGGCAATGCCGAAATCGTCTTAAACTCTCTGCCTCTGGGCGTGAATTCCGGCATGACTTGGAGTGTCTTGCTCGTAAAAACAGACGCGGTCATGATGGCTCCGATTAACGCCATTGTCCGCGAGGTCGGAATTCTCGTGGTCTTGCTCAGCATTTTGGTCATCGTGGCCTTCATTGTGTTTTTCGGCAGGGCGACAAAGCCTCTTGTCTGGCTTCAGCGCGAAATTGGCGTTCTTGCCGACGGCGACTTTAGGGATGTCGAAATGCTTCAATATAAAGGCGACGACGAGATTGGCGATCTTGTAAAAAGTTTCGAGGGCACGCAAAAAAGTGTTTGCGCCTTGATCAAAAAGGTGAAGGGCGAAGCGCAGGATTTGTATGAAATTGGCGAGACTCTTTCCAGCAATATGAGTCAGACGGCGGCCACGGTAAACGAGATTACGGCCAACATTCAAAATGTCAAAGGCCGGGTGGTAAACCAGAGCGCGAGTGTCAACCAGACGAGCGCGACTATGAAGCAGCTTGTGCAAAATATCGACAAGTTGGACGGTTTTATCGGCGACCAAAGCGGCTATGTGGCCACGGCTTCGTCGGCTGTTGAACAGATGGCGGCGAATATTCGCTCGGTTACCGACACGCTGATAAAAAACTCTGCCAACGTAAAAAACCTTATGGAGGCCAGCGAGGTAGGCCGCACCGGGATTAACGAAGTGGCCTCTGACATTCAGGAGATTTCCCGCGAGTCGGAGGGTCTTATGGAGATTAACGCCGTAATGGAAAACATTGCAAGTCAAACGAATCTTCTTTCTATGAACGCCGCTATCGAGGCGGCGCACGCGGGGGAGGCTGGCAAGGGTTTTGCCGTCGTTGCCGACGAGATTCGCAAGCTGGCCGAAAGTTCCAAGGAGCAGTCGAAAATCATCGGCACGGTGCTTAAAAAGATCAAGGCATCCATCGACAAGATTACTCACTCCAACGAGGATGTGCTTAACAAGTTCGAGGATATTGAAGCCGGGATAAGGGTTGTCTCAGAGCAGGAGGACAATATTCGCAGTGCGATGGAGGAGCAGGATGTTGGCAGTCGGCAAATTGTAAAGGGTATTCTGGAGATTACCGAGATTACTCACAAGGTAAAGACCGGTTCTAACGAAATGCTGCAAGGCGCAAACGAGGTTATTAAGGAAACGGGCAATTTGGAAGGCGCGACTCGCGAGATTAGCGACAGTATGAACGAGATGGTCTCTG
Organism: Spirochaetota bacterium; assembly: GCA_009778155.1. GTDB lineage: Bacteria > Spirochaetota > Spirochaetia > Treponematales > Breznakiellaceae > WQXQ01. The sequence goes on from WRKI01000169.1 coordinate 2,235, forward strand.
GCGCAGATCAGATCAATGTTGCGGTAAACCAAGTGAACGACATTAGCGGCCAAAACCGCCACGCGATAGACACGCTGGTAAAAGAGGTCTCTTTCTTCATAGTCGATTAGCCTCCGGCGGGTTGCTCACGCAAAGGCGCAAAGGTGCAAAGGCCGCGAAGGGAAGAAGAGGAGGGATTAGAGAGGGCTAAGGAAGCACTGATTAAATCCCATCGAGGATTTAGGGAAACGCTGATTAGCTTCGAGTTAACCAGTGTTTCCCTAGTCTGTGCTTCGCGGCCTTTGCACCTTCGCGGCCTTTGCGTGAAATATTTCCGAGACTCGTGTGGTTCATGCGTTTATCGTGCTACTCCCCTTGACAGACGGCCGTGTAATATGCAGTATGATACTTGCCGCGTTGCCGGTAAAAACCCTTATAAGGAGACCCCCGTGTTAGTTGATGATGCGCTAATCGCGTATTTGGAAGAGCTGTCATGCCTTGCCCTTTCGGACGATGAAAAAAAACGCATAGCCGCAGACTTGGAAAAAATCTTGAAAGCTATGGAGGGCCTTAACGCCCTTGATACCGCAAACGCGCCAGAGCGCAGCCATCCCTTTGACAATACCGCCGCTTCGCGCGCCCTGCGCGACGATGTGCCGGGCGCATCCTTTGACCGCGAGCTTATATTGAAAAACGCGCCGGCGCAAAACGGGCAAATGTTTGCCGCGCCCAAAACGGTGGAGTAGGATAGAAAAATGGGCAATAATATAGAAGAAATGAGCGCGCTGGAACTGGGCGCGGCAATAAAGGCCGGGAAAATAGGCGTGGCCGAGGCCTTGGCCGCCTGCCTGAGCCGGATAAAAACCGACAAAAACAACGCTTTTCTGGCAGTGGCAGAGGCGCGGGCGCAGGCGGCTGCCTGCGAGGTGCAGGCTAAGATAAAGGCCGGCGAGGCGCTTTCCCCCCTTGCCGGCGTTCCGGTCGGCGTAAAGGACAACATCTCCACGCTGGGGATCGAAACTTCCTGCGCGTCCAAAATGCTCAAAGGCTACGCGCCTGTTTACAACGCCGGCGTGATCGACCGGCTGGAAGCGGCCGGCATGATAGTCGTGGGCAAACTTAACATGGACGAGTTTGCAATGGGCGGATCAAGCGAAACGGGAGCCTTCGGCGCTGTGCGCAATCCCTGGGACGGCTCCCGCGTGGCCGGCGGCTCTTCGGGAGGCAGCGCGGCGGCTGTGGCGGCCGGGCTTGTCCCGCTGGCTCTTGGCACGGACACCGGCGGCAGTATACGCCAGCCCTGCTGTTTTTGCGGCACGACCGGAATCAAGCCCACCTACGGCTCGGTTTCCCGTTACGGGCTGCTTGCCTACGCATCCAGCCTTGATCAGATTGGCACGATTGGGCGCAATATTGACGACTGCGCCGCCTTTCTCTCTGTTATATCCGGCCCGGACGAAAGGGACTCGACCTGCATTATCGAAAAGCCCTTCGATTTCCCGGCCGCGGCGGAAAAACTTGACGGGGTCAAAATCGGGCTTCCCGTCAACTACTTTGGCGCCGGCATTGACGAGGATGTCAGGCTGGCGGTATTAAAAGCGGCCAAAGAGTTCGAGGCGGCGGGGGCGGCGGTCGAAGAGTTTGAAATGCCCATGATGGACTGCATGGTGCACGCCTACTACATCATCGCCTGCGCCGAGGCTTCCTCCAATCTCTCCCGGTATGACGGGCTTAAGTACGGCTTTGCCAGCGAAAAGGCGGAAAGTCTTTCCGAGCTTTACAAGCTCTCGCGCAGCGAGGGTTTCGGCATGGAGGTCAAGCGCCGGATCATGCTCGGCTCCTTCGTGCTTTCCTCTGGCTATTACGATGCCTACTACCGGAAGGCGCTCCAAGCCCGCGCTCTTGTAAAGGAGGCTTATGACGGCTTGTTCAAGCGTTTCGACATGATTCTTTGCCCTGTCGCCCCGACGGCGGCGTACAAGATTGGCGAAAACTTGGGCGACCCGCTGAAGATGTACATGGGCGACATCTACACGGTTTCCGTCAATCTTGCCGGGTTGCCTGCCGCGGCTTTGCCTTGCGGCTTGGGCGAGGCGGGGCTTCCTGCCGGCTTTCAGCTTGTCGCGGACAGTTTTGCCGAGCAAAAGCTTGTAAACGCCGCGCGTGTCTACCAGCGCAGGACGGATTATCACGCGAAATGGCCGGGGGGGAAATCATGAACTGGGAAGTTGTAATCGGGCTGGAAGTCCACGCCGGGCTTTCGACAAAATCGAAAATTTTCTGCTCTTGCTCGACCGTTTTCGGCGGAGAGCCTAACACGCAGGTTTGTCCTGTCTGTTCGGGTATGCCGGGCGCTTTGCCCAAGCTGAACCGCGCAGTTGTGGAGTTTGCGGTAAAACTGGGGCTTGTTCTTGGCTGCAAAATCGCGGAAACTTGCAAGTTCGACCGCAAGAACTATTTTTACCCCGATCTTCCCAAGGCGTATCAGGTGTCCCAGTTTTACGCGCCTGTCTGCCGGGGCGGCGGTCTTGAGATTGAGGCTGGCGGGGGGAGCAAAGTTATCGGCATACGCCAGATTCACATGGAAGAGGATGCGGGGAAGCTGATTCATGAGCCGGCCGGCGGGACTTTTATGGATTTTAATCGCTGCGGTGTGCCTCTTTTGGAGATTGTCTCGGAGCCGGACTTCCGAAGCGCAGGCGAGGTTGTCGCCTATCTTGAGCGGCTTAGGGAAACGCTTCTTTATCTTGAAATATGCGACTGCAAGATGCAGGAGGGGTCTCTGCGTTGCGATGTTAATCTTTCGGTGCGTAGGCCGGGGGAGGCTCTGGGGGTGCGCAGCGAGATAAAAAATCTGAACTCTTTCAAGGCTGTCGCCCGCGCTATTGAAAGCGAGTCTGCCCGGCAGGTTGAACTGCTGGAGGGCGGGGGGAGGGTGCTGCAAGAGACTCGTCGCTGGGACGATGACCGTGGTCTTTCCTTTGCTATGCGTTCCAAGGAAAACGCCCAGGATTATCGCTATTTCCCCGAACCTGATCTTCTGCCTGTGGTCGTTGATGCCGGCTGGCTGGAATGTATTCAGAAAAGTCTCCCGGAGCTTGCGTCCGAAAAGCGCGCGCGTTACACTGCCGATTTTGCAATTTCCAGGGAGGAGGCGGTGTTTCTTACTTCGCACAAAAACATTTCCGATCTTTTTGAATCTTTGTGTGTCCAAAGCGGGGAGCCTGCCGAGTCGGCGCATTTGATTAGCGGCTCTGTCATGCAGCTTATGAATAGCGCGGGTGTTTTGCCCGAGGCTCTTTCAGTTGATGCCGGGAAGTTGTCGTATCTTATCGCGCAGGTTCTTGGCGGCAAGATAAATCGCGCTTCTTACAAGGAGGTTGTCGCGGCTGTTTTTACGGACGGTGTTGATCCGGCCGCCTATATTGCCGAAAGGGGGCTTCTTATGCAGAGCGACGGCGGCGCGGCCCTGGCTGCGGCGCAGTCCGTCATTGACGCTCACCCTGGCGATGTTGCCGATTACCGGGCCGGCAAGGAGAAGGTTTTCGGCTTTCTTATGGGGCAGCTTATGAAAAAGCTGGGCGGCTCCGGGAATCCCGCCCTAGCAAAGGAAACGCTCAAAGGCCTGCTCGACCGGTGATCGCACCGGGGGCGGGCGGCGGGGTGAGAATTGCTTCGCGAGTTTATGGAGTAGCTATGCAAACAAGCCAATACATTGCCGACATAAAACAAATCATCACGGCCGCCAGAGCAAAAGCTTATACCGCGATAAATACGGCTATGGTCGAAGCGTACTGGCTTATCGGCCGAAGAATCGTGGAAGAAGAACAGCAGGGCAAGCTCCGGGCGGAATATGGCCGGGAAATAATCAAAAATCTCTCAAAAGAGCTGAAAAGTGAGTTTGGCTCAGGCTTTAGCGAGCGTTACCTCCGGGATTTTAGGCAGTTTTACCTAAATTTTAAGGAGTTGGAATTTGGCACACAGCGTGTGCCAAATTTATCATGGTCTCATATAAGGCTAATATTGCGCCTTGCCGATAAAAACGCCATGCAGTACTACATCGCCGAGGCCGCCGCCAACAATTGGTCGGTGAGGACTTTGGACAGAAACATTTCCACGCTTTACTATCAGCGGCTTTTGTCATCACAAAATAAAGATATTGTTACGGCAGAAATGCAGGAAAAAACAGCGGCCTTCCGGCAAGACAAGCTCGAATTCATCAAAAACCCTGCCGTGCTTGAATTTCTTGGGCTTCCCAATAATTCAGGCTATCTGGAAGCGGAATTGGAAAAAGCCATTATCGATCATCTTCAGCAGTTTCTTCTGGAACTGGGGAAAGGCTTTGCCTTTGTAGCCCGGCAACAGCTTATACGGACAGAAACGGCTGAATTTTATATTGATTTAGTGTTTTACAATTTTATCCTAAAATGTTTTGTGCTTATCGAACTCAAGACCGACAAAATTACCCATCAGGACATCGGGCAGCTTGATATGTATGTTCGTATGTTTGACGATCTGCAAAAAAAGGAAGGCGACAATCCCACTATCGGCATTCTTCTTTGTACCGAAACAGACAAGACTATTGCAAAATACTCCGTTTTGAATGAAAGCAAGCAATTGTTCGCCGCCAAATATATGCCCTATCTGCCTACCGAGGAAGAATTGATTGTTGAAATAGAGCGGCAAAAAGAGATTTTGAAAATCCAATTCGACAGCAATGGCTAGGCGGGGTGAAAAACGGGTGGTTTTAGCGCATTGCCCCCATTTGGAACGCCCTGCGGCCTGCTTGACGGGTGTTCCGGCCAGCCGGCGGGCAGGGGCGGCCGCCCGCCGGCTGGCAACGCGGTGTTTTTTCGATTTTTTTTGTTTTTTTCGGACAAACCG
>WRKI01000170.1 GCA_009778155.1 Spirochaetota bacterium
GGCGGAGGCGGCGGGGGTGGAGGAGGCGGCGGTGGCGGCGCGACTATCTGCGCCGGGGGCGCAGGCGGCGGTGGGGGTGGCGGCGGCGGTTCGGCTATCTGCACCGGCGGCGGCAATGGCGGAAGGGTAAATTCCGGCTGGGGCAACAGAGCAGTCTCCACGAGAGCCTCTTGGGGAGGCCGCACGAAGGCGGTGATTACCGGCACCGGCACTTCGGTTTCTTCTATTATAGGCTCCTCGGCCAGCTCTTCCAGCGGCGGCTCTTCCAGCGGCTCAAACGCATCTTCGTAGACCAGAGCCTCTTCCTCTTCAACTTCGGCAATAACTTCAGTTACCGGCTCATCATCCAAGGCTAAATCTTGAATAACCTGATGCGGAGCCGTCCTGCATGACATGATGAAAAACACAGCCGGCAAAAAGACAAGAAAACGTATTTTTAAGATATTTTTCATGGAACATTCTCCAGAATTTCGTCTATCATGGCTTCGATTCTCCCCCTCCAAATTTCTTCGCCGTATTGCAGCACGCTTTGCCAGAAATCCCCGGCTTCTTCGTCTGTCCAGTCCGTCCTTTGCGGCCTTTGCAAAATAACCCCTGGGACAAAATCCGGCTCCCCGGGCAGGAAGAAATCTTCGATAGGCAGCAACTGCATCTGCACGAATTCCCCCCCTCTATTGTTATCGGAAGTATTTGCAAGCCAAATTATAGCAATTATTATGATTAATACATTGGCCGCGCCCAAAACCGCAAAAAGCCGCCGCTTTCCCTCCGGTATTCTGTCTATCAAGCCCCCGGCGGCGGGCGCGATTTTCTTCCATAAAGAGACAAGGCCGTCTTTCAAGAGCCAAAGAACGACCGCCGCAAGCATTTTTACTTTTACCCCCGCATTTTTTACGGAGTCCGCGTTTACGGAGGCCTTTGTCCCGGCAAAGGCCGCGCCGGACAGCTTGGCGGCGGCGTTTTTCGCCCCCTCCACGGCAGAGGCCAAGAGGAGTTTTATTTTTTCCAAAATCTGCGTCAAAAAAGGCATCGCTTATATTATACGCCAAAAAAGGAAAAAAGAAAAGCTCACTAGAAGGCACAAAGTTTTGCTTTGCGAGCCGCTGGCGGGGGAGGGTTGCCGGGTTCCGACCTGTGTGTTATGTTTTTTAGAGGTGCTATAAAAAGGAGTTTAAAAATGAAAACAATCGTAAAACTGTTGGGGTTTGCCGCCGTTACAGTGGCAGTCGCATTTTTATTAACAAACTGCGCAACGTCGCCGCAACCGCAGTTGCCAAGCAATTGGACGACAGTGTCCGCCGGCGGGAATCACACAGTAGCGATAGCAGAAAATGGCGAGTTATGGGCGTGGGGCAGAAACAGCTCAGGCCAGCTTGGAAATGGCACATGGAACAGCCGCAACGTGCCGGTTCGCATAGGCAACGCCAGCAACTGGGCAAGCGTGTCCGCCGGCTGGGCGCACAATGCGGCTGTAACGGCAACCGGTGAACTATGGGCTTGGGGAGAAAACGAACACTATGAGCTTGGGCTTGGCGACAACATAGACCGTAATGTCCCCGCTCGTGTAGGCAGTGCAAACAATTGGGCAATGGTATCTGCCGGTGGCGCACACACCGTGGCTGTAACAACAACCGGCGAATTGTGGGCGTGGGGATTTAACCATGAAGGCCAACTTGGACTTGGCGACAATGTAAACCGTAGCGAGCCTACCCGCGTAGGTAGTGCCGACAACTGGGCAAGCGTGTCCACCGGCGGTTCGCACACTGTGGCCGTAACGACAACCGGTGAACTGTGGGCTTGGGGTTGGAATGAAGACGGCCAGCTTGGGCTTGGCGACAACGTGAGCCGCAGCGAGCCTGCCCGTATGGGCAACGCGAGCAATTGGGCAAGCGTATCTGCCGGTTCGGCGCATACCTTGGTTGTAACGGCAACCGGCGAACTGTGGGCTTGGGGGTTTGAATCCTTCGACTGGCCTTACAACATAAATCGCAATACGCCCGCTCGTGTAGGCAGTGCAAGCAATTGGGCAAGCGTTTCCGCCGGCAGCGAGCACTCAATGGCCATAACGACAACCGGCGAAATATGGGTTTGGGGCGAGAATCGCTTTGGACAGCTTGGAGTAGATATGCGTACAATCACTGTAGACACGCCCACCCATATAGATAACGGGAACAATTGGGCAAGCTTTTCCACAGGTAGCGCCCACACTATTGCCATAGATACAAATGGCCGGTTGTGGCTTTGGGGAAACAACATACATGGGCAGCTTGGGGGCGGAACATGGAGCATACAGAGTGCGCCAGCCCGTGTAGGTGTCGGCAGCAACTGGGCAAGCGTTTCCGCAGGAAGTTCCGCTGGGGGCATCACTATGGCAATAACTAGAACCGGCCAGTTGTGGGCTTGGGGAAGTAACTTTTGGGGCGGGCTTTGGGATGACACAGAAATTGATCGAAACACACCGGTTCGTATAGGTAGCGCTAGTAACTGGGCATCCGTAGCTGCAAGCCTTGACAGCAAGGCCATAACAACAAACGGTGAAATGTGGGATTTATCTTGGGGTAGCCCTTCTCGTGTAGGCAATGCCAACAACTGGGCATCTGTATCTATAAGCTGGAACAGCACTGTTGCTGTAACAACTAACGGCGAATTGTGGGAGTCGGAAGGAGGGAGCTTTCCCGTAGTACCCACCCGCATAGGCAGTGCCAGCAACTGGGCAACGGTATCTGCGGGTCTTGCGCATACTGCTGCTATAACAGCAAACGGAGAATTGTGGGCTTGGGGTAATAACGATGAAGGTCAGCTTGGGCTTGGCGATTATGTAAACCGGGACGAACCTACCCGTGTAGGCAATGCCAGCAACTGGGCAAGCGTCTCCGCAGGTTTTCGACACGCCGTAGCCATAACGACAACCGGTGAACTGTGGGCTTGGGGTAATAATGAAGACGGTCAGCTTGGGCTTGGCGACAATGTAAGCCGCAATGTGCCTACCCGTGTGGGCACTGCAAACAACTGGGCAAGCGTCTCCGCCGGCGATTTTCACACATTAGCCTTAACCGCAAATGGCGAATTATGGGCTTGGGGCTGGAACGAATACGGACAGCTTGGGGACGGTACAGAAGCTACTCGCAATGCGCCTGTTCGTATAGGCAACTTTTTTTGGGCATACATATCCGCAAGCAGAAGCCACAGCGCGGCTGTAACCACAGGCGGCCAATTGTGGACTTGGGGGAGCAACGTCTCAGGAGAGCTTGGGCTTGGCTTTGGATCATTTAATGAATCTAGGCAAAGGTATCCACAGCCGCTTGGCGTACCAAGCCGGTAAACGCACCGTAAAAAAGCTCACACAAAGGCACAAAGAAAGAAATAAACCTTTGTGCCTTTGTGTGAGCAAATCCCGTGCCCCCAGCGCCCCCGCCGGCTAGAACTTCGTCTTGAAGCGTTTCTCGAAGGCTTCTTTCAGTTCGCCTTGCACGTTGGGGTGCGCTATGTTGATCAGCGCCCTAGCCCTGTCCCGGACTGTGCGGTATTTCAGGTGCGCTATGCCGTGCTCGGTTACGATGTAATCCACGTCGTAACGGTTTGTCGTAATGCCCGCCCCTTCTTCCAGCACGCTTACGATTTTGCTCTCGCCCTTCTTCGCAATGGACGGCATCGCTATAATCGAACGGCCGCCACGGCTTACCGCCGTCGCCCGGACAAAATCGACCTGCCCGCCGACTGCCGAAATCTGGGTCGTGCCCACTGTCTCGGAACAGACTTGTCCCAAAAGATCGACTTGGATGCAGGAGTTTATCGAAACAAGGTTGTCGTTTTTGCCGGCAATGGCGGGATCGTTTGTGTAGCTTACGGGGTGCATGGAAACCATAGGGTTGTCGTTCACAAAATCGTAGAGTTTTTTTGTCCCCATAAGGAAGGTCGCGACAAGCTGGCCCCGGTGGAAGTTTTTCCTCGCGCTGTTTATTACGCCGGCCTGTACAAGCTCGACAACTCCGTCGGAAAACATTTCGCTGTGAATGCCTAAATCTTTTTTCTCTTTCAAGAACAAAAGCACGGCGTCCGGGATTGCGCCTATGCCAAGCTGTAGACAGTCGCCGTCTTGGACAAGGCGCGCGCAGTTTTCGCCTATGCCGCGCTCGACATCGGTGATTTTCGGCGGGGGCAGTTCCAAAAGCGGCTCGTCATGTTCGACTATGCAGTGGAGTTTGGAGACGTGCACAAAACAGTCGCCCAGCGTGCGGGGCATGAACTTGTTCACCTGGGCGATGACGGTTTTTGCCGCATCGACGGCGTGTTTGGAGTAATCGACGGAAACTCCAAGGCTGCAATACCCGTGCTCGTCCGGCGGGGAGACGTGGACTATGGCCACATCCAAGGGGAGCGGGCCGCTCCACAGGTGGGGCACTTGATGGAAGTAACAGGGGGTAAAGTCGCCCTGCCCGCTTGCCACGCTGTCCCGCGTTTTCGCGCCGACAAAGACCGAGTTGTGCCGGAAGTGGGCGGCCATCTCCGGCTTGACGTACTCGCATTTGCCCATTGGAACCATGTGGACGATTTCCACATCCCGGTAGGCGGCATGGTTTGCCACCATCGCGTCGATAATGTGCGACGGCTCCCCAACTGCGTGGGAAAGCGAAACCCGGTTCCCCGACTTAATTCTGCCGACAGCGGCCGCCGCGCTTGTAAGCCGCTCGTTGTACAGTGTTTTCCAACTCATAATTTCCCCCTTGTATATGAAACGTTTTTTCTAAATTTGGCCGTTCTTGGAGAAAGGCTCACACATCGAACCTTTGGTTCACGGCACGAAGTATAACCCCCTCATTCTTCCCTCCGCGCCCCCGTGTGATCATTCTTCCAAAAGAAGCGCCGCTTCGCAAAGAAGCGCAAGCTCCCCGCGCAGAGCGTCGAAATCTTCCCTGCAACACACGGCCAAGCCGCCGCCGTCAATTTTGACGCAGGCCCTGCGGCAGCCGTTGACCGTGAGCGGCCTCCCCCCCTCCCCTCCCCCGGAAAGCTCCAGGGAAGGGAAGTCTTCCAGCAGTTTTTTGACAAAGCCAGCCCTGTCAAAACCCGGATTGCAGCCGCCGCAGTATTTTACCGCGATTTTCAGCCTTTGCAAAACTACTGCCCTATCCTTGCGATAGCCTTTGCCAGAGCCTTCTTGTGCTCAATGTTCCCCTGACGGGCAATCATAATGCGCTGCGCCTGCGGGGAGCCGGCCCCGTGCATGGACTCCGTCCGGTAGCCCACGGCGGCCGCCCCAAGAGTAAGGTTTTCGATAAGACGCAGAATTTTAAGACGGTCTTCGGCAGGCACGCCGTCCACCCCTTTAAGATACTTTTCGATGTACGGCCCCAGCTTTTCGTGCCGCAGGTCTTTTTCCGAAGGGGCGGTAACCATAAGACCCCCGGCAATGTCCTCTGCAAGGCGGGTAATCTCGTAGGGAAAGCGGGTAACATTCTGCTTGCAGACATTGGCAAGAAGCAGGTCGATCAAGTAACCGCCGGAGCTTGTCGGCGCGCCTTCCGCCGAGCAGGCGATTCCGCTGGAGTACAGGGTTTCGTTAAGGTGCGTCATCTCGATCAATTTGTCCTTGACATGGCTCGCCTTGTGCGCCCCGTTGTAGTCGGCGGCAAGGGCGGCCGCGCCGATAAGCACGTCGCCCACGCCCACCTTGCAGCCGCCGTAACTCTGCCGGTGAAAGCCGGCGAAACGCTCCACCAGCATACTGGAAAAATCAGTTTCCCCGTTAAGGAAGATGCGCTCGTTGGGAACAAACACGTCTTCAAAAATGACAAGCGCCTCCGTGCCGCCGTACTGGCAGTTGCCAAGGTCAAGCGCCGAGCCTTCCAGCTTGCGGGTGTCGCAGCTTTGCCGCCCGACGATCATGAAGATGCCCTTGGAGTCCGTGGGCACGGCGAAAGACACCGCGTAGTCTTCCTCGCCGGGCTTCATCGCGATTGTCGGCATGACAAGCACCTCGTGCGAGTTTGTCATGCCGGTTTGGTGCGCCTTCGCGCCGCGCACAACGATGCCTTCCGGCGTGCGCTTTACCACGCGCAGGTACATATCCGGGTCGCTCTGGCCGGAAGGCCCCTGCCCCCGGTCGCCCTTGGGGTCGGTCATCGCCCCGTCCAGCGTCCAGTCGTTTTCCTGCACCTGTTTAAGGTAGTCGGTAAAGTTTTTGTGGTAGGAAGTGCCGTGTTTTGCGTCGCACTCGAAGGTGCTTGAGTACAGGGCGTTTATCGCGTCCATGCCCACGCAACGCTGGAAGCAGGAAGCCGTTTTCTGCCCCAAAAGGCGCAACATCTTGACCTTTTTTACAAGGTCTTCGCAACTGTGGTGGATGTGGCAAAAACGGCTGATTTTTTTCCCGGTCAAATGCGATGTCGCCGTCATCAAATCCTCGTGTTCGGGCATTTGCGCCAAGTCGTAAGTGGCCTTTACCGCGTTAAGCGAGGGGCGCAAAATGGGGTTGTCCGCCGAATTGGGTATTTTTTCCCCGAACATATAAATCTCCATTTTTTTTTCGCGCACGCTCTGCAAATACTGATCCCCTGTCATCATAACTGTTCCTCCAAAATCAATTTTTTCGCGGAAACCTCCGCCGCGCCGCCCGGCAAAAGCCAGACGGCGGTTATTCAATAGTTACTCAATTATCAAAAGCTCGCTAAAATAAAGCCGCTCTATCCTGCCCAGCCGCAGGCTGGAGTTGTAACGCCAAAGGATTTCCGCTCTGGCCGCATCTTCGTTCAAGAAGGGCAGGCTTTCCGCCGGGATTGACGAAAAGTAATCGGCGGCGATGGCGCGAAAGTCGCCTACGCTCAACGCAAGTTCTTCTATAAATACGACATCGTCCACGGGGTAGGGAAAGGCGATTGAAATTACCATTGTGGAAGAGTTTGCAAGCGGGATGCGCAGCCGCCCTATCCCGGAGAAAACGCCTACGCCGCCTGAAGGCTCAAAGATGCTTCCTTCCGCCGCCATAGCCGCGCCGGGGGCGGCTGTGTAAGGGGGGCTTTCGGCCACGGCTTCCCGGCCTATGCGGAAAAGCGGCTGTGAGTGCGGCGGGCGCACGAAGGCGTAAATTGTGCCGAGTATTAAAACCCCGATTACCAGCATGGCAAAAACAAGCAAAAGGCGG
>WRKI01000171.1 GCA_009778155.1 Spirochaetota bacterium
CTCCTCTACTACCTTCATCTTAAACGCTTCGCTGTAGGTTATGTAACCCTTCTTCATTTTCTCCTCCTAGTGTCAACTTTACACCAGGACGCGACACCGCCGGTTAATCCCTACTTAACCTCCTTCTTAACCTTTGTGCCTTTGTGCCTTTGTGTGAGTTTAATGGGGAGTAAATTCAGAGGCTCGGCCTTTCATGCGTTTGTCGTGATTTTTTTTCAAAAAGCCCCTTGCATTTTGCGGCGTTCTGTATTATGATCTTTTGTATGGGGGCTGCGGCCGGCGAAGGCAGGTACGGGCTTTCCCCAAGAAACCAAAAATTGAAGAGGTAGAAAAATGGCTTACACAATTAATGATGACTGCGTAAGTTGCGGCGCGTGCACAAGCGAGTGCCCCGTGGATGCAATTGCGGAAAAAGACGGAAAGCACGTTGTTGACGCTGCTGCTTGTACGGACTGCGGCGCCTGTGTCGATTCATGCCCGACATCGGCAATTGTCCCAGCGTAACAGTTGAGCGGGAATAAAAAAAAAGGCAAGGGTTTTGCCTTTGCCTTTTTTTTAGCATTTTTTTTTCCTCGGCTTCTTTTCGCCTTCGAGCCGGCAGTGCAGAATACTGGCGCGGGTATGTTCCCGGTCATTCAGCGGCTGGATACAAGGGACGCGGGCTTTAGGCAGTTCATCTCCGATGTCGAAAACAACCGCAGACGGCTTTTCGGCAGTCAAAGGAACCCGCAGGAGCTGGTGGAATTCCTCACTATTTTCCAGTACATCCCCAGGGAGGGCGAGGATATTTTCTTTCTTGCTGCGCGATCCAATATTCCTTATGCAACCTTGGTCAGCTTGAACCGAATTTACAACCCCTCCATGCTGGAAGCGGGGGAGCCTCTGCTTTTGCCTTCCATGCCGGGTATTTTTATGCCGGCCGTGGAAGACTCAAGCTTCGACCTTTTGCTGGACGTGGCCATAGGCGAATCTGACGGCGCGGTTCCCATAACGATAAGGACTGCCGGCAGGCCTGCCCAGCTTTTTTACTTTTTCCCCGGCAGGGACTTTACCTCGGCCGAGCGGGTCGCTTTCCGCAACATGAACTTTTCTTTCCCTCTGCGATCCTTCCGCCTTACAAGCCCCTTCGGAATGAGGCGCAACCCCATTACCGGAAACTTCGTGCACCACAGAGGCATAGACCTTGCCGCCCCCCGTGGTACGCCCGTTTACGCGGCCGCCGACGGGGTTGTTACAAGAGTCGGCCGGCATCACCTTTACGGCAACTATGTGCTTATAAGCCATGCCGGCAGGTGGACGACTTTTTACGCCCATCTTGACAGAATAGACACCTCGTTAAACGAAAGAGTCAGAGCTGGATCGATCATAGGCAGGGTGGGGTCAACGGGGCAGTCCACGGGGCCGCACCTGCACTTCGAGATGCACCATTACGGCATTCCGGTAAACCCTTCAGGAAGACTGCGAAGCCTGTAGGAAGAGGTGCGTATTTCCTTAAAAAACTCCTTGAAAAAAACTCTTCGCCGGGGGCTTCCAGAAAATTAATTTTTTGCCGATAATGAAAGCGATGAGACGGAAAAATTTTATTTTTTTACTGTTAAGCCTTAGCGCGCTCTTTCTCTTTGCGCAACCCAAGCTTCACGCCCAGGACAACGGAATACAGCCGCTTCCCCGGCAGTTCCGCGATTTCAGCCTTGGCATGAACCTTGACAGCCTAAGAGAAAGCCTTACCAACGACGCCCTGTTTAACTTTAGGGGGGAGCGGGATGTTTCGTTCCTTCCGGTGCAGCAGCAGTCCTTGGTGGAAACCGGCGGCTCTTCCTTTATAAGACGCGCCTTCTTCCAATTAATGGATGAAGGCGTGTTCATCATGTCCTTTACCCTGAACACGGCCATTATCGACCACTTTTCGGTGTTCACGCACTTTGTGCAAAGATACGGCGAGCCGACCTTCCTTAACCCAAGGGAAGCGGTTTGGGAAAACGGGAACACAAGGATTTCCATAGAAAGGCCGCTTACGGTAAGGTACATAGACACGGATGTTTTTAACGACATTTTAAACCAGGCGGCCTTGAACCAGGGCCAGCAGTTTCAACTGCGCCAGGAATTCCTCAATGATTTCTAGAGCGCGGGGACTGTGGCGGGGCGGCTTTGTTAAAGGCCTAGCTTCATTTTGTTTTTTCTTTGCCGGCGCGGTTTTTGCAAGCTGCAGCTCCGTGGACAGCTTCGACTTTGCCGTCGCCCAGATCAGCATCGAGCGGGAAGGCCGGGAACTGGCGCTTTTAAGCGCGGAGCTTGCCATTACCCAGGAAGAACGCGCCCGTGGGCTTATGCACCGGCAAAGCTTGGATGACGGCTACGGAATGCTCTTTATTTTCGAGCGCGACCAAATCCTCTCTTTCTGGATGAAGAACACATACATCCCTCTTTCCATTGCCTTTATCGCCTGGGACGGCAGAATACTGGAAATTAGGGACATGGAACCCCACAACCTTAACGCCGTGCGATCAAGCCGCTCGGCGCGTTACGCTCTGGAAGTGCCGCAGGGCTGGTTTTCCCGCGCGGGCATTTACCCCGGGGACCTTGTCATTCTTCCGCAGACACGCTGAAGACGGTCAAAAGGTAGGGTTTTATGAAGATTGCCTTGGTTCACTATCACCTTAGACGCGGCGGCGTAACCTCGGTTATAATGAACCAGGGGCGCGCCTTGGCGGCGGCAGGCTTGGATTTTCTGCTCATTGCCGGCGAAGAGCCTCCCTTCCATGCCGATTTCCCCTTCGCGCAGGTGGAAGGCCTGGGCTACACGCCGGCGGGGGAAGCCCCCCTTTCCGCCCAAGAGCTTGCCGACGGCATTTTGCGGGCGATGGAGAGCCGCTGGGGGGAGGCGGCCGACATCGTGCATTTTCACAACCCGCTTATACGCAAAAACGCCGTCTTAATCCCGGCGTTAAAAATCCTTTCGCGGCAGGGCTTGAGGCTTTTGCTACACACCCACGACATGGCCGAGGACTTTCGCCCGGACGTCTACCACGAAAACGAAGAATACCCGGAAAACTGCCATTACGCCGTTATAAACTCGCGCGACTACGACTTTCTTAACAAGGCGGGGCTTGAAAAAGAAGGCCTTCACCTGATCCCAAACGAGGTTTCCGTCCTGCCCCGCAACGAGGGCTTAAAACGCACTCGCATCCTGTACCCCGTGCGGGCGATCCGGCGCAAAAACATAGGCGAGGCTTTGCTTCTCTCCCTTTTTATCCCCAAAGGGACAAGCGTGGCCATCACCCTGCCGCCTTCGACAAAAAATGACAGGAAGTATGAACGCTGGGTTTCCTTTGCCGGGGAGCTAGGCCTGCCGGTGGAGTTCGCCCTTGGCGAAAGCTTCACTTTGGCCGAGCTTTTGGGCAGCTCCATTTGCGCCCTTACCACCTCCGTAAAAGAGGGCTTCGGTTTTTCCTTTCTTGAACCCTGGACCTGCGGCCTTGGCCTTGTCGGCAGACGCATCGACTATGTGTGCCGCGACTTTGAAAACTCAGGCGTTAGTTTTGACAAACTGTATTCCGGCATAGAAATCCCAAGGGATGGCATTCCGCCGGGGCTTTTGGAGCAAAAAATCGAAAGCTCTATGGCGCGTATCTACGCTTCGTTCAAAATGGAGATGCCAGCCCATGTAAAACGCCGCATAGCCGAAGGCTTCGGCGGCTCTGTGGATTTCGGCAGGCTGGATGAGGAGCTTCAAGAGGGGGTGATAAGCGCCCTTTGCAAAAGCCCGGCCGAAAAACGCGCTCTTGCCTCGGCAAACCGCATTCTTGAAGAAATCGGGGAGATAGGGGAGGGGCGCGGCGGCGAAGGGCTGGCCGAGGCCAACCGTCTTGCAATCGAAAAAAGTTACGGCCGGGAAAAAAAGCAGGCTCTGCTTTTGGACACTTACAGGGCGGTCATGAAAACCGCGCCGCGCCATAAAATTTGCAAAAAAAGCCTTTTGGAGCTGTATCTTGACCCGGACGGCCTGTTTTTGGTGGGGATAAGCGATGGACAGCCTTGAAAAAGCGCATCTTGTTTCCATGATAAGGCAGGCGGCAAAACCCCTGCCCCTTGTGGAGCCTGCCTTGCCGCCAAGGTTCGAGGCCTTGCGCCGGGCAAAGCTTGAGGTAAAGCCCAAGGCGGTGTTGCTTGACGTTTACGGGACGCTTTTTTCTTCTGCCGCCGGCGATATAGGCCTTGCCGCGCCGGCCGACGGCGGCGGTGTGAGCGTTGCCTTGGAGGGTCTTGCCGGAGAATACGGCCTTGGCGGGGCGCAAATGCAGGGCTTTTTCCGGCAGAAGGTTGCGGAAATACACAAGGGGCTTTCGCACAAAGGCTCCTGGCCGGAGGTAAGGGTCGAAGAAATATGGTCGGGTTTTCTTGCCGGGCGCGGTCTTTCGGCCGGCTTAAAGGCCGCCCGTGAGCTTGCCCTTCGTTACGAGCTTGCGGTAAACCCTGTTTTTCCCATGCCGGGGGCGCGGGAAGCGATCGGGGGTTTAAGCGCGTCGGGCTTTCCTCTTGGCATTATTTCCAACGCCCAGTTTTTTACCCCCCTGCTTTTCGAGGCCTTTTTCGATGCGTCTGCCGAGGGGCTTGGCTTTGACCCCGGTCTTTTAATATGGTCTTTCGAGCACGAGGCGGCAAAGCCCTCGCCGGAGCTTTTTGACAAGGCCGCCCAGGGGCTTCTTTCCCGCGGTGTCAAGGCTTGCGAATGCCTCTTTGCCGGCAACGATATGCTTTCCGACATTTTCGGGGCGCGTCTGGCCGGTTTTGCCGCCGTTCTTTTCGCCGGAGACAGCCGCTCGCTGCGTCTTAGGGAAGGGGACGCACGGCTTGCCCAAACGGAGCCAAGCCTTGTGATACGCGCCCTTGGGGAATTGCCGGGCTTGCTGCAGAATTGCCCTTGAATATGCGGCTGTATATTAAGGAGGGAATAGCGTGAGCCAAGATGAGATTTCCGAGATATTAGCTCTTTTTGCGGCCTCCGGGCAAAAGCCCGTTGAGGTGGAGTGCGTGTCTGGCAATCTGAAAACCGCCGAGTTATGCATGGCGGCAGTTTCGCAGGATGGCTGGGTGCTTAGAATTGTGCCGGAGGATCTGAAAACTGCCGAAATTTGCATGGCGGCAGTTCAGCAGAATGGCTGGGCTTTTGAGTTTGTGCCGGAGAGTTTTAAAACCGCAGAAATTTGCCTTTCAGCGGTTACGCAATATGGCTGTGTGCTGGAAGCTGTGCCGGAAAATCTGAAAACCGCTGAACTTTGTCTTGTAGCGGTTTCGCAAAATATCAAAGCGCTTGAATTTGTGCCGGCCAGTCATAAAACCGCAGAACTGTGCCATGTTGCGGTTTTGCAAGACGGATGGGCTATTGAACTTGTGCCAGATAGTATTAAAACCGCCGAACTTTGCCTGACGGCTGTTCAGCAATATGGCGGGGCACTTGAATATGTACCGGAAAATTTGAAAACCGCCGAGCTTTGCTTAACTGCTGTTCAAAAGTATGGCGGGGCACTTGAATTTGTGCCGGAACAGTCGAAAACCGTCGAACTCTGCCTAGTGGAGGTTCAAGAGTATGGCTATGCGCTTGATTTTGTGCCGAATAATCTGAAAACTGCCGAAGTCTGTCTAGAAGCGATTAAGCAAAACAGCCATGCGATTAAATGCTTGCCAACGGACTTGAAGACTGCCAAGCTCTGTCTAGCGGCGGTTCAAGGGGATGGCTGGGCGCTTCAATACGTGCCGGAAAATTTAAAAACTGCCGGGCTTTGTCTTGAGGCGGTTAGGCAAAGTGTTTGGACGCTTAAATTTGTACCGGAAAATTTAAAAACTGCCGAACTCTGCCTAGCGATAGCTAATCTGGATACTTATGCGTTTTTTTACTTGCCGGATAATTTGAAAACTGCCGAAATGTGTCTTGCGGCGGTTAAGTGGAATGGCAAAACGCTTAAATGCGTGCCAGAAAATATGAAAACTGCCAAACTCTGCTTAATAGCGGTTAAGAAAAATCACGAAGCGATTAAATATGTGCCGGAAAACCTGAAAACCGCTGAATTTTATTTAGCGGCGGTTCAAGGGTATGGCTATGCGCTTCAATTCGTGCCAGAAAATATGAAAACTGTTGAACTTTGCCTAGCTGCAATTCAAGGGTATGGCTGGGCGCTTGAATTTGTGCCGGATAACTTAAAAACAGTTGAAATGTGCTTAGTAGCAGTTCAGTGGAATGGCCATACGCTTCAATACGTGCCGGATAATTTGAAAACCACGGAAGTCTGCTCAGTGGCAGTTAAGGGTTACGGTGGTGCGCTTAAATATGTGCCGGATAAGTTTAAAAGCGCAGAAATGTGTCTTGCGGCAGTTGCGCAGTATGGTGAGGAGCTTGGATGTGTGCCGGATAATTTGAAAAGCGTAGAACTATGTCTAGCGGCAGTTCAACAGAATGGCTGTGCGCTTAAATATGTACCGGATAATTTGAAAAACGCAGAAATGTGTCTTGCAGCGGTTCAGAGCGATGGCTGGGCACTTGCGGACGTACCGGCGAATCTAAAATCCGAAGAAAGTTGATGAATTTTTTCAGGCAGGTACAAGCGAAAGGCGCGTCTGGCCGGTTTTGCCGCCGTTCTTTTCGCCGGAGACAGCCGCTCGCTGCGTCTTAGGGAAGGGGACGCGCGGCTTGCCCAAACGGAGCCTAGCCTTGTGATACGCGCCCTTGGGGAATTGCCGGGCTTGCTGCAGAATTGCCCTTGAATATGCGGCTGTTTCAGCCGATAATGTAATTGTGCCTTCTATGGAGCTTAGAGAACTGATACCCTTAGTACTCTCATCATGGCAGATTCTTGCCGCCGGCTTGGTAATATTTATTTACATCTTTGCCGTTTCCCGCCTTGCCAGGGTTTACTCCGGCAGCCGCAGGTCGGGCAAGGCAAAGCAAAAAAAGCAGAAAGTCAAAAAAGCTAAAAAAGCCGGCAAAGGGGAATCAAGCGAAGTGGTGGAATCCGCCGAAAACGCAAACGCAGAGCTTGGCCTGGAAGAAAACTGATCGGCCGGCGGTGCTCCGAGTCCTCCTATGTTTTTTGTCAAGGGGGATTTTGTTTTTTTACAAAATTCTTTTCCCCCTCGGCGCTCCCTGCCCGCTTACGCGCTTATCGCTTGCTC
>WRKI01000172.1 GCA_009778155.1 Spirochaetota bacterium
GGTGCTGGAGCTGGTGTGGCCGGTGCGGCCACCGGTGCTGGGGTAGCCGCCGGCGTTGGGGCGGCTGGTGCTGGCGCGACCGCCGGCACGGGCGCAGCCGCCGGCGCAAACGCGGCCGCAGGTACGGCTTCCATCACGGCCTCCAAGGGAAGCTCCTCGATTAAAAACACATACTCAAGCCGCGAAAAATCGATAATCGTCTCCAAGTCGGCCTCTATCGTCATGTCGTGCTCGCGGAAAGTTATGCCGGTAACCCGCCCTATGTTGATTTCCGGCGGAAAAATGCCGCCCATGCCGCTTGAAACGATAACGTCGCCCACGCTGATCTCATCGCCGGCGCGTCTTGGGATAAAGCGCATATTCAGCGGCGCATCCACGCTTCCCCGGCCTTCGACAATGCCCTCGAAACGGGAAACAAAAAAACGGGCGGAAACATTGGAGTTCATGTCGAAAACCGGCATGACAAGGCTTTCAAACGCGCCCGTCTGCACAACCTTGCCGACCAGCGCCTGATTGCCGCCCTGCCAGGCGATAACGGCCATGTTCTCGCGCACCCCCGCGTTCCTGCCCCTGTTTATGACCAGCGCGGAAAAAAGATTGGAAGGGTCCCGCCCCGAAATACGCGCCGGGATATAATTGAAGCGAAGGGTTTCGGCAAAACCGAGCTGTTCGCGCAGCCGGGCGTTTTCCTGAATAATCTGCACGCTGGTACGTTCAAGCTCTTCCATGCGGGCAAGCTGCTGCAAAAGCGCGTCGTGCTCCTGCCGCAAGTCGGCAAGCTCCCTTACCGAAAGCGCGGTTCTGGAGAAAAAAGAAGTAAACTCGTGAATCCCGCCCCTTACGCCGGAAAAGGCGGAAAGGCCGATAAACTGCATCTGCACGATGTGCCGGCGCGTGGGCAGGCGCGTTGAAAAAATAAGCAGGGTTAACGCGACCACGACCAGGCCAGCGAAAAGAATCACCGCCACAGGAGCGCGTATTTTTAGCGAAGAGCCGCCCCTCCCCGGCAGGCCGAAACTTTTTTTCTGCATTTTTCCCCGTCCCCCGTCAACTGTTCAGTTTGTCGTAAATGTTTTTGCTGGTGGCCAATCCCTTCAAGTGGTCAAAATAAAGACCCGCGCCCAGCGCCACGCAGTTTTTAGGCTCGTCCGCCAAAATAGCCGGAACCCCCGTTTCCTTGGCAATCAGCTTGTCAAGGCCGCTAAGAAGCGAGCCGCCGCCGGTCATGACAATGCCGCTTTCCACAATGTCGGCGGCAAGCTCCGGGGGAGTCTTTCCAAGAGTCGCCTTAATCGCCTCGATAATCTGGGCGATAGGCTCTTCCAGAGCCTCCCTAATTTCCACGGAGTCAATCTCCAGCCGGCGCGGCAGGCCGGTGAAGGCATCGTTCCCGCGAATCTCTATCTTAGAAATGTTTTTGTCGGGGGTAGCGTTACCGATTTCCACCTTTATTTTTTCGGCAGTCTGCTCGCCGATAATAAGGTTATGCTGGCTTTTAACGTGCTTTACGATGGATTCGTCGAACTCGTCGCCGCCAAGACGGATTGCGTTTGTAATGACCATGCCCCCAAGGGAAATGACCGAAATTTCTGTCGTGCCGCCGCCTATGTCCAAAATCATGTGGCCTGCCGGCTCTGCAATGGGAATGCCCGCCCCGATAGCCGAAGCTAAACTTTCTTCTATAACATGGACTTCCCTTGCGCCGGACTTGTACGCGCCTTCTTCCACAGCCCGCCTTTCGACCTCCGTTATGCAGGAAGGAATGCCGATGACCATCCGGGGCCTTACAAACTTGCTGGTAATCCCCGTTAAAACCCTGGAAATAAAATAACGCAGCATTTTTTCGGTGGATTCAATGTCGGCGATAACCCCGTCGCGCATAGGCCTTATGGCGATAATGTTCTCAGGCGTTTTCCAGAGCATTCTTTTTGCGTCGGCACCCACGGCGACAATTTTTTTCGTGCCGCGCTCAACGGCAACTACGGAAGGCTCGTCCAATACGATGCCCCGCTCTTTTATGTAAATGAGGGTGTTGCAAGTCCCCAAGTCAATGCCTAAATCTGACGAACCTCTTCCAAACATATAAACTCCCGTTAAATATCAAGCCTGGCTCTCGCCCCGGCGTGCGCCGGGTCTGCCATGTGGGCGCGACTCCATTCAAAACGGGCTCTTGTAACATCGCCCCTAATATTATAAAGCTCGCCAAGTTGAAAATGAACCTCGGCATTGGTGCCGGATTCATACAAAATATTTACAAACAAATTTTCAGCCTCTTCCAGATCGCCCCGCGCCATAAGGGTTTCGGCGAAAAGCAGACGCGCGACGGCGACCGACCTTGCATCCGGGGAGTTTTCTATACAGCGGCTTAAAAACACGCCCGCCCTGGCAAAATCGCCAAGAGCCATGTAAGAGCGGGCAATTGAAAGAAGCAGACTGCAGGGATTGCCCCCGGCGCTGTCAAGGGCGCGGGCGAAGGCCTGCACGCTCTGCCTGTGATCCCCAAGCGCCGCGTGCGCCAGCCCCAGATACTCGTCAAGATCGCCGGCCTCAAAAGAAAGCGCCCTTGCCGCCTCTAAAAACTTAACGGCAAGGTCGGCGAACTTTTCCCCCTTGTAAGTGTAGGCCTTTCCCAATACATAAAACACCCGGCCGTCCCGCGCCGATTCGCGCAGCAAAAGAGAACGCCTGAGCGACCGAATGCTGTCGTCCATAAAGGCCAGGGTGCTTTGAGTGTTGATCTGGGAGACGCCCAACTGAAAGGCCGAAAAACCGTTAATCGTAAGAAGGAAATAGTCAAGCGGCCGCCGGACAAGGGCGCTGCGGCTCATAAGAAAGGCCTGCTCGAAGTTCCCGTCGTTCCACTGGCGCAAAATTTCCTGACGCTCCGCCGCCGGGTTGCCCCTTAAACGCAGGCCGAGAAAAACTGTCAGGGAAACGAGAAGAACTACCGACAGCACCACTGCCACGGCTTGCACCGGCGTGAAAATTGACGAGTTTTGTCTGCTTCTTGTTCTGGTTTTGCTTCTATACATCGTTTTTTATGCTTTTATCTTAACCAAAATTTCGGCACAGTGTCAATGAGTTTTTATGGCATTTGTAAGAGAATTTTTTGCGAAGTAATAAAAAAAAACGGCAGGCCATAAGCCGGGTTCTGTTTCGGCGCCGGCTAACCCGAAGGGTTAGACGACGCCTAACCGCCATCTGTCTGGAAAAACCGTTGCCGGTTTTTTCTGGGCAGCCTACCCGCGCTTGACCGGCGGACAGCCGGCAAGGATCAAGACCTTGGAAAACGCCGGCCGGCTTTTCACCCGCCGCCGCCCCCTGTAACCCAACCCTGTAACGCTGCTTGGCTTTGCTCCTGATGGGGCTTGCCTTTTCCCGCCGCCGCTTTTCGCGGGGCGGAATCTTTGCGACAGCGTTGCCGCCGCCGAGGCGGGCTCTTACCCCGCCATTTCACCCTTACCTTGCGTCCCCAAAAGGCCGCACGGCGGTATCTTTTCTGTGGCGCTTTCCGTCGGGAAAACCGCCGCGGGCAAAGGCTGGCCTTTACCCGCACGGCTTCCCGCCCGGGGATTACCCGGCATCATGTCCTTCGGAGCCCGGACTTTCCTCCCGGCCCTGGGGAAAAGACCCCCGCAGCCGGGCGGCGGTACGGCCTGCCGCCGTCATTCTTCGTAATCGATGATGTTCAGCTTCACCTCTTCTTCTTCCTCGTAAGGATCGTCTTCTTCCTCTTCTTCTTCGTCTTCCTCTATGTCGTCAAGATCGGAAAGGGAGCCGGCGTGTTCGGTGTCGAAGAAATCCTCGTCGGCCGACTCTTCGTAAAAAAGAATTCGCGAGCAATAATGGCAGAAAATGAACTCCTGCCCCAGACGCACCGAGTTGGCGAACTGAGTCGGGAGAATCATGTGGCAGCCCATGCAGACATTGCCCTTTATGGCGACAATGCCGATCCCCTGCTTGTTTCTTATAATGCGCTCGAACTTAAAAACCACCTCCGTATCAAGCTCCTGCGTAAGCCGGCCTTCTTCGGCCATAAGCCCTTCCAACTGGCCGCGATTTTCGTTAAGCTGTTCTTCCACCGTAGCGCGTTTGGCGACAACCTCTTTTTCCTGATCTTCAATAAGCTGTGCCCTTATTTTGATTTGTTCGTCAAGCTCGGCCACAACCAGCTTCTTTTTTTGAAGGTCTTTGTTGTAGTCGCTTTCTTTTTTCTTGGCGTCGTCGATTTCTTTTTGAACCGCCTCGAACTCCCGCTGGGTTGACGTGTTCGCCGTGTTTTTTTCCGAGTTTTCCCGCAAGATTCCGACCTCGACAAGCATCAATTTTATTTCGGATTCCTTGGCCTTCTCTTCTTCAAACTTTTTGTTCAAATCGATAAAGTCTTTCTTGAGCTTTGTAAGGGTGTCTTCCTCTTTCAAAAGCTGTTTCGGTATTTCCTGTATGCCGCTTTCCAGCCTTATTTTTTCGGATATTACATCCTGCAAAGCTCGCAGTTTGTTCAGATCGTTTTCAGTAACCATGTTTAACCTTAACTCCTTCAGGCATTCTAGAGATTTTTTTTAAAAAGCGCAAGCCCCCGCCGCGCACGCGATCCTAAAAATGAAGAGAGCCTCACACGAAGGCACAAAGGCACAAAGTTTTATAACCATTCTTCATTTTATTCCCCTAGCGTCAACTTTACGCCAGGGCGCGACAATAAAATTTTCCTTATCTTCCTTTGTGCATCCGTGTCTTTGTGCCTCCGTGTGAGCCTAACCGGGGTTCTCGCCCCCGGCCGGCTCAATTATCAAGATAGTCCTTGAGCTTGCGGCTTCTTTTTGGATGGCGCAGACGGCGCAACGCCTTCGCTTCGATCTGCCTTATGCGCTCGCGGGTTACGTTGAAATAAAGGCCGACCTCTTCCAGAGTGAGCGAGTAGCCGTCGTCAAGCCCGAAGCGCATTTTGAGAACCTCCTGCTCGCGGTAAGGCAGGGTGGAAAGCACGCTGAGAAGCTGCTCTTGCAGAATCGTAAAATGAGTCTGATGCGCCGGGTTTTTAATCTCCTTGTCTTCGATAAAGTCGCCCAAAATGGAATCTTCTTCCTCGCCCACCGGGGATTCAAGACTGACAGGCTCGCGAGCCACGTTTTTGACCAGCTTTATGCGCGAAGTAGGCCAGCCGAGCCGCCCGGCAATCTCCTCGTCGGTAGGCTCGCGCCCCAGCGACTGCATAAGCTGGCGGGATTCGCGCATAACCTTGTTAATCTGCTCGATCATGTGCACCGGCACGCGAATCGTGCGCGCCTGATCGGAAATCGAGCGGGTAATGGCCTGGCGTATCCACCAAGTGGCATAAGTCGAAAACTTGAACCCCTTCTGGTATTCAAACTTTTCAACAGCCTTGATAAGCCCGATGTTGCCCTCCTGCACCATGTCGAAGAAATGCAAGCCCCGGTTCGTATACTTTTTGGCAATGGAAACGACAAGACGCAAATTCGCCTTGATCAGCTTGTCCTTGGCGTTTTTAACCATAATGCGCCCGCGCTGAATTTCCTTGGCCATTAAGTTCACGCTTTCAATCGAGTCTTCAAACTCAAGCTCGAACTGCCGGAGCTTTTTGTCGGTAACCTGAATAAGGCGGATTTTTTCCTTTATTTCATCCGCGCCAAGCCCAAGTTTTTCCTCAAGCTCTTCCTTTTCGTTTTTAACCGTAAGCTGTCGCCCCAGACTGCGCAAATCTTTCAGAGAGGAAATCTGCAAATGCTTTTCCAGAAACTCCTGCTCTTTTTTGTAACGCTTGATCTTTTTCGCCGCCTGAATAAATTTTTCCGAAAAGGAAGCCATCTCGTCTTGGTGGATAGGCGCATTTTTGACAACCTTCATGATACGCTTGCGAACATTGGAAAGCTCCCTGTCCTCAAGATAATCTGCGCCGCGAATAACAAGCTGTTTTTTCATTTCCACATAGTTTTTAAGCTCGCCGGAAATGTTGCGCAAAGAATCTTTGTAAAAAGAGTTCAGCCGGCGCCTTTCGGCCATGTGCTCGGTGATTTCCTTTTTGGACAGATTAAGCTCTTTCAAGTCCCTTTTGGAAAAAGCTTTTTGGGCAATCTGGAAAAACTCAAGAATAATCATGCCGGAGTTTTTGATCACCCCCTTGATAATCCCCTCGCCTTCCTCCATTTGCTTGGAAAGCTCTTTTTCCTGCTCGCCGCTAAGAAGATGCTCGCGCCCGATCTCGCGCAGATAAAACCTAATAGGATCGTCGATAAGCGAAGGCTCTTTTTCGTCTGCCGCGCGTTTTTTCGCTTCCTCTTTGCCCTTTTGATCTCTGCCGCCGTCGTCGTCGCCTGCGGCATCCTCAAGCTGAATATTGTTTGCCTCTAGAAGAGCCAAAACATCGTCGATCTTGTCCGTGCCGGCAATATGTTCGGGCAAATAGTCGGAAAGCTCTTCAAAGGAAATAACCCTTTTTTCCTTCGCGTATTCGATCAACCTTGCGACAGCCGGCTCCAAGACAGCGCTGTTAGGCGCCTCGTTTTCCGCATTCTCGCCGGAAGCGACGCTGGCAGCATCGCTGCCGGCATCAGAGGTGCCCGGCACAGCTTCATTACAGGCATCTGTTTTTGCATAAGATAAATTTGTCAAATTGGAAATCTCCTTGCAGTTAAATTGAGAGCGAGCACCCTACAGCCCCCCCAGCTTGCGAATTTGCGAATCGATTAACATTTTTTCGGCCAAAAGCTCGTCCGTTTCGGAAAAGCCAGAGTCGCGATCCCCGCCGCGCAAAGCCGCGTCGATCTCTGAAAGCCTTTTTTTAAGCCGCTTTTTCTTAATCACCTTAATCCCGTCTTCCATAAGCTTTGCAGGCTTACCGCCGGCATCCCCCTTAAACTCTGACGAAGCCCCCCGGCTTGCAATAAAACTTTGCAAAGGCCGCGACCTTATACGCGCAAGCAAACTGTCAATACCGCTTTCGTCATTGGCAAAACACTCTTCCAGAGCGACAAACAACTCCTTTGCATCCGGGTCGTCCAACTCCCTGATCTCAAGCTCCCTGCGCAACACAGCGTACAAAGACGGATTAACCGAAGCCACAACAAGGGGAAAAAGCTCGCCGGTCATACGCAGAACCCTGTCCGACGCTTGCCCGCCGCCACGCTCCGCCTGCCGGTGCCCGCCTGCC
>WRKI01000173.1 GCA_009778155.1 Spirochaetota bacterium
CCCCCCCCGTTTACCTTTAGGGCAGACTGATAAAATACGTTGTAGGAACAACATTCTCGATAAAAAGCCGATTTTCAAGCGGAGACTTGGGGGCAGTTTAAATACTGGCTTTTACGGAGGCGTTTTGGCGCAAGAAATTTGACAAGCGCGTGAACCCGCATAAAGGCAGTGTCGGCAAACAAGCAATCCGGAAAAGGTTACGGCTGGCCTTTGTGCAGGTTTAAGCATAGAAAGACAGCCCGTATGGGCTGTAAATTTCTGTAAGCCATGCGGCAAAAGGCCGCACGGCTTATGTTTTGCTTTGGAGGTAAAATGAAAAGAATTTTATTGGCTTTGACAATGTCGGCATTTGTGGCCGGCGGAGCTTTCGCGCAAATACCCTTGAGTGTGGGCGTGGGCGGTATGTTTACCAGCGATTTCGGCGGCGGCATAGAAATTTCAGCGTGGGGCGGCGGTAGCGTGGGGATAACGGAAACCTCCCCTTACTTTGGCGGCGGCGGCTTTGTCTTCTTGGATATGTTCTTTGCACAACTTTCGCTGGGCTTTTTTGGCGCGGGCGGCACGGATGTTTGGTCTTCGGGCGACTTAAGCCTGGATTTGTGGGATCAATCCCTTGTGGGCATGGACATTGGCTTAATGGGCAAGTTCCCTATAGCAGTTTCCCCGCAAATGACCGTCTTTCCCCTTTTGGGCATCGTTTACAGGCTCGTTCTGAGCGGCAGTCGGAGTGGGAGTTTCGACGATTTGAGTTGGAGTGTGGATTTTGGCGACGAAGGAATGCCGGATGCCAGCGACTTTAACGCGCTGTGGTTCAGGCTTGGCGGCGGGCTGGATTTTTCCTTTAACCAGAATATGTTCCTTCGCACAACGCTAACTTACGGCATCAGGCTTGCCAACAACTTTGAAAACGACAGGGTAAGCGAGACCGAAAGAGATTTCTCTGGCACTGATGTTAGCGTCAGCACGCGGCTCGGTCACGGGCTTGACTTCACTGTAGGCATCGGCTTCAGGCTCAACTAAATTCTGGGGCTTGTCCGAATGTCCGGGACCGGACAAGCTCCTCCCCTCCCCCCTGCCTCCGTGAGATATCCTCTTTCTGCCGAAAACAGGGTAGCCCGGCAGGGCTTCCTCGCCTGGCAACCGCTCGCAAAGCAAACCTCCGTGCCTTTGTGCCTCCGTGTGATAAAAATGGGAGTAAATTCCGAAGCTCGAGCATTCATGCGTTTGTCGTGGGGGGCAAGGCCCGGCGGCTTGAACAAAGGCGGCTGTCGCTGTACAATGTAACCTTATGAAACGGGCGTTAATCAGCGTATTTGACAAAAGCGGCATTGCGGAGCTGGCCTCTTTTTTAAGCGGGGCGGGCTGGGAAATTATTTCGACAGGCGGGACGGCCAAGCATTTGGGCGAAAGCAAAATCCCCGTTACCGATGTTTCCGCCATAACCGGCTTTCCCGAATGCCTTGACGGGAGGGTAAAAACCCTGCACCCGGCGCTTCATGCCGGCATTCTGGCGCGGCGCGATGACAAAAGTCATGCGGAAAGTTTGCAGGCGCTGGGCATCGGCGCGATTGATCTTGTCTGCGTCAACCTGTATCCATTTTTCGAGAAGGTCAAAGGCGACACCGGCAGGGCGCACTATATAGAAGAAACAATCGAGTTTATCGACATCGGCGGGCCTGCCATGTTACGCGCCGCCGCGAAAAATTACCGCGACGTAATCGCACTTACAGACCCGCGCGATTATTCTCACGTTGCACAGTGCCTTAAAACCGGGGATGGGGTTGTCCCGCTTGACATGAAAAAGCGACTTGCCGGCAAGGTTTTTAACCTTACAGCCGCTTACGATGCCGCCGTCTCCCGATTTTTGCTGGAAGAAGAGTACCCCGCATACTGGCCTTTGTCCCTTGAAAAAAAACAAAGCCTGCGTTACGGTGAAAACGCCCACCAGTCCGCCGCGCTTTATATGCACACAGACCGCCCTGGCGCGTTAGCTGACGCAGAGCAGCTTGGCGGCAAAGAGCTTGGATACAACAACATAAGGGATTTGGACTTGGCGTGGAAAGCGGCCTGCGCCTTCGGGCTGTGCGGCGAGGGGGGCCGGGGGGGGGAACCATTCGGCGAGGAAGATGTCAAACGTTTTGTGCCACAGGCGGCATGGGACGGCAAGGTTTGCTGTGTGGCGGTAAAACACAACACGCCTTGCGGGATCGCTTTGGGCGACACCCTCGGCGAGGCTTTTGAAAAAACATTCGCCTGCGACCCGGTTTCAATTTTCGGCGGCATTGTAGCCTGCAATTGCAAGGTCGATGCGGCCCTTGCCGAAAAGTTAGGCGAAATGTTTTTGGAGATTGTCGCCGCGCCGGATTTTGAGCCGCAGGCATTGGAAATACTCAAACGCAAAAAAAACCTTCGCATAATTAAACTGAAAAAAGTCCCGCTGGAATCCCACGAGTGCACGGCTGTGGACGGCGGCCTTTTGGTTCAGCAAAGCGACCGTCTGCTTCTTGAAAAATGGGAATGCGTAACAAAAAGCGCCCCCGATGCCGGCCTTTTACGCGACATGATTTTTGGAATGAGGGCTGTCAGTTTTGTAAAGTCAAACGCCATTGTTATTGTCAAAGATGAGGCCGCCACGGGTATTGGCGGCGGGCAGGTGAACCGGATATGGCCTGCGGCACAGTCTCTGCAGCGCAGCGCCCAGGCTCTTTTGGCGGAAGGCTCCCCGTGGAAAGACAAATCGCCTGCCGGAGTTCTGGCCTCGGACGCTTTTTTGCCCTTTGACGATGTTGTACACGCCGCCGCCGCCGCCGGAATAAAGGCGATTGTACAGCCGGGCGGCTCCGTGAACGACAAACTTGCAATAGAGGCCGCCGACAAACACGGCATCGCGATGGTTTTTACCGGGGTGCGGCACTTCAAGCATTAAGCCTCTGGGTTTTTAGCCGGGGTAATCTTGGGAATGAGGTTTGTTTACGCGTAATGGTATACTTTCCTCATCTTTATCAAAAGGTACACGGTAACAAAACTTCCAAGCACTTCCGCCAAAGGCACTGCCATCCAAACCCCGTCAACATTCCAAATGGCAGACATTACCCGCAGGCAAGTTATAAGAAATACAAAGCCGCGCATGAAAGCAATTAGGCCGGATATTTTGCCATTGTTAAGAGAGGTAAAAAGCACAGAGCCAAAAACATTGATTCCCATGAAGATGTAACCAAAGCTAAGAATACGCAAGCTGTCAAAAGCCATTTCATAAATCGGCAAATCCATCAAAAAACCGCCAATATACATCAAAGGGTCTATATCGTATACCTGTATAAAACGGTCTGTAAACAGCCAGCTAAGAGATACTGTAATTACAGCCAATACGGACGTTATCAAAAGGCTTAAGTTCAATATTTGCTTTAACCTGTCGTGATTTTTTTTCCCGTAATTGTAGCTTATAATAGGCGAAATACCGGTAGTGTAACCGAAGAAAAAGCCTTGCATTATACTCATCCCCGCCATCATTATGCCAGCGGAAGCGACCGCCATTGGCCCGTCTAAATCCATCAGTATGTTATTCATCACTATACTTGATATTGATGTAGCCATCACGCTTACCATTTCGGATACACCGTTAGTGGCAGTAGCTATAAGCACGGAAAGGTCGAATTTCGGCATCACAAAATATAACAGACCTTTTCTGTTAAGTGTAAAAAAAGTAAACCCAAAAACAGCAGGAACAGAATATCCTATACAGGTTGCAAGTGCCGCGCCGCGTAAACCATACGCGGGTATCAATATTCCATTCAATATGATGTTTGTAACACCGCCTATTCCAACCGCTATCATGCCGTAATGGGCTTTGCCCTCTGTCATAAAAAACTGCTGAAACAAAAAACCTGCCATTATTATGGGCATAAATGGAATGGCAGTCCTTATATATTCCCATGTCATATCGTGCATATAATCATCAACACCCAGTATGTTTAACAGCAAACCGGGAAAGAGCCATGCTAAAACTGCCAAGAAAACAGCGGAAAGAATCCCTGCAAAAGACACAAGTGAAAAATTTTTTCGCGCTTTTTCAATAAAACCTTCACCTATTTCTTTTGCAATAAGCGCATTTCCGCCAACGCCGAACAAAAGCCCTACCGCTAACACAAACATAATGAAAGGCCATGCCAAACCTATGGCAGAAAGCGCATATTCATCGATTATACGGGCTGCGAATACGCCGTCAACAACACCGAATACGCCCATAGCGACATTGGCTATTATTGTAGGCAGCGAAAATTTTAACAGCGAAAAGGCGCTTATGTTTATTTCAAGGCTGGAATCCGCTTGGGTTGAATCTTGACTCACAATTCGCCCCCGTTTTCCAAGTCTATGATTAACCTTGTAGTCATGCCTATACGCAAACCCGTATCGGGTGATGTTACGGCTACTTCAGCTTCGAACTCAATCACAGGCATAATCGAAGTTTCGCCTAACTCGTTTTTAACTGCGGCGGGATGTATTCTGCTGATTGTTCCTGTGTACGCAATCCCGTTCATCGCAATCGGGTTAATCGTAACTTCCATGCCGTTATTCAGCCTGATTATGTCGTATTCCCTGAATCTGGTTCTAACCCTTAAATTGTCCGTGTCTTCTACAACGAACAAAAGCCCCAAACCTATCGCGCCTTCCCGGGCGTTTACTGCCGTTACTACACCGCTTACGGGCGCTCTGATTAACAGCCTTCCCAGAGCAAGCTCTGCGGTCTCAAGTTGGGAGCGGGCGGTGTTGTAATTGTTACGCGCAAACGCAAGAGCGTCTTCGGATTGGCGGAACTCAAGGCGGGCTATGCCGCCGACATTGTACAAGGCACTTAAACTTTCATGGGTGGCTTCCCTTGTTTCTAAATCTATCCTTGCATTTAGAAAAGCGTTTTCCGCCTGGGCAAGCGCGACATTGAGCATTGCGTCATCGGCGTTTAGCGCGGCCAATATTTGGCCTTCCGACACACGATCTCCCGGCTCGACATATACTCTTGCGATTATAAAGCCGAGGTTAGAAAATACAGTGCTTCTTTCGGCGCTTTCGACTAAGCCCTCCGTAATTATTCGATTGATATTTGCCGCCGCAGGGTGTTCCCCCACATATCTTATAACAGGAGCGCCGACGGGCAGGCTAACCCTCGCGCTTGCCCCTAGAAAAAAGGAAAGGTCTACATCGTCCGTTATTACAATTTCTACGGGTATGGTTTGCATAATCCGCCTGAATGTGCCGCCTGTATTTATCCTAACGGGCATCCCCGCAAGTTCTACTTCGTTGGCGCGTCTTATTCTGCGTACATATCCTGTAAAGGTTTGGTTTCCAAAAACATCTATTGTAACAGCCGCCGGTTGCCCGATCCGTATATCGTATATGTCTGTTTCGTCTAGGTTCGCCTGTATGTGAATATTGGACGTGTCGGCAATGATCGCTAAAGGCTCCCCTGGCAAAACAAACTGGCCAACTACTGCCAAAGTGTGAAGAACAATCCCGTCTACCGGGCTTATTAGAGCCTCGCCGAATTGCGCCCACCCCAGCACCGCGCCGGCTTGCACTACCTTTCCTTCGTAAATGTTAAAACGCTCCAAGCGTCCCGGCGTTAAAGAACTTATGTGAACAAGATTTGATGTAACTCTTGCATTTCCCGTGTTAATGGTTTGCGGCCTTGATAACAGAAAAACGGCGGCTGTAATTCCCCCTGCCAGCGCAAGAGCCGCTACCGCTATGGCGGTGATTATGCCGCTTTTCTTTTTTTTAGGCGCGGCGTCCGCAGTCGTATCAGTTTGTTGCAAATTTTCGGAAAGCTGGATGCCTTCTTTTGTGTTAAGATCGCTGTCGCTAACGGGAATACCCGCGGCTTTAGCTTCGTTTGTTTCGACGGTCTTTGTTTCACTCATTTTTTACACTCCTTTCTTATTCTTGCTGCTGTTTCCATGAGCTTGGATGAAATTTTTCCGACACGTTTGTCATCCCTAAAAAACTCTTCGATAAAACTGCCAAACACAATCAGCACAATAAGGCAGTATTCTATTATGATGGCGATGTTCCAAATGTATGCGTACAACATGACGATTTCGTCCGCCAGCAATTTGTATGCAACGAAATACGCGGACAGCCCGTACAAAATGACTATTCCTGCCGCTTCGACTCTGTGAAAAAACATTCTTTTCGCTTTTGAAATTTGCATTGCCTCTTCCCGCTTTCAATTTTTTATCAAGGCTGTTAATTACAGCTTCAACCAACGCCCGACCTTCCTTATTACGTTTTATAAACAGGTGTTTACAAAGCCTCATGTGTACAGTATAATGAAGCAGGCTATTAAACACAATGGACAATTATTTTGCAGGTGTGCGATAATATACACATCATGCAAATTTGTCCATTAAAATTAAGGAGAATACGATGGAAGACAGGCGCGCGGCTAAATCTAAAATGGCGATTAAGAAGGTTTTTTTGGAACTTCTCAAAAAAAAGCCCCTGAACAAGATTACTGTGGCGGAGTTGTCCCGAGAAGCGGACTTGGGGCGCGGGACTTTTTATTTGCACTATAACGATATATATGATTTATACGACTACATAGAGAGCGAACTTTACGGGGGCTTGATTGAAATATTTGAGGAGCAGCCCTATCCCGTTACTAACGCCGATGATTTGGTAAAGTTGGCCGAAATAATTACAAAATACACTGCCGACAACAAAGAGGTTTTTTTACTGGTAACGGGTTCGGGCAGCTACGGCAAGCTTGTGCGAAAGTTAAAAAAGGTTCTCCGCGAAAAAATGTTTCAAAAAGGATATGCAGGGAAAATTTCAAAATATGATGAAATGGAATATCTTTTTATCATGTACGGCCTTATCGGCATATTGGAAGATTGGCTGAATACGGGGCTGGCTATGCCGCGAAAAGAGCTTGTAAAGATACTTCATAAAATACTTATGATGTTCTATTAACGCAGTCTGCCGGCTCGCCAGCCGCCGCTATTCGGCAAAGACTGGGGCAAGCGCGATGAAGAGAT
This sequence comes from Spirochaetota bacterium, assembly GCA_009778155.1. GTDB lineage: Bacteria > Spirochaetota > Spirochaetia > Treponematales > Breznakiellaceae > WQXQ01. The sequence goes on from WRKI01000173.1 coordinate 7,032, forward strand.
CGTCGAAAATTTGCACAGGTGCGCTGTCTGTCTCGCTGTAGAAACGGTGCGCGGGTTCGCCGTTTTTGAAATCGATAGCGTGCAGGCTTTTGCGCTCGGGGTCTAGTATCCAGTATTCCCTTACGCCCGCTTCCCGGTAGACTT
>WRKI01000174.1 GCA_009778155.1 Spirochaetota bacterium
GTGCAAAAGGAGCAGGCTCCTTTTGCATCGCAAATTGGGCAAGCCCAATTTGCACGCTCCGTAGCTTTGCCGGTATTTTTAGCCGCCGGGGGGCCTAGCTTGGATTCTGCTCTTCCCTTTCTTGGTGAAATTCGGCAAAGGGCTATCGTTGTCGCTGTCGATACATCCATGCGCTTCTTTGTAAAAAACGGCGTTGCGCCGGACTTTGTCGTTGTCGTTGACCCTCAGTTTTGGAACAGCCGCCATTTGGACACCTGCCTAACCGGCGGCGAAACAAGGCTGATTGCAGAGTCGGCAGTGTACCCGCCGGTGTTAAGGCTCCCTTTCAAAGGGCGGTTTTTGTGCGGCTCGCTTTTCCCCCTGGGCAGTTTTATCGAAAGCCGCGTAGACCCCAAGGGCGCGCTCGGGGCGGGCGGCTCGGTGGCGACGACGGCCTGGGATTTTTGCCGCACCTTGGCTCCAAGTGAAATATGGATAGCGGGGCTGGACTTGGCCTTTCCCGGCCTTAAAACCCATTTTCGCGGGGCGCTTTTTGAAAGCATTATTTCGGCGCAGTCGCGGCGGTTAAAGCCCGCCGAAACAATGCTGGCGGACGCTTTGCGAAACGGCGGCTCTTTTTACGCCCCCGGCGCTGGCGGCGAGCCTGTTTTAACCGACAAGCGGCTTTCGCTTTACGCCGCATGGTTTGAAAACCGTTTCCGGCAGGCGGCCGGCCTGCGAAACTTCAGGCTTTTTTCAAGCGGCCTTGCCATTGCCAACATCGAAAAGGCGGGAATCGAGCAGTTTCTTGCACTGCCGCCCCGCCGGCAAGAGATCGACGACAGGCTTCAAGCGGCTTTTGCCAAGATCGACGCGGATTTTTTCGACCGGCAGGCGGCTCAATCCAGGGCTGACAAATACGAAAAGGCCCTTTCGGTTTTGCGGCGCGGGCTTGAACAGGTAAAAGAGGCCTCGGAAAAAGGCGCAAGTGTAGCCCGCCGCGCCTTGGCGGGCAAAACAAAGCCCGGCGCTCAAAATGGCATCTTGAAAGAGCTTGATGAAATTCTGCAAAGTGTTTCAAACAGCGAGGTTAAAGAAGTGGCCGGTTTTCTCTTCCCCCCGGCCGAAAATCTAAAGGCCGGCGGCTCGGCCGACAATGCCGCCGGCACGGCAAAGGCCGCCGATCCCTTTCGCTCATATCTTGAATCTTCTCTTGAACTTTTTGAATCTCTTGCGGCGGCCTCTAGCGACAACTTAAAAGAACTTGTATAATGGACAATGGAGAGAGCTTACGTTCTCTCCATTGTCTCGCAAATTTTTAGGGCAAAGCCCTAAAAATTTGCACATTTAGGCCGCAAGCCCAAGCCCAAACTTAGGGCTTGGCCGGCGAATCAATTTGCTTGAGGGGTTTTTATGAGTTTGGGTTTTTCAATGCGGTTTAACATCGGGCGAATCGGCAGGACGAAAAAAGCGCATTACGAGCAGTTTTTCAAAAACTTGCCCCCGCCTGTTCCTGAGTGGGAGCCTTTGTGCCGGTTTAACGAGACGGACTTTAGCGTAAGACTTGCGCCGTTCACGGAAGCCATTTTGGGCGAATGGACAAACGGCGAGTTGCATATTTCCGCAAAAACCAACGGCGCAGGGCCGGGATACCACGCTTATTTGATCGAGCTTATGGATACGATTGATATGCAGCCGTCAAGGGTGGATGACCAAACCGGGTATTACAAAACCCGCGATTTTGCCGAGCTTCAAAACCACATGGAGGCCTGGCTGCACGCGACCAGCCACACCGTGGTTAATATAATGGAACAAAGTGAGGAAGTTGAAAACCTTACGGTCTCTTTTCCCAGTAACTGGATGCCGGTGTTTTCCGGGGATAAGGTTGCCTGCCCGCTTGGCTATTTCGAAAAAAGTTTTTTTGAAAGCGCAAAAGCGGGGGACTTGGTCGGACACGCTTTTTTCATTTGGTGGAACAAGGAGCAGGACGCGCTCTTTTTTAGGAACGCGGCCTTTAGCCTAATGCTTTGCGAAATCAACTGGCTGGAGGCGTTTACAGACTTGGAAGCGCAGATGATAGGCTCGGCTTTGGAATCTCTTGAAAAGGCTTACGCGCTAGACCCCGGCTTGGATTATCCCGTGGCGGAGTGGCTGGAACTAGCACAGCTAGCAAGGCCTGCCGAGCAAGCCGAGCCTTCAGATGACGATGCCGGCGACGACTTGGTGCAAACGATAAAATCGCGTTTTACAAACATTGGAAAGCCGGCCTGGGGCTACAAGCGCGGCATGATAACAAGCTACATTAACGGCTGGGGGTTTAACCACAACGGAAAAATGCACTTAGACGTTACCGAAGATGGCAGTGTTGCTTTTTGGCAAGAGGGCAGGGGTATGCGCATAACCTGCGCCAACGCCGGCTTGGAAGGCGGGATTAAAAGGTCGAAAGAAGAGATCATGGCCGGCATTACCAAAACGCAAGAGGGGACGCTTGTGCCTTTCCCCCTGAAAAACCCGGACATTATCTCCACGATTTTGCACAAGGAGGAGGTTGCCGAAGGCGGCGAGAAGATTTTTTCCACTATGCACATGGCCATATACAATAGCGAGATTCTCCTCTTGTCTTTCTATTACAAAGACAAGGCCGACCGCAAATGGGCAACGGATATTTCCGCTACGCTTGTGCGCACGGATAGCGGCTGACCGGCTGGCGCGGCCTCGATTAAGGGGCCGCGCCTCGTAGAGCCGGCGACGCTATGAAGCGGCGCTTCTATGAAGCGGCGCTTCTATGAAGCGACCTTTCTTAAAAACGGCAGGTTCTTTAACGCGCCTTCAAAATCGTACTCTTCGATTTGTCTTATCAGTATTGCCGCCTGGGGAACCGACTTCAACTGCTTGGCGGCTTCCAGGGAATCCGCGCTGTCTTCTTGCAAAAGCGGCTCTAAGCTGGCCAGCACTTTTTCCAGATCGAATTCCTCCCCATTGCCGGCAAACTCCAGCGGGTTCGATTCGGGGGGAATTCCTGCCAAGACTGCGGCAAGCTGGGTATCCAGCTTGTCCAAAAGCAAGCCGACTGCTTCAAGGTTTTCGTTTTTCTCGAAAATGTCTTCCAGTTTGCTTGCCGTGAAGGCCAGCGCCTCTTCTTTTATTGTCCGGGCAAGACCCTTTAGCGTGTGGGCAAAGCGCCGGCAGGAAACGATGTCGCCCACCTCGAAAGCTCTCCTTATGTCCAACGCGGCGTTCTTCTGGCTTTTTCCAAATTCCCTGAGTATGGACCTTTCAAAATCCCTCATGCTGTCTTGCACCTGCTCCTTTTGCTCCGCATTTTTACGCGCGGCTTCCACAACTTCGTGCGGCTGTTTGTCGCGTATGAACTTGTTCAAAATGGAATTAAGGTGCGAGGTGTCAATCGGCTTGGAAATAAAACCGTCAAAGCCGTTTTCGATAAACATTTCCGACTGGCCTATTAGCGCGTTTGCCGTAAGGGCGACCACGGGGTTTTTGTAACCCAGTTTGCGTATCTGCTTTGTCGTCTCTACACCGTCCATGCCCGGCATCATCTGATCCATAAAAATAACATCGTAAATATTGCCCTTTTTTACCAAGTCCAGCGCGGCCTGCCCGCTGCCGCAGGTTTCCACGTTAAGGTTGTAAAAGGACATTATCCCTTGGGCGACATAAAGGTTTGTTTCCACGTCGTCCACCACAAGCACCCTGCCGTAGGGCATGGGTTCGGGTTTGAACATCATGCCTTTGAAGGCAAAGCGTTGGGACATTTTGAAGTTTTTTAGATTGTCAACCATCTCCTGCCCCAAAACATCGTCGCTAGCCCTTTTTTGCGGCAATTCAAACTGGATTGTTGTGCCTATGCCTACCTCGCTTTCTATGTTCATTTTGGCGTCCATTAGTTTGACCAGGCTTTCGACAATGGCCATGCCAAGCCCGATTCCTTCTATATTACGGTGCTTGTTTTCGTTAAACCGGGCGAACTCCGTAAAAAGCTGTTTTAAGTCGTCTTCGCTCATGCCGCAACCGGTATCGGCAACCTTAAAGAACAGGAAGCTTTCGCCCTCTCTTTCCAAAAACTTTATTTCAAGGTTTACGCGCCCGGATTCCGTGTATTTAAACGCATTGGAAAGCAGGTTGTTCATGACTTGTTTTATGCGAAGCTCGTCGCCTACCATTAGGCTGGGGATGCCTGGGTCTATGTCTAGCTCGAACTTGATTTGCTTGCTGCCTATGCGGAAAACGTTAAGCTGCACGATGTCGTTGATCAGGCTTGCTGTCTCGTAATGCTCGTTCATAATCTCCATTTTGTCAGATTCGATTTTGGAAAGGTCAAGAATGTCGTTTACGATGCCCAGCAAAATTTGCGACGAACTGTAAATCTTTGCAAAGGATTCCTCGATCGCCATTGGCAGGGAGGGGTTTTGCAGTTGGATTTCGGAAATGCCCAAAACCGCGCTTATCGGGGTGCGTATTTCGTGGCTCATTCGCGCCAAGAACCGGCTTTTCGCCTTGGAGCTATCTTCGGCAACGGCCGATTTCCGGGCTTCTTCTATCGCTTTGTAGTGGTCGCGTTTGTCGATGGCGTAAGAGACCAAGGCTTTTTGCCCCATAAAGTCTTTTCTGAAACAGTGTATTTCGGAGGGGATCAGGTTGCCTTCCACGTCATGATGCATCCAGTCGATTTGGGCGTAGCCTTTTTCAAACACTTCTTCGTGGTAGCGTTTTGCCTTGAGTGCCGACAGCGTGCCGCAGGGCTGTACCGGCGGGGTGCTTTTGTACCAATTTTCGATGTACTCCTCTTTGCTGGCGAACTTGTATCTTCTTGCGGCTTCTTCGTTGCAGTTTACTACATGGGCGTTGGTGTCCCAAGTTGTTACGACAAGCGGCACGGTATCCAGCATGAACTGAACGTGTTCCAAATACTCTTGCCCGGCTTTTGCCTCGCCCGCCTTCATTACGTCTTCGGCCAGCCGGTTTATCGAAACGGCCGCCTTGTGAAAGCTGCCTTCAAAGTTTGATTCTTCCAGACGCGCCTCGACCTTGCCGGCGCTTATATCGTTGGCGACCTTGGTAACTTGCCATATCATTCCGCTGAAGACTTTTACCACGTCGTCCATTGCGTTGTAGAGCCGGCTTAGCTCGTCTTTGCCGCCATCGTGGATGTCGGTGTCAAAGTCGCCGCTTTTTATACGCTCGGCTTTGGCTTCAAAGCGCAGTACCCGCTTTTTCAGGTTGTCTGTTATGAGCCAAGAAGCGGCAAGGATTATAAGTATGGCTAAGACAAAGGCGGCCAAGTTGATCCAGAGGAACTCGCTTTGCCTTTCGGACATATTTTCGCTTACCGCCGTTATTGACCCCAGGTTGAGTTCCCGGATTTCTTCTAAATGGTTGATCACGGGGGTTGCGAAATTTGCAAACATGGGGGCAAACACGGCATCTTGCACGGTGGCCGGATCAATTCTATAGTATTGGTGGACTTCGTTTAGGTTTGCCAGAATCGTTTCCATAACGGAAACCGCCTGCCCCCTAACGCCTGCGCCTACAAGGTCTTCCATGTGGATGTCTTCTGTCAGGGCATTTATGTACTGGCGGCCTTGCTCGACAAGGCTGCCGATTCTGCTGTCTACTTCGGCGTGAAGGGCGTTTATGCTTTCTTCGCCGGCGGCGGCCAGCCAGTAGGCGTTGTTAAAGGAATTGATCATTATGCCGGACAGCACTCTGAAGTCCCATTGCATATTTGACAAAAGGACGTTGCGTTCCAGAACATGGTCTGCAAGGTAGTTGTGATGCTCCCTCATGTTTCTTGTAAAAAGCGTGCTGTAGGTCATTAGTGCCACAAAAGCGGCTATTATTAGCGCTAATAGCAGCCTTAGTTTTTTTACTATAGTTAGACGGCTGGCATTGGTTTCCACAATTCGCACCTCCATTGTTAAACGCTCCGGCAAGAGCTGTTTTTTGAAGCGGGTCTGACAAAGCGGCTAGGCATTTTTGCAGTATAACGCCTTGCGGAAAAAAAGTCAACCGGCCGGGAAGGCTAGGGGCCTAGGGAAACGCTGATTAACTCGACGCTAATCAGCGTTTCCCTCATCGTTTTCTTAGCAACGGGGCGTTTTTTACCCCGTAAATTTCACGCGAGCCGCCCGGCGACCTTACAGCTTGAGTTCCCGCCTGTCGGGGGTTCCGCGCCGCTGCGGGAGCAGATAATCGAAGCGGCTTTGTTGGCAGAAAACATCGCCTAGCAAAGTTCCGCCTCGGTTAAACCGGCAAGGCGGCCTTGGACATTTTCCCTTTAACTCCAACCATGCAAGAAAAGCCCCGTGGAAGGGGGTCTGAGGGAGCTGGCGGAAGGGGGCAAAGCCGTGCAGTTGCTTTTGACGCAGCAATTCTCCATATTAGCAAAGGAAGGGAAAACCACGGAGGCTTTGCTTCGAGAGCCTCTGCCCAGCGGGAAAGCCCCTGCTTTGATACTGGTGAGACGGCTGGCTGGACAGAAAACGGCATTTGTGTTAAAATTAACTTATGGTGGAACTTAACATAAGGCTGTTGATAATTTTCTCTTTATCCTTGGCGGCGGCAGGATTTCTTTTATCGCAAGTCTTGTTCGGGCTATGGATAAGTTGGATAACGGCAACTGCCGTTCTGATCGGCGCTTCTACAGTTTTTGCAGCGATAAAATTCAACAACAACTTTCTGGCAGCCATCCCTTTGTATATCCTTTTTGCCTTGCCTCTTCCGCTTTCGTTGCATATTGGACTTGTTCGAGAACCCGATGGTTCTCGAACAAGTCTCGCATTTTTTAGGGCTTTTGCCCTAAAAAAGTGCTTTTTAAAGCTGAAGTTGTTCGGAAACTGAAGTTTCCGAACAACTCTATTATAGTGAACAACCTAAACATACGAAGTATGTTTGGCGAAGGTATGTCTACAATATTCGCTGTAGTGCAGATACTTGCGGCAATTTACCCGGTTACATTTGCATTGTCGCTAGTCTTAACGCTGAAATCTAAAAGCCTTGTGCTTTTAAGCTTTTCGCCGATAGCGCATATCGCATTAATCATAGTGCTATTTGCAATAGTCTTTGCGAGAAACGCAGCAGATTTCTTCAGGTGAGCTTTCCTTGCAATAAGGCAACCTCCAAAAAACCCAGATGTGGTTTTGGAGGTTGCCTTAAGTATAGAAGTGCGCTTGCGGCAGGCTTATGTGGAATGCTTTTTTATAAACGCCAAGCCCTTGCGTGCAATATCTTCCGGCGGGTCATCGCAGCTTCTCCACAGGCACAGTGCCGGAATCAAAGCTGGCGCGGAGCCGCCGTAAAACGC
>WRKI01000175.1 GCA_009778155.1 Spirochaetota bacterium
CTCCCTAATCTGTACTTTGTGCCTTAGTGCCTTTGTGCCTTCGTGTGATTAAAATGGGAGAAAATTCAGAAGCTCGAGCACTCATGCGTTTGTCGTGCTTGCCTTTATAGGCCGGCGTGTTCCTTGTCCCGCCGCTCCCTAGGGCTGGCTAGCGGGGGCAGCCGGCTGGCAGGAAAGCCTGCAAGCGGGGAAAATTCCCCGCCCGCGCCGCCAGCGCGACATGATCTGTCGCTCTTCCCCCTATTTGACTTCCAGCTTCATAATCTCCGGGATTTCCCATTTCCCTTTCCGGTAATCGTCCGGCGTGTATTTTATACGCTCTTCGTACCCGCCGTTCAAAACCTTGTCTGCAATGTAACCCTCGTCATAATTGTAGCACTTTAGCTTCCAAAAAATGAACAGCGCAATGCCCTTGTCGCAATGCCTGTGCTCCAGTATATTTTTGTGATTTTCAAGCAACACATTGTGCCGCAGTGTGTGAACAATGTTATACAACTCCATGCTGTCGTTGCACATGGACAGCGAGCCTTCCAAGTAATCGCCTTGCAGTGTAAAACTGTCTTTCGCATCGTAGTAAATATACGGCTCCTCCCCGCCGCTGCCGGCAAACACTATTTCAGGAATCTCCTTTGGCATATCCCCCTTCGGGTCGTACCGGATAGCCGTTTTCTGGTAAAAACCTTTTTGGAAGTTTTGCATGACGGTTTTAATCAAAGCGAACACATCGCCGTTATGCTTCGGCTTTGCATTCCAGCCGTATCCGGTAAAGTCATAAGGCTGCGCCCGCCAGAAAATCATGAGGGCTGTCGCCTCGCTGCAAAGAGGGCTTTGGGCAATCCACTGCAAAACGGTGCTCCCGCTGTCCCAATTGTGATTTTCTGCAATGTAATGCAACTCTTGCGGACTTGCCAACCGATCAAAATCCTCCCTAGAAGGCTCTGCGTTATCGTTAGAGACGGCATCCAACGCGCTAAAATCCATAACCCCCTCCCTAGTGCATCATGATCTGGCCGCCCGTTACCGGAAGAGCCTGGCCTGTTTCGTATTGCTGTTCGACAATGTAAAAAAGCGCGCGAACCAAATCCTTGCCCGTGCAGCCGCGTTTCATGGGGACACGCCCTTCGTATGCGGCACGGACATCGGCCAGCGTTTTCGCGCCGGGGATTTTTCCCGTGTTAAGATATTGCACAAAAAGCCCCTTCTCCGGGTGCGACCACAGCGGCCCGTCCAAAAAATTCCCAGGGCAAATAGCGTTTACCTTGACATTGTACTCGACAAGCTCCATCGCAAAACTTGCGACAAGGCCAATCCCGCCGAACTTTCCGCCGGCATAAGCCCCGTTTTTGTTGGAGCCTTCCAAGCCGGACTTTGAGTTAATCTGCACAATGTCGGTTTTCCAGGCGGGCGCAGCGCAGTGCTGGCTCCGCAAAAGCCGGCCTGCGTGTTTGGCCATGATAAAAAACCCCGTATAATTTATGTCAGTTACAAACTGAAAATCGGAAAGCTCCTGCTCCAGAACACTGCCCGCGCGAAGAACCCCGGCATTGCTGACACAGAGATCAAGCCCGCCGGTTGTTCTGGCGACAGCGTCGAACATGGCCTGTACGGATTTTTCATCGGCGACATTCACGCCAAGGGCGAAGGCGGCGCGGCGGCCGGCATCGTCGTTAATCTGTTGCGATAAATTTTCTGCCGCGCCGGTGTTAAGATCGGCAATAAAGACAAAGGCGCCGGCGGCGGCCAAATTTCGCGCAATCTCCTCGCCAATACCCTGCGCCGCGCCAGTAACAAGGGCAACCTTGTTTTTTACAATTTCGGCGCGTTCTTGCGGCAAAATTACACCGCTTTCTCTTGCGGCATTCAGCTTTCTGGGAACGGCATTTTTTTCCAGCCGCCGCCTGTTTGCGCTGTCAAAGTCGCCGTCGATCCAGTACAAAGCGGCACTCTTGCCGGAAACCGCAAGACTGGCGCAGGCGGGAAGAATAACTTCGCCGGCCGGCTCTTCGGAATTTTCCCCCTGCAATTTTTTCCAAGCCGCATAACAGGCGCGTATTTTTTCTGCGGCACGATCTAGCGCATCGCCATCATCTAACTCCAAAGAGAGCGTGCCGGCTGCGGATGGCGTTTCGGCTAACGGATCGGACACCACGAACTGAGGTTTCCCCGAAAGGTCTATACAAAGGCCGCGAACCAAGGCGGCGGCCGTTTCTGCATTCATGTTATGTCTCCTTTTTCGATTTCTAGCGCAATCTGCGCGGCAGATTCATCCGGGCGGCGCAAGTCCAGCCTTTTCCCAAACTTCGCATAACAGGCGATACGCTCGGAAAGCGGCATCGCGGCAAGCGGGTTTTCCGCCGAAAAAAGCGCGTGGCGCTCGTCCGCGCTGGCAAGCCTTTCGTGGGCGATTAACGCCCAAGTTGTGTCTATTAAATGCCGGCATTCGTCGGAAAGAACTTCGGGGCAATTGAAGGACTGGCGCGAACTGTTTATGTCAACGCCGGAAATCTCCATAAAGCCCCACTGCGCGGCCAGCTTTCTTATGTTGCGTAACTGCTCCGGCGTGTTACGCGGCGGCATATACGTTATCGCGCGAAGCCCCAGCCGGGAAACTTCGGCAAAAAGTTCTTCAATATATTCGTCCTCGAACTTTTCGGCCTTTTTGTCCCCGGTGGGCGACTGTCCCACATCGCCCAAGTAGGGGTAGGCGGCAATAGCGTTTACCGACTGGGCAAAGGCGGCCAGCTTTTCGGCGGGAATGCACTCCATTTCACCCGGCTGAATAAAAATTCGCGGTAAAAATTCCGACTTTAACAGCCCCAGCAAATCGTAAAGATAGTGCGGGTTTTCCGTATCGCATAACAGAGCGGCCAGCTTTGCCGGGGCGGCTATGTTGAACTTTGCCTTTAGCGCGTCCGGCATCTGCGCCCCCTTGCCGAATTTGTCTATCAGTTTTTCCGCCATCGCCGCAAGAATATGCCGGTCGGTAACGCCGCCTCCTTCAGCATACTTGGAGCGGGCGACAATATCCGCGTCAAAGTCGATCTGCGCAAGCCCCGCCTCGCGCAGGAAGACGTTAGCTGAAACTGTCATGGCGCGGCTGCGCTTTAGCCGCTGCCCCCTAATGGGAGCCAGAAAGTCCGCCATTTTTTTGACGTGCTGTTTCGGCACCCCCTGAACGGTCATATAGGCAAGCCCGGCGGAATCGGGATTGTTGATTTTTCTTGAAGCGAAGGCGCTGGCCTGCCCGCCTGAGCCGGCCATGCTCACCCGCAGTTCCGCGCCGACACAGCCGCCAATGCCCAAAATCTCGCAGGCGGCCAGCATTTCGCCGGCGGCGGCGATAGAGTCGTGATCCACCGAGCCGGCCGCCGCCAGCCCCGCATCTCGCGCCAAGAGCGCGGCCGCGCTGGGGCTGTAGGGGCTAAAGCTGTAAATCGTGTGGATGTGGTTGTTTATCTCTGTGCCGCCGGCGCGGTCAGGCTTTTTCGCCCGCCCGCCCGCATCTTCGTGTGCTTTGAGCGCGGCAAGCCTTTCCGCCCCCGTCAGCGAGGGGTTGTTTATGGCATCTGGATAGTTTTGTATCATGGGGATATTATAGCACGGCCGAAAGTTTAAGGGAATGGCGCAAATTCCCAGATTTTTTTTCGGGAACCCCCGTTTTGTAGCTGTCTAAAATCAGATAGAAGAGGACACAAACGGCTTGATTTTTTTTTGCGGAAAGTGTATAATGCAGGAAGGAAGGAATGGCGATGTTTCAAAAAAGGCCAGCGCTGCTAGATGCAGAAAGCTATATTGAACGGGGCATGATCTTTTTTAACCGCGGGGATTTTCACCTGGCTATACTGGATTTTAGCGAGGCAATCCGGCTTGACCCCGGTGCCACGGCGGCGTTTACCAACCGAGGCTACGCACACGGCTGGGTTGACGAGTTTGAAAATGCCCTGGCGGATTTAACGGAGGCGATCCGGCTTGACCCTAAGAGCGCGAAGGCGCATTTTGGCACCGGTATTACTCATTTTTGGATGGGCGACTTAAACAGTGCCATTGTAAACTTGACCGAGGCTATTCGGCTTGACCACAATTGCGTTCTGGCTTACTTCAGCCGGGGGAACGCTTATTTTTACACCGGCGACATAGAACGCGCCATTGCCGACTACGACCAGACGATCCGGCTTGCCACTTATTTCGAGATGGCCTTTACCGACCCCGGCTACGAGGACATTGAAAAATACGACTTCGACAGCATTCTGGCGGCAGACTTCGAGGCCGCCCTGCGCTCAGGGCAAAGCCACACGGCGGCTGAGTGAACTTCCGGCCAAAAACGCAAAAAGAAAGCCTTCTTCGGAATTTACTCCCATTTTTATCACACCAAGGCACGAAGGCACAAAGGCACTAAGGGGGTTAAGGCCTGAGCCTTCCTTTTGCCTCACAATAAAGCATAATAGGGGATAATGTAGGAATGAAGCGGCACTTTCTAAGCTATCCTTTGTGCCTTCGTGTCTTTGTGCCTTTGTGTGAGATATTTCCGAGGCTCGTGCCGTTCATGCGTTTGTCGCGGCGGTGCTTGGCAGACGATTGCTTTTTCGGCTTTTTTCTGGTAGAATGAAGTTGCGGGGGACGCTAGCGTTTCTCGCTAGTTCCGCATTAAAGGAGAAGCCATGAAAACGAAAAAACTTCACTTGCCCTACGGCAAAGACCATTTGACGCTTGAAATACCGGAAGACAGGCACAAAGGCGAGATTCTTTCCCACCTGCATTCTTACCGCGCCGAAAAAAGCCAAGAGGCGCTGGTGGACGACGCTCTGGCCAACCCGGTCGCCAGCGAGCCGCTGCACGTTCTGGCAAAGGGCAAAAACAAAGTCGTGCTTATCGCAAGCGACCACACCCGGCCGGTCCCCAGCAAAATCATCGTGCCAAGAATGCTGGCCGAAATACGCAAGGGCAACCCGGCGGCCGACATCACGATACTGATCGCCACAGGCTGCCACAGGGCGACTACCCAGGCGGAGCTGGCCGACAAGTTTGGCGCGGACATTATCGGCCGGGAAAAAATCGTCCTGCACGACTGCGACAGTGCCGATGTCGTGAATATTGGCAAACTGCCTTCCGGCGGCGAAATGGTGATCAACCGCATGGCGGTCGAGGCCGATTTGCTTGTGTCCGAGGGTTTTATCGAGCCGCATTTTTTCGCCGGCTTTTCCGGCGGGCGCAAAAGCGTCTTCCCCGGCGTAACGTCGCGCGAAACGGTTGTCTACAATCACAATGCCGAGTTTATCGCGCACCCGAATGCCCGCACCGGCGTTTTGGACGGGAACCCGGTGCATATCGACATGATTTTTGCCGCAAAAGCCGCAAAATTGATTTTTATCTGCAACGTGGTTCTGAATGCCGAAAAAGAGGTGATTCACGCGGTTGCCGGCGACTGCGATGCGGCGCACAGGCAGGGCGCGGCCTTTCTCGCTTCTAAATGCGCGGTTAAGCCGATTCTTGCCGACATTGCAGTTTCGACTAACGGCGGCTATCCCTTGGATCAAAACATTTATCAGGCGGTTAAGGGGATGACGGCGGCGGAGGCCACGGTAAAAAAGGACGGGGTTATCATCATGCTGGCAAAGTCCAACGACGGGCACGGCGGCGAGGAGTTTTACAAAACTTTTAGCGAGGAAAAAAATCTCGACCGTATGCTGGAAACTTTCATGAAAACTCCGAAAGAGCGCACCCGCGTAGACCAGTGGCAGTCGCAAATTTTCGCGCGTGTTCTAAAGCACGCCAAGGTGATCTTCGTCTCGGACGCGCCCGACCAAATGGTGCGCGATTTGCACATGACGCCGGCGTCTTCCCTTGCCGCCGCGCTTAAAATGGCCGAAGATATGCTGGGCAATCCCGGCGCCACCGTTACGACTATCCCGGACGGGATTGGCGTTATGGTTGTCGAATAGATAAGAGATAGGAGGTAACATGGCAGTTTCACACATGGACGCGCTTCACAAAGACGCGAAAATTATTGTAGAGCGGGTGATCGAAGCGAATATGCCGCAGGCGGCGGTCAAGGCCGCGCTCAAAAACCACGAGTTCTCCGGCAACATTTATCTTGCCGCCATAGGCAAGGCCGCATGGACGATGGCTCAGTCGGCGCAGGCGGAGCTGGGCGGCAGGATAAAAAGGGGCATTGTCATCACGAAGTACGGGCACGCCTCGGGGGAGATCCCCGGCATGGAGATTATCGAGGCTGGCCATCCGCTGTCCGACGAAAACACTATTGCCGGCACGGCCAAGGCTGTGGAGATGGCGCAGGGTCTTGGCGCGGGGGACGAGCTTTTGTTTCTGATTTCCGGCGGCGGCTCGGCGCTTTTTGAACAGCCTTTGCCGGGCCTGTCCCTGGCGGACATTGTCGAGATTAACTCTCAGCTTTTGGCTTGCGGGGCGGATATTGTCGAGATTAACATGATCCGCAAGCGGCTTTCCAGTGTGAAGGCGGGAAAGTTTGCGCAAATTTGCGCGCCGGCAAAGGTTTTTACGGTGGTGCTCTCGGACGTGCTTGGCGACAGGCTGGACTCGATTGCATCCGGGCCGGCGGCTCCGGACATGGCCACGACGGAGGATGTTCTGGCGGTTGTCAAAAAATACAATTTAATCGTAAGCGACAAGATGCGGGAGTATTTTTCCAAGGAAACGCCGAAGTCTCTGGACAATGTAAAAACGGTGATCACAGGCAGCGTGCGGACTTTGGCCGAAAGCGCGGCGGCTGTCGCCTCCGAGCTTGGCTACGCTCCTTTCGTTCTTTGTTCCGAGATGAATTGCGAGGCGCGGGAGGCCGGGCGTTTGGTTTCTTCCATTGCAAAGCAGATTGGCTCTGGCGGGCATTCGTTCAAGCGGCCTTGCGCGGTGATTCTTGGGGGGGAAACTGTCGTAAATGTTCGCGGCAAGGGCAAGGGGGGGCGCAATCAGGAGCTTGTTCTGGCGGCGGCCGACGGGATTGCCGGCCTTGAAAACCTGCTTGTCTTTTCGGTTGGCTCCGACGGGACTGACGGCCCCACGGATGCCGCCGGGGGCATTGTTGACGGAAGCACCGCCGCAAGGCTTCGGGAAAAAGGGCTTAAAATCCAAGACATTATCGACGCAAGCGACTCCTACGCGGGGCTGGAAGCTGCCGGCGGTCTTATAAAGACCGGCCCCACGGGAACGAATGTGAACGATGTCTCTGTAATTTTGTGCAGGTAAGGCCGGCCGGCGGGCACGGCCGCCCGCCGGGAAGGCTAGTCTCTTCGCAAAAAGCCGAAGAGCCTTCTTGGCGGGTTCGCTTCCATCTCGTCTATG
>WRKI01000176.1 GCA_009778155.1 Spirochaetota bacterium
GGGGGGGGGGGGGCTTTTCTCCCAGCCTTGGATTGACGGCAAAAAGCTCAAGCTGGAAAGATGGTGGAAGCACTCGGTGGAAAAAAAGGCGCTTTCGATTTTGGGGCCGACCGGCCTTATCCCGGAAACGCCCCACGACATGAATGTTATCATGGGCTACACGCAGGAGCATTTTGTAAACTTGGAGCTTAACTCCGAGATTGCCGTTTCTTCCGGCTCGGCGGCGGCGGCAATGGCGGCGGGCTATTCGGGCATTATAAACATCAGCCCCTTTGCCTGTCTTATTGGCCGGGTAATCGAAGGGATTTTTACCCCCTGGGCGCGGGAGCGCAACTATCCGCTTCTTTCGGTAGAGGTGGACGGGAACCTTCTGCCGCCGAACATTGTGAACAAGCTCAATATTTTCATGGTGAACGTTTTGCGCTTCAAGGGGGAGGGCGACATAAGCTCGCTTGTTGACGAGCCGGCGGACGCGGCACCGGGGGATATGCCGGCGGCGGGGGGAGGGCAATGAGTTTGATGAAGAAAGCCGCTTTTGTGGCTCTTGTCGGGCGGCCTTCTGCCGGCAAGTCCACGCTTTTGAACCAGATTTGCGGGGAAAAGGTCGCCATTGTAAGCGCGGTTCCGCAGACTACGCGCAATGCGATTCGGGGAATCGCCAACCGCGAAAAGGGTCAGCTTGTTTTTGTTGACACTCCCGGCCGCCACAGTTCGGAAAAAAAGTTCAACAAAAAGCTGAGGGAGGTCTCCGACCGCACCATTGCCGACTGCGATCTTGTGCTTTATGTTCTGGACGCATCCCGTGCGCCGGGCCGGGAAGAAGAAGAAATCGCGGCGGCCTTGGCCGGGTTTTCGGCCAAGACGCTTTGCGCGATCAACAAAACCGATGCCGCTGGCGCGGATGTGGGGCGCACGCTGGAATTCCTGCGGGAAAAGTTGCCCGGCTTCGCCGAGGGGCGCGGTTTTGCGGTTTCTGCCCTGAAAAACGAAGGTATCGAGGAGCTTCTTGACGCGCTTTTCGCGCAGGCTCCCGATGGGGATGCCCCCTACGGCGAGGAGTACTACACGGATCAGGGGGTGGAGTTCCGCATTGCCGAGATTATCCGGGAACAGGCGATCAACCGCCTGCGTCAGGAGCTTCCCCACTCGCTCTATGTGGAAATTGCCGACGCGGAGCTTGACGGGGAAAATCTTTGGGTGCGCGCCTTTTTAAGCGTGGAGCGGGAGTCGCAAAAGGGCATTGTCGTGGGTGCCGGCGGCGAGATGATCAAGGCGATACGCCTGGGCGCGTTGCGCGAGCTTAAGCGTGTCTTTGACTGGAAGATCGAGCTTGACCTGCGCGTAAAAACCAGCAAGGACTGGCGGCAGAAAGACCACCTTCTGCGCCGTGTCCTAGGGAGCTAGCGGCGGCCGGCAGCGGCCGGTCCCCGCCCCCGCCCGAAAAAAAAGGCTTTTACCTTGCGGCAAAAGCCCTTTTTTGGAGCATCTCCAGGGGGAATCGAACCCCCGTTGCCGGGATGAAAACCCGGTGTCCTGACCCCTAGACGATGGAGACTGAGGAAACTTCGTTTCCTTTGAAACTTCGTTTCTTTGGGAAACGGCGTTTCTTTGGGAAACGGCACTTCCGTGGGAAGCGTTTGTTACCTACAATAAACATAGTCGTTTTTGGAAAAATTGTCAAGTGGTTTGCAAAAAAAAATATTTTTTTTCGATTTTTTTTTCGGATTTTTTTGAAAGGAGCGAAAACGTGAAAAAAACGCTGTTTTACCTTTGGCAACTCCCTCAGCACCTTCTGGCACTGGCCTTTTGGGGCTTGTTAAAGCTTTGCGGCTGGGAGTCGCACAGGGGCAGTTTTTTGTCCCAGCCGGTAATCGTGTTGAAAACCCGCAGTTTCGGGCTGTCCCTGGGGGAATACATCTTCGTGGGGCTTTACGAAGGCCGCCTTGGAAGCGGCGGCTTTGCCGGCGAAACGGTCAAACACGAGCACGGCCACACGATCCAGTCCCGCAGGTTAGGCCCCTTGTACCTGCTCTTGGTTGGCCTGCCGTCAATCAGCCGCAACATCTGGGACCGCAAGTTCCACCGAGGCTGGCCGCCCGCCCGCCGCGAGGCCTGGTACTACGGCGCATGGCCGGAAAACCAAGCCGACAGGCTTGGCGGGGTGCTGCGCCGGTATATTTGACAAAACCAGTTTAATGTATTACTGTAAAACAAGGATGCATTGATTCCAATGAAATTCTTACAGGAGGTACTTTGTGGAGTTGGCAAAAATCACTCTTAGGGGACAGATAACTATTCCGGCAGAAATTCGCAAGAAGCTGGGTGTTAAAGACGGCGATAAAGTAGTTTTTATCGAAGAAAACGGGCGTATTGTTATGGAAAATTCTGTCAGGGTTGCCCTTAAAGATGTGCAAGACGCTTTCAAAGGCGAAGCGGAACGCCTCGGCCTTGAGGATGATGGGGATGTGGTAGCTATGATCAAAGAAATACGGCGGGAAAAACAAGCCGACAGGCTTGGCGGGGTGCTGCGCCGGTAAAACGAAGCCCGGAGACCCTTATAGATTTACAATTTTTTTTCCCCCTCGATTTTATCCAGTTTTTCGGCTAGAAACTCCGCAAAATCTTTTAGGAGGTCTTCCTGCCATTGTTTTTTCATGGGGGCTATGGAAAAAAGCTCGTAGGGTTCACATTTAAGGGCAATTGCGATTTTTTCAAGCATTGTGTCGCTGGGAAAACGTTTTCCCGCCTCGATCATGGCTATATAATTGGGGGCAGTGTCCACTAAATCGGCCAGTTTTAATTGAGAAAGCCCTATTTCATTCCTGTAAGCCTTGATATTTCCAGCAAGTATTGTTCTTAATTTCGTCATTTAGCCACTTTTTAAAACCCAAAGTTATATAATTTAAATTTATCGAATCTTTAGCTATTGACACAACAATCTTTAAGTTGTATTCTATAACTTAGGGTTATAGTCGGTGTGCCGAAAGGAGCGGGCAGGCCTTATGCGCCGTTGTGTGTATTTTCTATATTCTTTTAAGGAGGTTCGGTATGGCTCTTTTTACAGTGATGTACGTTGTAGGAGCTGTCGTAGGCCTAGTATTAGCTGTAGTACTAGTAAGATGGCTTCTTGCCAGCTCTTAAAGTAAAAGCCTTGCCAGGGGAATACAACCGTATCCCCCTGGCTTACCGGAGAAAACAATGAGCGGACACCTTGCCGTAATGAACCTTACGAAAACTTTCCCCCTTACCGGAAAACAGCGGAAACTTATGCCGGAAGCCGGTGCAAAAATAAAGGCCCTGGACAAACTTTCTTTCAACGTCGGCCAAGGCGAGGTATTTGGCCTTCTTGGCCCCAACGGAGCGGGAAAGACAACGACGATGCGTATTATAGCCACCCTGTTGAAAAGCGATTCGGGGGATGTCTTTGTAGACGGGGACAGCGTTAAGGAGTATCCGTTCAGGATTCGCCGTAAAATCGGGTTTCTTTCCGGGGATTTAAAACTCGAGGATTTTTTTACCCCGGCTTATCTCTTTGATTTTTTTTCGTCTTTAAGAGATGTCCCAAAAGCGCAAGCCCTTAAACGCCGGGAACAGCTATTCGAACGCTTCGGTATAAATGAATATGCCCACAAAAAGTTTGGAGCTTTATCATCGGGCATGAAGCAAAAGGTATCGTTTGTCGTTTCCATTACCCATGATCCCAAAATCATTATCTTTGACGAGCCGACCAACGGGATGGATATTTTGGCGGCAAGGACAATCACCGAGTTCCTTCTTGAATTAAAAAAGCAGGGCAAGACCATCATTCTATCTACCCACATATTTAGCCTTGCGGAAAAAATATGCGACAGGGTTGGGTTTATTATTAACGGAAAAATGCTGTACTCGGACAGTGTCCGGCAAACCTTGGACAAGCGTAATCTTGAAGAAGCCTTTTTTTTATTTTACGATCAGTTCCGCCAACTCCACGCAGAGGCCGCAGAATGAATATAGTAGAAAAAATCGAAAAAAATAAAACCTTGCTCGTAATGAAAAAAGAGCTGTACCGGTTTTTTAGCGACAAGCGCATGGTTATAGGCGCTCTTGTTTTTCCCGGCGTACTGTTCTATGTTATTTATGCAATAATTGCGCCTTTTATAATTAACATATCCATAGGAACTGCGGGGCAAGCTACGGTCTATATCATAAACCCCCCGGCGCACATTCAAATGATTTTTGAATATGCGGAAATCGATCTTGTGCCAGTTCAGGAAAATGAAAAAGAAGCAATTCTGGAAGGTATTGCTGGGGAAAATGGAAACTTTCTTATTGTATTTCCAGAAGGTTTTAGCGAAGAAGCAAGAGCCTTCGATACGGCTGCCGGGGAACCGGCCCCTGAGATTCTTCTATATTACAACTCGCTGGCCGGCAGTTTTGCGGCGCTTTACGGGAGGGTGCTTGCCGGCTTAAATATATACGAAAGAAGCCTTACGAGGAAATTCGACATAAACCGCAGTGGCGGCGGGGATTTGGCCGCCAGAACTGCGCCCGAGCCGAATTTACTGGCTATGGTGCTTCCGATATTTTTCCTTGTGTTTATTTTTCACGGAGCGATGAGTTCAACCACGGAAGCCATAACCGGCGAAAAAGAGCGGGGAACTTTTGCCACAATATTTATTACGTCTATTACCCCAATGGAATTGGCGGCAGGAAAAGTCTTAGCTATTGGCATACAGTCGTTTCTCTGCGGTATTTTCGGCGCATTGGGCATCGGTCTTGCCTTGCCAAGATTCATCGAAAGCCTTGGCTCCATACTTGCCATTGGACTAGGGCAGTTTCAGGGATTGAACATAAGTTTTTCAAGCATGGCGCAATACAGCGTTGCGGATTTTGGCATAATGATGCTAGTGCTGCTTTCGACATCTTGTTTTATTGTTGTAGTAATTGCCATTGTTGCAATCCATGCAAAAACCGCAAAGGAAGCCCAAATACTTGCTGCTCCAATTCTTATGTTTTTTTTGTTTTTAAGTTTGCTGAATATCATACACAACACTGGCGGAAGCGGCGGCCCAAAAACTGTGCAACATTATTTGTTTCCTGTATACAACAGTTTACAGAGCATAAGCGATATTCTTAACCAGGCTTATACGCCTGCAAATATGGCGATAACGATAGGGATAAATATTTTTTTCGTTGCCATCGGCTGCATCGTTTTATCGCGCTTAATAAGCACAGAAAAAATAATGATAATATGAGGAGTTCTAAGGAACCTATTTGGAAAAATGGCTCGTAGTGGCTGTTTATATAAAAAAGAAAAGGAAGGAAGAAAAATGACAAAGAAGATTCAATTGGGAATGTTGGCAACGGTGCTGGCATTCGGCATGACGGTTATCGGCTGCGACATTGACGGCAATGGCGACCCCGGACAATCCGGCCCTGGACAACCCGACACCGGGCAAACCTACACCGGGCAGCCGGCCACGTCGCCGCCTCCGGCGCATTCGCCAGAGCAGGCGCAACGCCTGCCGATAGAAACGGTTAGGATACAAGCGGGGAGCTTTATGATGGGCAGCCCCGATACAGAAATAGGCAGAAATCCATTGCTTGTTGGGCCTAGCCAGACCGAAGGCCCGCAGCGGCAAGTAACGTTGACCAACGGCTTTTACATGGGCAGGTTCCCCGTAACGCAGGGGCAGTGGGTGGAAGTAATGGGGAGCAACCCTGTGAACAGCGACAGCGTCCATTACGGACGGTTTAGGCCTGTTGTGAATGTGATGTGGTATGATGCGCTTGTGTTCGCTAACCGGTTGAGCATAAGGGAAGGGCTAAGCCCAGCATACCTTATAGCCGGCAGCACAAACCCTGACGATTGGGGGCCCGGTCCTCATGATATTTCAAACTGGCTCTTAGTGCGCCCAGACTGGGATGCAGTGGAAGTAGTGTCCGGGTCTACCGGGTGGCGTTTGCCTACGGAGGCGCAGTGGGAGTTTGCTGCAAGGGCGGGGACTATTACGGCATTCAGCAACGGTGCGCAAGACTGGCAAAAACAAGCCTCTATTGCAAACATAGGGTGGTTTAATTTCAACAGCGAAGTAAATGGCGAACGCGGGACGCGCGATGTAGGGACAAGGTCAGCGAACCCCTGGGGCTTGCACGACATGCACGGCAACGTGTGGGAATGGGTGTGGGACTGGCTTGGCTCGTACCTGAACGCTGAGCAAACCGACCCTACAGGCCCGCTTTCGGGCGGCTGGGCCTTTATTCACAACCGCGTCCTTCGCGGCGGTAGCTGGCAGACTTTGGCGCATTCCGCCCGTTCGGCGGTACGTGGCCACGCAGCTCCGTTCATGTGGAACTATAATATGGGCTTCCGTCTCGTGCGCCCCTAGTTTAAGGCTCAAGCCAGCCGAGCAGGGGTATATAGCTGGCAAGCGCGGGAAACACCGTCTAGCGTGAGCGTTAATTACGGACCGCCACGGCCTGTTTTAGCTGTAAGCTGGTATGTCGCGCTGGTGATAGCGAACCGTTTGAGCATACGGGAAGGGCGAAGCCCAGCGTACCGTATAAGTGGAAGCACGAACCCCCACGATCCAGTCCCACTGGCTTGGCGGGGTGCTGCGCCGGTAAAACGAAGCCCGGAGACCCCTTGCGGGATTTCCGGGCTTTGGAGGTGGCGGGAGTCGAACCCGCGTCCTAATACGCGAAATACAAGCCTCTACAGGTTTAGCCGTTTATTAAATTGTCGGGGTAGCCTTGGCTAAACGGCGTGCGGGCAACCCTTATTCCGACAAATCTTACCGCGACGCCTGCGGAAAAAACGGCGCGGCCAGCTCCGATTGCGACGCGGAAGCCGTCCCTCGGAGCGGCGGAACGGTTCCACGCGATTACGCTGCTAAGGCGTAGTCGTAACTGTCGTTGTTGGCAGTTAAATTTTTGCCCAGAAAGGAGATGAGCGCTCCACCTGCAACCTGCACCCCGACCCGTACCAGTCGAAACCGGGGCACCCCCGTGAAAAAACACGGTCGCGACTTTTGCCGCTAATTCTAATATAGCGCAAGCGCGAAAGTTTGTCAAGCCCCCGGCGCATTTTTTTTGATTTTTTTTGCATAATTGACAAGACGGCACGACAAACGCATGAACGACATGAGCCTCGGAAGTATCTCACACAAAGGCACAAAGGTTAAGAGGGTAGGCGAGATTATGATAGCTCTGCGTCTTCATTCTTGCCTTAACAGAGTACAAAAAGTAGGTAAAGTAGGGGTTAAACGGCGGCTCCCTAATCTGTACTTTGTGCCTTAGTGCCTTTGTGCCTTCGTGTGATTAAAATGGGAGAAAATTCAGAAG
>WRKI01000177.1 GCA_009778155.1 Spirochaetota bacterium
GGGGGGGGGGGGGGGGGGGGTATAAACCACGGCCGGGCAACGGATAGACTGCCGCCGGGCCTTTGCCTGGCAAAGGCCGAGCAACCGTCGATTACTTGCCGAGAAATTATGCTGTTGGCCGCCTTGGCGAGCCTTAGCCCCCTTCATGATCTTATCCTGCCACAAAAAGGGGAAAATGTCAAGTGGCCCTGCGGATTTTTTTTTGTTTTTTTTCAGGGTGTGTGAAAAATCATACAGATCGCAAAAAGCGCAGGTCGGCAGGCGCGGCCTTGTCAAAATTCGCCCCGCTTTACTCTCTCTAAAAAACTCTTTCTAATTGCCGGCTTTCCCGTTCCCGGTGCTTGACAAAAAGGCGTGTATGGGTTACAATTTAATTATGAATTTATCCACATATACGGTTAAACCGAAACTTCCCACTCCGCTAAAGCCCCTAGAAGAGATCGCCAGAAATCTCTGGCTTTCGTGGAATTATGACGCTGTACAGCTTTTTGTACGGCTGGATTACGAGGCTTGGATGGAAAGCCGCCAAAGCCCGGTTAAAACGCTGGGCATGGTAAGCCAAGACAGGCTGGAGCTTATGTCCAAAGACGACTCCTATCTTGCCGCCTTAAAAGCTGTCTACGATCGCTTCCTTGCATACAAGAAGGGCGAAACATGGTACAGTGGCCAGCGCAAGGATGTTGTCGCGTATTTCTCTATGGAATACGGTATGGACGCCTCCCTGCCGATTTACTCCGGCGGTCTTGGCATTCTGTCCGGCGACCACATGAAGTCAACCTCCGACTTAGGCCTGCCGCTTGTCGGCATCGGGCTTTTGTACCGGCAGGGCTACTTCAAACAGGTGCTTAACGCCGACGGTTTCCAGCAGGAGCATTATCCGGAAAACGACTGGTACAATATGCCTGTCGAAAGGCGCAACGACAAAGACGGCAACGCCATCAAAATCTCGGTAAATTTGGCCGGCGCTCAAGCTGTAGCCCAAATTTGGGAGGTAAAAGTCGGCCGCGCCTCGCTCTTTCTTCTTGACACTAACATTGACGAGAACGCCCCGGAAGTGCGCAATGTTACATCCTCCCTTTACGGCGGGGACAAGGAACACAGGATTCGCCAGGAAATCCTTCTTGGCATAGGCGGTATCCGCGCGCTGCGGGCGCTGGGCATCAACCCGGCGGTCGCGCACATGAACGAAGGCCACGCGGCCTTCCTTGCTTTTGAACGCTGCCGCGAAATAATGAACGAAAAGGGCTTTACTTTCGAGGAGGCGAAGGAAGCCACATGGCCTACGAATATTTTTACTACCCATACCCCCGTCCCGGCGGGCAACGAGCGTTTTGATATTGCAATGATCGAAAAATACTTCAGCGAATGGCCGCAAATTTTAGGCATTTCATGGAAGGAGTTTCTTGGTCTTGGCAGGGTCTACCCGAACAACGAGCACGAAACCTACTGCCTTACCGTCTTGGCGCTTAAAATGGCCGCCTACGCAAACGGCGTGGCCAGGCTGCACGGCGTGGTTTCCCGCGATATGTGGAAGGACGTTTGGCCGGGTCTGCCGCTGGACGAAATACCTATCGGGCACGTTACCAACGGCGTGCACACCCGCACTTGGATTTCCTCCGGTATGCTGGAGCTTTTAGACCGGTACTTCGGCCCCCAGTTCGAGGACAAGCCCACGGAGCTTTCTATTTGGGAGCGTATGGACAGGATTAGCGACGAGGAGCTGTGGCGAACCCACGAGAGGCGCCGTGAACGCTTGGTGGTCTTTGTGCGCGAGCGTATAATGGAACAATTCCGCCGCACAGGTGCTTCCGACCGCCGGATTCACCAGGCGGAAGACGCGCTTTCCCCCTACGCGCTGACCCTCTGCTTTGCAAGGCGTTTTGCGACCTACAAGCGCGGCAGTCTTCTCTTGCGCGACCCGGAGCGGCTGATCCGCCTTGTCAAGGACAACGAGCGGCCGATCCAGCTTATTTTCGCGGGCAAGGCGCACCCGATGGATATGCCCGGCAAGGAGCTTATCCGCGAGCTTATCCACTTTGCCGAAAAATACGATGTTTCCAACCGCATCGTTTTTGTCGAAAACTACGACATGACGGTTGCCAAGTATCTGACTTCCGGCGGCGACGTGTGGCTTAACACTCCCCGGCGGCCTATGGAGGCTTCTGGCACGAGCGGCATGAAGGCTTCGATGAACGGCGTGCTTAACTGCTCGATTATGGACGGCTGGTGGGACGAGGCTTACGAGCCTGAGATTGGCTGGGCGATTGGCGCCGGCGAGCATTACAACGACGAGCGGCTGCAGGACGATGTGGAAAGCAAGGCTCTGTACGATCTTCTGGAAAGGGACATTATCCCGCTGTTTTACCAGAGGGGCAGGGACGGGCTTCCCCGCGAATGGATCAAAATGATGAAGGCCAGCATGAGGATTACCGGCCAGTCGATGGCGAGCCACCGGATGCTTATGGATTACTCGAACCAGTTTTACTTCCCCGCGCTTGAAAACTACAAGCGGCTTGAGAAAAACGGTTATGCCGAGGCGAAATCGACTGCGGAATACTTCGGAAAATTGGGCAAACACTGGCAGAGCATCAAAATCGCAAGGCTGGAATCCAACGCCACGCCGATTATGCAAAGGGGGGACGCGCTTACGGTAAGCGCCTTCCTTGATCTTTCCCAGCTTGGCAAGGACGACGTGAAGGTGGAGCTTTACTACGGGGATGTGTCCAACCAGACCAACGACATTTCCAAGGCCAAGCGCGCGGAAATGAAGTGGGAAAAGGCCGAAGACAACCTGAATGTTTTCAAGATTACGGTAAAGTGCGAGGATACCGGCAAGCAGGGGCACACTGTGCGCATTTTGCCCAAGCACGAGGGTCTTATCCACCCCTACCGCCCGGGCTTTATCAAGTGGGCTTAAGGGCTTGAGTTTTAGCGACTGATTAGGCCGCCTGTAGAAATGCAGGCGGCCTTTTTTTGCCGGCAAAGGTCGGAAGTATCTCACACAAAGGCACATCGAACCTACGGTTCGCGACACAAAGGCACAAAGGTTAGGCAGGATTATCATAGTTCTACGTCTTTATTCTTGCCTCAATAGAGCACAAAAAGGTATAAAGTATGATAAAGCGGCGTTTTTTTCCTTTCTTAACTTTGTGCCTTTGTGCCTCCGTGCCTTTGTGTGAGTTTAATCGGGAGAAATCCACAGCCTGATCTTTCAGGAGTTTTCCTTGTTGTAAATCCAGCGGGTGATTTTTACGGTTGCCGGCGAGACGGCGACTTCGTATCCCAACTGCAGCAGGGTTGTAACGAGGATCATCCCCCCAAGGGTTGGAATGTCTATAATGCCGGCAAAGGCAATGCCGAAAAAAATCGCGCTGTCTATTGTCTGCCCCACAAGGGAGGAGCCAAGCGCCCTGAAGATAAAGTTTTGCAGGGGTTTTCCGCCTTTTTCCGTATGCCGTTTTTTCAGGAAGGCGTGGATGTTGTCGTTTATCCACTTGCCGGCTGTAAAGGCGGTTATGCTGCCCAGCACAATCCTCCAAGTATTTTGCAGGGCAAGCTCGAAGTGCGTTCTGTCATGCCATTCGGGCGCCGGAAGGTTTATCGCAAGGATTATAAGCAGGGACATTAACACGTTCATTGAAACCGCTGTCCAAGCGGCCCGCCTGGCCCATTTGTACCCGTAAATTTCCCCTATGACCGAGGCGATTACAAAGGTAAACGGAAAGGTCAAAGAGCCGGCGCTTACCGTGAACGGCCCCAGCGCGATCATTGTGTTGGCCAGTATGTTGGCCATCAAGAGGCAGGTGGAATAGATGACCACCAGATATGTCAGGTATGGTTTCGATGCCCGGGCCTGCAGCCCTTCGTTTCGGTTATCCATAAAGGTCTCCTCAAGTTTAGTTTGTTTTGAGTGCCAGGGCGAACAGCCGCTGGCGGGCGTACTCTTGGTATTCTTCGCCCTTGCTGTAGGTGTAGACAGGCCAGATTGAGATGCCGCCTCTTGGGGTGAATTCCCCGGCGACCTCAAGGTATTTCGGTTCCATGAGGGCGACAAGGTCTTTGCCGATCTTGTTTATGCAGTCTTCATGGAAGTCGCCGTGGTTGCGAAAGCTGAACAGGTAAAGTTTCAAGGATTTGCTTTCCACCATTTTTACGGCGGGGATGTAGGAAACCCTTATTTTGGCAAAGTCCGGCTGCCCCGTTATGGGGCAAAGCGAGGTGAACTCCTGGCAATGCAAACTTACCATATAATCGTTGCCTTGGTGCTTGTTGGTGAATGCCTCCAGTATGGCTGGGTCATATTCCGCCGGGTAGCGCGTGGCCTTCCCTTGGCCTAACTGGGTTAGGCCCTCGTCTTCTCTTGTATTCATTTGCAAAAAATCTCCATGCGGTTATGTTAGAGCTTGCGGCCAAAAATTTCAAGTGCGGCGGCCGGCAGAGTTCGGAGTATGCTCACGCAAAGGGGCAAGCATAGCTCGCGAAAGGTTCACACAAAGGCACGGAGACACAAAGGCACAAAGGTTAAGAGGGTAGGCGGGATTATCACAGCTCGGCGCCTTCATTCTTGCCTTAACAGAGTACAAAAAGGAGGTAAAGTAGGGATTAAACGGCAGCTTTCTAATCTGAACTTTGTGCCTTAGTGCCTTTGTGTGATTAAATTGGGAGTAAATTCAGAGGCTCGAGCATTCATGCGTTTGTCGTGAGTGCGGCGGCCGGGCACTTGACAATCCCCGCATAAAATGCTACGTTTTTATAATGGCGTTCTGGCCCTAGTGCCGGGCAAAGCAAGGGGAAGTGAGGTATTAACATGAAGGGTGTAATAGGCGTGTGTCTTGCGGATTTAGTGAAAAGCAAATACGGCGAGACAAAATGGAAGGAAATCTTAAAACAGTCGGGGCTAGACGAGGATTTGACAATTATGCCGTCTATGGATTACGAAGACAGCATTATCTTCAACGTTTTCGGAAAAACCTGCGAGGTGCTAAAGCTGACAAGAGAGCAGGCTTGCGATGCCTTTGGCGATTACTGGATCAATGATTACGCGCCCAAAATCTACGGGGCTTATTATCGCCGGTTTAAGAGCGCCAAGGAGTTTATCTTGGGCATGGATGACGTGCACGATATGATCACAAGCACAGTGCCCAATGCCCGGCCGCCACGGTTCAGCTATGAAGAGGTGAGCGAAAGCAAAATCGTAATAACATACAAATCGGCAAGAAACATGATTGATTTTTATGTCGGGCTGATCAAGGGGATAGGCACTTACTTTAAGACAAGGGTAAGCGTAACAAAGCTGTCCGAGGAAAAGGTCGAAGTCGTCTTCCAGTAAGCGGCCGGCATCTGCGGACGCAGACGCGGGCTGCGGGGTTTTAGCCTGCGTCTGAAAATCCCGCCTGCTCTGTTTTTAGGGAAGTGCTGATTAACTCGACGCGGGGCTTGCCGGGCATTCCGATAACTTTTATCATTATCGCATGAAGTATCACATTTTTATCGGGTCTGGGTTGGACGATCTTAAAAACGAGCGCAGGGAGATTCCCCAAATAATTGCCGCTCTTGGGCACGTTCCGGTAATGGGCGAATACATTGACGCCTCCGGTAAAAACGGGGCGGCACTGCTTCAAAAAACAATCGAAGAATGCGATTACTTTGTCGCCATTGTTGCCCATAAATACGCGGCGGCCGGCGAGGAGGCGGGGGCATCGCGGCTTGAAGCGGAATACGATTTTGCCCTGGCGAAGGGTATTCCGGCGGTTTCCCTCGTTATAAACGAAAGGGCTAGGTGGAGCGCCGGCAAAAGGGAAAAAGACGCGGCTCTTGCGGAAAAGCTTGAGCGGTTCAAGGAAAAACTGTGCGCGGGCGTTTGCGAAACATGGTTTAACTCGACCGACCTTTACCGCAAGTTGCAGGACTTGCTTATTTGGCAGATGAACTTCAACCCGCAAAAGGGCTGGCTAAGGGCAGATTTTGCCCCCGCGCCGGCTGTCGCCAACGAGTTTGCGCGGCTTTCGGCGGAAAACGAGCGCTTTCGGCTAATGCTAAAAATCGAAGGCGGCGATCTTTCCGTCATGTCGCAAGATCAACTGGAGCAGTCCCTAGGCCTGCTTGCCGCCAATAAAATCACGCTGAGTTTTTACTATGCGGCCGGGGAAAGCTGGGAAAACGGCCGCCCTTTTAGGTATTTGCGTATTTTCAAATTGCTTGTCCCGGAGCTGACCAAGGGGAAAACGGCTATGGAAATTTCCCGCTTTCTTGGCGCGGTGCTAAACCCAGAGCGAAGCAAAACCGTGCGCAAGGATTACCCTGTGCCGTCGAACACGGTAAAAAAAATAATGCACGACTTTTCGCTTTTGAAGCTTGTCAAATGCGCCCCCGGCCCCGAAGAGCTTTGGGAAATAAGCGAGCCGGGGAAGGAGCTGTATTCGGCCTACCGCATTAAACAGCTTGAAAAGATGTTAGGGAAAAAAGGCTGACATCGCCTGCCCCAGGGGGGTAAAGCGGTTCAGCAGGAAAAGGAAGAGCAGGTGCGCCGGGTAAAACACATAGAAAAACCAGGTCATAAAGGCTGATTTTTTTGCGGGCTGTTTTTGCGCTGACACTTTGCCGCTGAACATTGCCAGCAAAGGCAGGGCGAGGAAGATGCCAAGCTGGAACCACTGGGGGAAGACCGGGTGGAAAAACCCGAAGCGTAAAAATGCCGGCGCTAGATGCAAGGCCGCGCCTATCGCGCAAAAGCCCAAAGCCTGCCGTTTAAAGTTCCCGTGGAAAAGCCCGAAGGAAACGACCCAAAACACGGCGACAAAGTTCCAGTTTGCAGTCCATGACAGGATGCAGCAAAGCCCGAATACCGCCAGTTTGAAAAACCAATGGATTTTTTCGTTTTTGATTGCCGCCAGGGCTACCAAGCCCATAGCGAGCGGCCATACGACGCTTGTCGCCTGAAAAAAAGTCAGCCCGAAGGCAAGGTTGTAGGGCATATGCGACACGGCTGCCAATACAAGAAGCCGCGCGATGTATTTTTTCCGGTTTGAAGTGTAATGAAAGCCCTGCGCGACAAAAAAGCAGAAAATCGGCGCGGCCAATCTTCCGAAAAACCTTAGAGCCAGGCTTAACAATGCGTTGTGCGGCATAAAAACCGTCGCAAAATGATCTAAAAACATGACCACGGCGGCGATTACTTTCAAGTTGTTCGCAGAAAATACTTTGTACGCTTCCATTGACACAAGCATACAAGATTTCGCAAAAGCATTCAAGCCGTGCACGACAAACGCATGAACGACACAAACCTCGGAAGTATCTCACACAAAGGCACAAAGGTTAAGAGGGTAGGCGGGATTATGATAGCTCTGCGTCTTT
>WRKI01000178.1 GCA_009778155.1 Spirochaetota bacterium
GGGGGGGGGGGGGGGGGGGGATCATTCCGGAGGCTAAACGGCTTGGCATTTTTTGAGTATTTAACATAACTTTCCCCTCCTCCGTCTCAAAATTACAGGCTAGGCAACTTGCCGCCCGCCCCTTGCGCGAGAAACATCATCTTTTTACGTTTATAGCCTTTTTCCCAAAAAAAGTCAAGTCCTTTTTGGGCAACTTACGATTTTTTTAAACTTTTTTTTCTATTTTTGGCACTTTTCCCAGCCAAGCTGCCAAAACGGGCTAAAATCGCCCCCAAAAAGCGGCTCAAATCCCCCCGGCAAGGCGCGTTTTTATCCCCAAATGCCCCTCTTTCAAGCCTCGCGGCGGCCGGAGGGCAAAAAACCGAGCGGTTAATTGCCCCAGCCCTCGGCCCGGCGACGGCCGGTTAAGGCGATAATGGCTCTATGCGAAAAGTCATTCGGCCTGTGTCTGCCCCGGTGCTTTCCCATGTTAGCTCCCAACGGTCGGTCTGCGCAAAGAGGATTTGCCCCCAGAGCAGTTCCTGCGCCGTGCCTTCCCCATTGCCCGAAGCATTGACGGCGGCTAATGCGGCATGGAAATTGGCCTGTGTGCTTTCCGGCCAAGCAATCACAAGTTCACGATCGTAAAAATTCGTCTGGCCAGCGTTCCCGCCGGCAGAGACGATGTTTCCAAGCTCCGCAGGGGTTAGCCCAAAAGCGGCTCCTGCGTGCGTGTCGCCACGGCAACCGGCCGCTGTTATTCCCAAGGCAAGTACCGCCGCCAGCATTCCCAATTGAATTTTGCTTATTGTCATTTGTTCATCCTTTGCGATTTTCCCCCGGTTGTAACACAAGGGGCATCGCCTTTTTCATTTATAGCCTTTCCCTAAAAAAATGTCAATCCCCCCGCAATTTTACAGGGATGTTATTTTTAAGAAACATATTTAACAGCCCTTTGAACTCCAGTATTATGCTTGTCTCTTTTTTGTCTTTATTCAAGTCCGTTTTTTCGACATGGTTGTCGATCAGTTTTATCAAGAATCTTATGTTTTTAAGGTCTAAATCGGTGTTGCCGTATTGGTCAATAAAAATCCCCGTAGAGTTTTTAAACTGTTCAAATATAACAAGCAAACCATTGTAACGTTCATCGTCAAGCCCAAAAATATACTCATTGTTGTCCGCCCTGTGAATATCCAACGCCATTCCGCTCTCCCCACTCGATTCAGTTTTTTCGATAGGATATGCCCGAGAACGATTGCTCCCGGGCAAGGTGCGCAAAAACTAGTTCTCGAAAATCAGCACGATTTCTTCGCCGTCAGGGCCGGTGGAAAAAAGCTCAAGATCGCTTTGGCCAACGCCGGCCAAATTCCACTCGCGCACGTTTGAGATGAAAAAGAAAAAGTCATGCTCTCGCAAGGCTTCAAGCTCCAAAAACGCGGCCATCTGGGTTGAGGCAACCATTGGAATACTTATCGCCCTGTTTTCGCCCAGGGTAAAACCCGAAAAATATCTGTTCGGTGCGCCCATTCCGCTAAGATGGTTGCCGTCTACAGTGTTTTCAAAAAATATTGAAAAAGCATTTTCAAACCAGTCTTCCGAAATATCAAGCAAGTCTGCCCGGTTAAAACCGATACTTTCACCGTTAGCCAAAACAGATACAAGCCGCCATTCCCGATCCATAACATTGGTAAAGTTTTGAGCATCCACCACCGGAATAGGCTGTTCTGCCCCAGGGGGCGGCGCACCTTGGCAGCCGGTAACAAACATAACAGCGACTGCCGTCATTAACAACACAAGTTTCTTCATTTTTTTTCTCCTAAAAATATTTCTAGGGCTGCCCGGCAATTTAAAATTCCGATAACAGCTCCTCGTTCACAATTTATCAAAAAAGCTCGCTTTGTTCAGCTTTTTTGTCTTCTTTTACGTCCTCCTCCGCATTTGCACCCTCGGCCGCCTCCGTTTTTTCCGGTGCATCAACCCTTTCGGCGGCATCATCTTTAACAATCCTGTCCAGACCGATAACAAAGTCCGGCGGGTCAATGCTGAGGATTCTCACACCCTGCGCAGCACGCCCCATTACGCGAATCTCGCTCACCTTAACCTTGATCGATTTGCCTTGGCTGGTGATGCACATAATTTCTTCGTCTTCCAGCACGTTTACACAGCCGATAATCTCGCCCGTTTTTTCGGAAACAGTGTAAATCCGCTGGCCGCCAGTGCCGCGACCGTGCGCCGTAAACTCGCCAAACTCGACACGTTTCCCGTAACCGAACTCCGAAAGAATAAGCATTTTTTCGTCGCCGGTTTCATCCACGCGCAACATACTGGCAAGCTCGTCGCCCTCCGAAAGTTTCATGCCGGAAATGCCGCGACTGGAACGCCCCATAAAACGCACCTGCTCTTCCCCGGTTCGCAAAGCCTGCCCCCGGCGGGAAATCAACACAACCTCGTCTTTCCCCTTCGTCAAAAGCGCGCTAACAAGTTTGTCGCCGTCGTCAAGATTGATAGCGACAATCCCGCGAGTTTTTGCATTGACAAATTCCGATGTTTTTACTTTTTTTACGACACCACGGGCAGTACCCATGAACAAAAATTCGCTGTCGCTAAAATCCTTTAGCGAAACAATTGCGGTAATATCCTCGTTAGGCGAAACCGTGAGCAAACTCTTGATGTGCGATCCCTTGCTGGTGCGGCTGCCCTCTGGCAACTCGTGAACCTTCATGCAGTACGCTTTTCCCGCGCTGGATATAAACACGATATACTCGTGGGTTGATGCGACAAATATTTGCGCAATAAAATCGTCTTCTGCAAGCTTGGCACTTTGCATTCCTTTCCCTCCACGCCCTTGGTTCCGGTAAGTCGAAACAGGCACTCGTTTTAAGTACCCGATGTTCGAGATAAGAATTATCATCTCTTCTTTTTTGATCAGGTCTTCTATATTGATGTTTTCCACCTCGCCGGCGACAATTTCCGTGCGACGTTTTTCGCCGTACACTTCGGCGATTTTTTTTGTTTCGTCAAGAATCACGCCGAGCAATTTTTTTTCGTCGGCCAACAGCGATTTGAAATAGTCGATCTGCACTTTTAATTCGGCCAACTCTTTTTCGATTTTTTCGACTTCGAGCGACGTTAGCCGGCCAAGGCGCATTTCGACAATAGCCTCGGACTGAGGCTCGGACAGCAAAAACTTTTCCTGCAACTTTAGCCGGGCAGTCGCGACATCGCGGCTTGCTTTTATTACGGCGATCACTTCGTCAATGTTAGCAAGAGCGACAATCAGCCCTTCCAAAATGTGCGCCCGTTCTTCCGCCTTGCGAAGATCGTAGCGGGTGCGGCGTGTTACAACATCTACCCGGTGTTCGACAAAATAGCTAACAAGCTCTCTCAACGAAAGAAGTTGAGGCCTGCCTTTTACCAGCGCAAGGTTGATTATCCCAAAAGACGTTTGCAGTTGCGTGTTGGAAAAAAGCTGGTTCAGCACAACCTTAACAATCGCGCCCTTTTTCAGTTCGATAACTACGCGAATACCTTCGCGATCGGACTCGTCGTTTGCGTTTGCGATTCCGTCGATCACTTTGTCGCGCATAAGCTGGCCGATTTTTTCCAGCACCTGCGCCTTGTTCACATTGTAGGGAACCTCGGTAAAGACGATTTTCTCTTTTCCGCCTTTCGTTGTTTCTATGTTAAATTTACCCCTAACAAGCAGCTTTCCGCGCCCGGTTTTGTAAGCAT
Source organism: Spirochaetota bacterium (assembly GCA_009778155.1). GTDB lineage: Bacteria > Spirochaetota > Spirochaetia > Treponematales > Breznakiellaceae > WQXQ01. The sequence continues at coordinate 3,712 of WRKI01000178.1, forward strand.
CGCGTATGCTGCGCCGACCAAAAATGACCCCCCCCGTGGGGAAGTCCGGCCCCTGCACAATCTGCATAAGCTCGTCATCCGAAATTTCCGGCTTGCCAATGAATGCGCAAATCGCATCGCAAATTTCGTTCAAGTTGTGCGGAGCCATGTTAGTCGCCATGCCAACCGCAATCCCGCTTGAACCGTTGATCAGCAAGTTCGGGATCGCCGACGGCAAGACAGACGGCTCGTCGCGGGTGGCATCGTAATTCGGCACAAAATCGACCGTTTCTTTTTCGATGTCCTGCAACATCTCGTCGCCGATTTTGGAAATTTTCGCCTCGGTGTAACGCATGGCCGCCGGCGGGTCGTCGTCCATCGAGCCAAAATTGCCCTGCCCCTTGATCAGCGTGTGGCGCAAGGAAAAGTCCTGCGCCATTCGCACGAGCGCGTCGTAGATCGACCCGTCGCCGTGGGGGTGGTACTTGCCCATCGTGTCGCCCACGATCAACGCGCACTTTTTGGTCGCGGTGTTCGGTCGCAAGCCAAGCGAATCCATTGCATAAAGTATGCGCCGGTGAACGGGTTTTAGCCCGTCCCGCACGTCCGGCAGCGCACGGCTGACGATTACGGACATGGCGTAGGTCAAGTAGGCGGTTTTTACTTCGTTTTCGATAGCAGAGGGGAAAATTTTCCCTTCTAACGGGCTGCCTTGCGTAGAATCTTCCATTTCTTCGGTTTCTTCGTTATCGTTTTCGGCCACTGGCGGTTTTCCTCTTCTTCATGTTCATATTGTCAAGCTCCAAGTATACACTTTTTCGCAAAAATATGGAAGATGCCTGCGGCGATCTTTGCCACTTGGGGGTGCTGGCAATGCCCCCGAAACATTTGTATAGTAAACAGATGTAAAGGTGATAAATTTTCCAGAATGAGCCTCTTGACAATATGCACCGGGAGGGGTTATGCTTAGAGGGTTGAGGAGGATTTTAGAATATGAAAAAAAGTTTAAGTTCACTAGTAAAGGAAATGGGGGGATTTAACAAAAATCAACCTGTCGCAAAAGATGCTGTTAAAAAATTTGAAGACATCTTAAAAACTGAATTGCCCCAAGACTATAAAGAATTTTTACTAGAATATGGATATGCTCTGCCGGAAGAATATGTTGTATTTAGCCCCATGAAAAAATCATCCGAATATATTCATGATGAGTCAACGGGGGTTCCAAATTATTCATTTGAAGGTTCGGGGTTGAGTCATTTTTATGGAACTGATTTGACGCATCTTATCGAAAGATATAAAGACAGAATGCCTGAAAACTTCCTGCCTGTTGCCGACGACGGGCTTGGCAATCAAATTTGCATGAGTTTAAACGAAAAAACATTTGGATATGTCTATTGGTGGGATCACGAGAATGAATGGGACGAAGAAGATTATTTTGACGAGGTTGGCGAAAAAATGCCAAGCGAAGCTAAGTATCAGAATCTTTATCTGATTGCAAACTCATTTTATGATTTTTTTGAAAAACTGAAAAAAGAAGTAATATGAGAGCAAAAAGCGCATGGACAAGCATGGGAGAGGGCTGGGGGAAATAATGAAGGCAGGAAAAATTGTAGAAGATTTTGGGGCGTTATTTATTGACAGGGTTTGGGACAACACTGTTGATACAATGGGGATGATCATAGACGGAAAAATGAAGTCCGAAAGGGCGCAAAAATTGTATGCAAAAATAAACGCATTGGATGATAACGCTAAGGGTGTTATTAAAGAAGTTATCATGGAGGCAATCGGGCAAAATACTTTTAATGTATTGCAGTTTTTTGAAGAAGAAGAGGAATATATTATCGGGTTTAATGGCGAGGAAGGAATAACAGACCTAAAAGAATTGAGCGACGGGTTGGCCGGGGAATTGTACTCCGAAGATGGCTGGATAGAAAAATACAGTAAAACAAAAATCGAATAAAACAATCGTGTGCGTCTATCTTGCATGGCAAACGACAACTGAAAAATGCCCTGTTTAGGGGCTAAATTGGCTGAAAATACAAACAAGGGGAACAAATGGAGAAAATAAAATTAATAAACCATTCTAAAGACTTGGAAAGAGGTATGATTATTAGATGCAAAGGGGAATGCCCATATGAAGAGGTTGTTGATTTTTTAATATGTGAAACGCCGGAGCCAGATTTTGGGTATACTTTAATGGTAATCTCTGGATATAAGGCGGGCTTAAAACTTGTAACCCTTCCTAAAGATTCACTGCCTAATGAAAATAGCGGCTATGCAATAAATGTTAATTGGCTAAAAAATAATTGGCATAAATGGGGTTATAATGATTGTTTATTGGAAGATGTATGGATCATAACAAATTCTGTGCCAAAATTATGAAAAGTTATTAGAATTGTTCGGAAGCTTCAGTTTCAGAACAACTTCCGCTTAAAAAAACACTTTTTGGGGCTTTTGCCTCAAAAAATGCGAGACTTGAGAGAGAACTTGTTTGGGCAAAGCCCGGGCCAAAAGGCAAAAGGAAGCCGCGCCCGCTGGGCAAGCGCGGCGGCCGCCCGGTCAAATACGGGGAAGAGTTCGCCAAGGTGCTCCGCTTTATTTGGGACGACTACGGCAAGCTCTTGGTCCCCATGCTCCGGGGCATCATGGACTTTTTAGTCGCGTCGAAAGCCCCGCAGAGGCGGATATTCTGCTGAGGCCTGCGAAGAAGGCTCTTGAAATAAAGGGCATAAGCACGACGCGCAGTGCGCAGACCCCGCTGAAAAGCCGCATCCCGGTGCGGACGCACTTTGACCGTGATGCTGTGAGGCCCGGCCAATTCGCGTTTGACACGGTGGCGCACTGGGGCGGCTCTGCAAGCAGGCAGCTTCTTTCCGGTAATCGCGCAGTACAATTCCCGGACGGCGGCCTCGTTGCTGAAAAGAAGCGAAAAAACGCTGCTTTTGTGTTTTCTGTTAGGCTTCTGCTTTTTATGGCAACCTCCAAAAAACCCATCTGGGTTTTTGGAGGTTGCCATAACTTTAATCCCTTCCCGCAATCGCCGGCAGGAAGTTGATTTTTTTGCGTAAAAATGGTATTTTAAGAAAATGAACGACAAATTTCGTGATGAGTGCGGGGTGTTTGGAATCTTTTGCGACAACCCCGAAAATGTAGCCCCCTTGGTTTATCGTGGCTTATTCGCCCTTCAGCACCGTGGACAAGAAAGCGCCGGCATGGCCGTTGTCAATGACGGCAAAATCAATGTTCATAAAGCGGCAGGGCTTGTAAGCAACGTTTTTAGCCCGGAATTGATTTCGCAGTTGAAAGGCTCCGCCGCTTTAGGCCATGTGCGCTATTCAACGGAAAGCGCGAATGGCGCGGAAAACATCGAACCTTTTGTAACCCACATCAAGAACGATTTTATCGCGCTTGCGCACAACGGAGCCTTGACCAACTACGACGCAGTGCGCGAATTGCTGGAGGACTCTGGAATGGGCTTTTCCTCTTCCAACGACGGCGAGGTTATAGTCAATCTGCTTGCAAGAAATTACAAAAAAGGACTGGAAAACACCCTAGCCGACACAATCCAGATCATAAAAGGCTCTTATGCCTTTCTGCTTTTAACAAAAGATGCGCTGATCGGCGCAAGAGACCCCAACGGCATAAGGCCGCTGTGTTTAGGCAAACTGCCAGGCAAACTGCCAGGTAAAATGCCCAGCTTGCCCGGCGGGGGGGGAGGGTGGGTGCTC
>WRKI01000179.1 GCA_009778155.1 Spirochaetota bacterium
AATTTATCAACTCTGTCCCTATCTTTGCAATTTTTGCCTCTTTACGTGAGAAATTTGAGGGGGAGTGGTAATCAAAAAGAGTAAATGTAGAATTGCTCTATTTTTTTCAAAAAAAAATCCTGTTTGGGGCATTTTTTTGCCGAATTTGTCGTCGGCCAGCCCCTCGCCGGCTTTCCCAAAGCGGCATCTCGGTAAAATTGCTCAAAAGTATGAAAAAGTATACACCGCTTGAGATGTCTATTCTGGCATTTCCTCATGCTTTTTCATGCGTTTGCCGCCCGGTGCGCTGGTTGTACACTTGACATTTCTGGGGATTTGAGCAATTATAAAACTTAGCCCATGAAAACAGACAAAGCAATAGCTACATATCGTCGCATGAGAGACCAACCACTGTGGCGGCTGCTTGCGTCCGCCAACGGCCCTATCGTAATAGGATTGTTGCAGTCTCATTTATACACCAACGAGCGCAGTCTGCCTACATCGATCTTTCATGAACGCATCGGGCGCGAACTGGAAAGCCTTCGAGCGCAGGGGGAAGATTTGCCCCAAAGCGCACAGGCCTATATATCCGACTGGCTGTCGCAAGGCTATCTTGAAAGGCGCTTCCCCCTTGGGGCCACGGAAGAAGAGTACGAATTGTCCGCCGCTTCGGTCGAGGCAATACGTTTTATCTCTAACATTGAACAGCCGCATTCCGCAGCTACGGAAAGCCGATTAACACTGGTAATACAAGCGTTAGTAAAACTTGCAGAAGATACCAATGCCGACAAAGCTAAGCGAATAGAACGGCTCAAGGCTGAACAGACGCGTATAAAAAAAGAAATCGAAGCCGTTCAAAAAGGGCAAATTCGAGTGCTTTCAGATGATTCTGCACTGGAAAGAACACGGGAAATAATTTCGCTTGCAGATGAGCTAACCGGGGATTTTCGCAGAGTGCGCGATCAATTTGAACACTTAAATCGCAAGCTAAGAGAACAGCTTATCAACGATGAGGAAAATCGCGGCGTGGTGTTGTCGTCGGTATTTGCTGGCATGGACATGATAAACGAAAGCGAAGCGGGCAAAACCTTTCTTGCGTTTTGGCGCTTGTTAACCGATCCAGAGCAATCTGCAACCTTAGATGAAGCTTTGGATGATGTGCTTTCGCGCCAGTTTGTAAATCAACTTAACCCAAAGGATAAAAGTTTTCTTATTTCCATAACGCGAAACCTTCTTGAACAGGGCGGAGTCGTACACGAAGTGATGCAAGCCTTTGCTCGCAGTTTAAGAAATTATGTGCAAAGCCGCGAGTATCTTGAACAGCGGCGGCTGAATCAGTTGTTAAACGAAGCGTATCGTACAGCTTTGTCAATCAAAGACGAGGTAAAAACGACAGATGCGCTAAAATACACACTTGTTTTGACAAGCAGCAGAATAACATCATTGTCTCAATTGACGTTACATGATCCGACTACCCAAGCCTTACCCGATGAAATGAAAGATGGAGATGCGCCCGACATCAGCTTGGATTTTGTCGCAGGATTAGTAGCACAATCAGAAATTGATTTTCGCTCCTTAAAAGAAAATATTCGCAGCGTACTTGAAACGCAAACACAGGCTTCAATTTGCGACATACTGGAAAAATATCCGGCGGCGCAAGGGCTGGGCAGTGTTGTCGGCCTTGTTGCGCTAGGCAGCAAGCACGGTTGCAAAGCCGAAACCCACGAAACTGTTACATGGACCGGTAGCGATGAACAAAGGCGAAGCGCACGCATACCAAAAATTTATTTTTTAAGGGAGCAAATAAATGAACTCGCCTGAAAGTATCGAATTGGAAAACATCGGCGAAAACACAAACGAAGCAAAAAACGGATTATTCCGTAACGATACCGGGGAAATGCCAATGGAAACACGCCGCGCTTTGGTGCAACTGCTGTCTGGCCCATCGCTGGACGGGCATCGGCACTCCAAATTATGGACAACTCTTTTACGGGACGAGATCGTTATTCGCAAGTTTTTTTGCGAACTTTTTCTTGAACTTGTTGTAGACAGGGATATGCAGGTTGCCTTTATTCGCCAAGCCGATGCTGACGAAGACGGAATCCCAAAACTGTTGCGCCGAACTCAGTTGACTTTTTTAGATTCTGTTTTGCTTTTGTATTTGCGCAAACAATTGGCGCAGGCAGAAGCACACAGCGAGCGAGCAGTTGTATCAAAAGATGATATTGTCGAAGAGCTTAAATCTTATGACAAAAGCGGAAATACAGACAAGGCCGGTTTTGACAAACGCATTTACGCATCAATCGAAAAAATCAAAAAGCATAACATTTTGCAAAAAATCAAAAACAGCGACAACCGCTTTGAAATATCGCCAACCTTAAAACTTTTGTTTTCCGCAGAGGAAGTACAAAACCTGACAAACATCTACACTCAAATAAAAGCAGGCGAACTGCAAATGGACAGCGCGGCCAATGAAGGAGACGATGAATGAACTTGCAAGCACGCATGATGTCTGAAAACGAACAATACCGCATTGTTAAACTGCAAGTTTTTAATTGGGGAACATTTTCCGGCTTGCACGAAATACCAATTTCCGAAAAAGGCTTTTTGTTTGTCGGCGGCTCTGGAACAGGCAAAACCACACTTTTAGATGCATTTTCCGCCCTGTTAATCCCGCCCCGTTGGATCGAATTTAATGCCGCCGCAAGCGAAGCGGACAAAAGCAAGCGGGATCGCAATCTTGTAAGTTATATTCGCGGCGCATGGGCGGAACAGAAAGACGAAGATTCAGGCGTTATCGCCAAACGCTATCTTAGGCCGGGGTCAACATGGTCGGCTTTGGCCTTGTCGTACAGAAACGGGCTTGGGCATAACGTGGTTCTTGTGCAGCTTTTTTGGCTTAAAGGAAACTTGAGTGGAAGCTCTGATGTTAGGCGACACTACTTTATTTTTGAACGAGAATTCAGCCTGCGCGAACTGGAAGAGTTTGGAAGGTCAAACCATGACATCAGAAAGTTAAAACAATCGTTAGGCGACATTTTTACCCGCGATGAGTTTGGCTCTTACCGGGAACGTTTTTGTTATTTGCTTGGCATAGAAAACGACATGGCGTTAAAACTATTGCACAAAACGCAATCCGCCAAAAATTTGGGCGACTTAAATACATTTTTGCGCGACTTTATGCTGGAAAAACCGCAAACCTTTTTCGCCGCCGAAAGGCTCGTTAGCGAATTCGGAGAGCTTAATGCCGCACATCAGGCTGTAATAACTGCCCGCAAGCAAATTGAAACTTTAGCCCCGGCAAAAGAGCGGCACGAGCAAATGGATTTAACAAAAAGGCAAAGGACAGACCTTAACGAACTGCAAGCAGGAATAAACAGCTACCGAGAAATACGTCGTATAGATTTGTTAAAAGAGCAAATTGCCGCTCTTGCGATAGAGTTAGAAGGGCTGGCTGGCGAACTGTCAAGCCGCAACAGCTTGCTGGAAAACGAAAAAAACATTTTGCACGATTATGAACGCCAGCACCGGGACATCGGCGGCGATGAAATTGAACGCTTGGAAAAAGAAAAACTTTCGCTTGAGACACAACGCATAGAACATTCGCGAAAACGCGAGCAGGCCGCAACCGCTTGCCGGGAGCTTGGCTGGTCTCTTGGAGATACGCCGCAAAGCTTTGCCGCCCTTGTTGGCAAGGCGCGGGAAGAAATCGACGGGCTAGAAACCAGAAAAAACGCCACCCGCGAAGAATTAATTTTACAGTCTGGCAAGAAAAAAGAAGCCGGGGATGAATTTGCAAAAGCGGTAAAAGAAGTCCGCGCCCTTGAAAGCCAGCCTTCCAATATTCCTTCGACAATGCTGGAGATGCGAGAAAAGATAGCTTCTTCCATAGGGATAGCGGCGGCGGCACTGCCATTCGTTGGCGAACTTATCGAGGTTAAAACGGAAGAGGCCCAGTGGCAGGGAGCAATCGAGCGGGTTTTGCGCGGCTTTGCGCTTTCTGTTCTGGTTGACGAGCGAAATTATTCCGCGCTGTCAAACTACATCAACAACACGCATCTTGGAGGGCGGCTTGTTTACTATAAAACAGGCCGCGCCGATTCGCTACAGGCAAAAACAATTTCCAGCGACTCAATGTTTTTCAAGCTAAATCTTAAAGAAGGGCAACACACAGATTGGCTGCGAACAGAGTTGCAACAACGCTTTGACTACCAATGTGTTGACTCAATTCAAACATTTCGCGTAACAGATCGCGCAATTACTCGCGAAGGGCAAGTTAAACACAACAAAACACGCCACGAAAAAGATGATCGCCATGCCGTGAACGACAGGCGCAATTGGGTTTTAGGATTTGACAACCGCGAAAAACTTGCGCTATTTAAGCAACAGGCGCAAGAACTTGCCCAAGCACTTTCGTCAATAGACGCAAAAATCAAGGCGCTTTCCGATCAGGACAATACAAGCGAAAAAAGAGCCAGAAGCTGTCAAACCCTTGTAAATTTGCAATGGCAGGAAATCGATGTTATTCCGCTTATAGAGACGATAGCCGGGATAGAAAAACGCATTAAAGAAAAACGCGAAGGCAATAAAAAATTGCAGGAAATCGCAGAGCAAATTGCCATGCAAAAAAACACCGTGTCGCAAAAAGAAAGCGAGTTACTCGAAATTAAAAGCCAGAAAAAAAGCAAAGACATTGCGCTTGATGCCGCAAAAGAAGAACTCCATAAAAAAGAGAGCGATCCGACAATTGTTACGCTAACGCCTTTCCAGAAAGAAAAACTCGACGAGCGTTATGCAAAAAATAAAGAGCAAGTACGGCTTGACAACTTGGACAGGGTTACGACTCATGTTGTGCAAGCTCTTGGCAAAGAAGTCGAAGAGATAAATCGCATAATTGCCGATTGCGAAAAAGCAATAGAAAGCATTTTTTCCGATTTTAAGCGAAGCTGGCCAATGGATGCGGTCGATGTAGATACAACACTTTCCAGCGCGCCTGATTTTTTTGCAAAATTAAATAGGCTGGAAATTGACGGGCTGCCAAACCATGAACACAAATTTTTCGACTTGCTGAAAAATCAAAGTTATCAAAACTTAGCGTCCCTATCCACACACCTTAACAATGAACGAAAAACAATTTACGAAAAAATGCAACTTGTGAACGAAAGCCTAAAACAAGTGCCATTCAATCAATCTGCGGGCCAAAAAACATTTCTTCGCATCGATGTAAATGACAGGCAGTTACCGGAAGTTATAGAATTTAGGCAGGACATAAAACAGGCATTGAACTTTGCATGGAGCGATGATCGACAGCTTGCAGAGAATAAATTCATCGAGCTTAGAAAACTTGTTGATCGGCTTTCAAGCCAAGAGCCGGAACATAAACGCTGGCAGGACTCCGTGCTTGATGTCCGTATGCACGTGGAGTTTAGCGGCATAGAAGCAGACGAAGCTGGCGGCGATGTTGAAATTTATCGCAGTGGTGCAGGAAAATCTGGCGGGCAACGACAAAAGCTTACGACAACCTGCCTTGCCGCCGCTCTTAGGTACCAGCTTGGCGGGAATGATTATGGCTTTCCCATGTATGCCCCGGTTATTTTAGACGAGGCCTTTGACAAAGCAGATAACGAGTTTACTGCCCTTGCAATGAACATATTCAGCAACTTTGGCTTTCAAATGATAGTGGCGACACCGCTTAAATCTGTAATGACGCTTGAACCGTTTATCGGCGGCGCTTGCTTTGTTTACATAAAAGATCGTAACATATCCTGTGTTTTGCACATTGAATACGATGACGACCAACAACGATTGAACCTTCCCAACAAGGAGTCCGCTTTTGAAGCTCCCCAGTGATGTTAAAAATATTGTTTCGCGCAAATTTCAAATACATCATCAAAGCTGGCTAAAAACATCCGCGCTCGAAAATGCTCCAAGTGCTTCTTGGCCGGTAGAAATCAACCTTAACCCGCCTACAGAAAAACAGGCACTTGTGCAACAAGAAGGCGTACGGGAATGGATTACTGCATGGAGGGCATGGGAAAGCCATCATGCGAAACCCGGCGCGGCTTCTCTTGCATGGGGCGAACGCAACTGGCGAACTCTTGGGACACAAAACGTGCCAGAAAAACTGTTGTTACATACGCCAGAGGCCATCGTTTTTTGGATTGGAAAAACAGACGAGTGGAATACTGCCGTTACGCGCTACAAAACAATGGTTCAACAATGGCAAGTTCTGAACGATGTAATGCCCAAACATTATCGCTTTCTTGCTAATTGCAACGAAGCGGATTTTAGCCGCCTTATCGAAACGGTAAAATGGATATGCGACAATCCTAATTCCAATTTATATCCTCGCCAAATTCCAGTGCATGGTATTGACAGCAAGTGGCTGGAATCCCACAAGGGGCTTGTTACAGAACTTGTTGCGACAATCAGCGGAAAAAACACCGCCGATTTTTTTACGGTTTGCGGGCTAAAACCTCCCCCGCAATTGATACGCATACGCATTTTGGATTCGCAGCTTAGAAGTAAAACTGGCGGGCTTTGCGATATTTCTATTCCCGTGGAAGAAGCCGCCGGGCTTGCAATAGAACCCGCCCGTGTTTATATTGTAGAAAACATTCAAAGCGCCCTTGCCTTTGGGGACTTGCCCGGCGCAGTTGTAATCATGGGCTTGGGGTACGCAGTGGAACCTTTAAGCAGATTGCCCTGGCTTTGCGGTGCGCACTGCATTTACTGGGGCGACATTGACACCCACGGTTTTGCCATTCTAAACAGAGCCAGAAAGCATTTGCCGAATTTGGAATCGCTGCTTATGGACGAAGCAACCCTCCTCGACCACCGGCACTTGTGGGTTAAAGAAGAAAAGCCACTCTCTTCTACAGAATTGCCGCTTTTGACCGCCGGGGAAAAAAACGTTTACAATTCGATAAAAGCCAACACATGGGGGCAAAACATTCGCTTGGAGCAAGAGCGAATTTACTGGGAGGCGGCGTGGCACGATATATCCGAGAAAGGGATAAAGCCATAAAATGAAAGTGTGCACAGAAAAATCAATCGATTTCCTCGCCGAATTTGCCCCCGGCTTTCCCCAAGCGATACCTCGGTGAAATTGCTCTAAAAGTATGAAAAAGTATACATCAAGAGGAGTAAAAGGCTTGCCCTTGCTATTGCTAAAAAACCGCACACAGTAAAGAATGCGTGCATGGGGCTCCCGCGTTTTACCTCAGTCCAAAGGCTTGTATACAAGGCAAAAGCCCCCCCAAGCGGCTGCCGGCACGGTCTATTTTGCCAGAATGTGCGAAAAAAAATTGAAAAAAAAGCAAAAACCGCTTGACATTTTTCCGGTTCTTTGCAATAATTAAGATGTGGGTGGTAAAAACTTGAAAAACCATGCGATTTCCTCGCTCTTGCAGGTTCCCTTGTTGAACTGGCAAAATTGGACGGAAGTCTATATCCTGGCATGGTTTATCCCCCCCC
>WRKI01000180.1 GCA_009778155.1 Spirochaetota bacterium
CTCTGGCGCAAGGCTTTACGGCAGACATGGCAAGCAAAATTACCGGCCTTGACATTGAAACCGTTCTCAGCCTGTAGCCTTGCAGCACGCGCCGGCGAAACCCCGGCGGGTGGCCCGGCCGCCTGCTGAACGCTTTTGAGGTCTAGCGGGCTTGCAAGGGAACCCCCCGCAAGCCCGCCTCCCAAGCGCCCCTTACAAACCCGCCAGCCGCCTGTAGGCGGCAAGACGTTCCATCGCGTGGCGTTCGCACTTGTCGAAAAGCTCCTGCGCCGACTCCGGGAACTGGCGCAAGAGGGCCGCGTAGCGAACCTCGCTTTTCAGGAAATCCTGGAAAGAGGCCTGCGGCGGCGCGGAGTCCATCGAAAAGGGATTTTTCCCCTGGGCCTTAAGCTGGGGGTTGTACCGGTACAAACCCCAGTAGCCCGCATCCACCGCGCGCTTTTGCTGGGACTGCGTTTCCGCCATGCCGGCAACCGGGCCGTGGCCAATGCAGGGACAGTACGCAATCAGAATCGACACACCGGGGTGCGCCTCGGCTTCCAGCATCGCCTGCAAAGTTTGGTTCGGGTCGGCCCCCATTGCGATCTGCGCGACGTAAATGTTGCCGTAGGGAATCATCATAAGACCCAAGTCCTTTTTCCCCGTCTTTTTGCCACTCGCGTTAAAGCCGGCAATCGCCGCCAGAGGAGTCGCCTTGGAGGACTGCCCGCCGGTGTTGGAATAGATTTCCGTGTCCAGAACCAAAATGTTCAAGTCCTCGCCAGAGGCGGCAACGTGGTCAAGCCCCCCGTAGCCAATATCGTAAGCCCAGCCATCCCCGCCGACAATCCACTGCGCCTTGCGGGCAAAGAAATCCCGGCGCTCGTAAATCTCGTTCAGTAAAACATCGGAACCTTTGTGCGCCTCCAAAGCGCGGGTCAGATTCGCGCCGCGCTCTCTCGTCCCCTCGCTCATCTCCATCTTGCTGTGCCAATCCTCCAGAGCCTCGCGCAAATCTGGCGGCAACCTGCCCGCCCCGCTCAGAGCCGCCTTCACCTTGTCGGCAAGAAGACCGCGAACCTCCGTCGCCCCCAGATGGATGCCGAAGCCGTACTCGCCGCAGTCCTCGAAGAGGGAGTAGGCAAAAGCCGGCCCTTGCCCCTGGGCGTTGGCAGTGTAGGGGATGTTTGGGGAACTGCCGCCCCAGACAGTGCTGCAGCCAGAGGGGTTTTGGATGTAAAGGCGGTCGCCGAAAAGCTGGGTAAGCAGTTTGACGTAGGGCGTTTCGCCGCACCCGGCGCAGGCCCCGCTGAACTCCAGCAGCGGCCGGGCGAACTGGCTGCCCTTCACACTGCGAAGCTGTTTTTCCGGCAGTTTTTTGTAGGAGATGTTCGCCGCCGCAAAGTCCCATTTCTCGGCGCCGGCAGGAAGCTGGGAGGCCAGCGGCTTCATTTCCAGCGCGGCCCCCTTTGCCGGGCATACGTCCAAGCAGTTGGCGCAACCCATGCAGTCCAAGGGGGAGATCGACAAGTGGTACAGCTTGCCATCGAAGCCAGTGGCGGCCTTGGTCTGGAAGCCCGCCGGAGCGCCGGCAAGCTCGCCCGCCTCTGCCAGAAGCGGCCGGATTGCCGAGTGCGGGCAGACGAAGGAACAGCGGTTGCACTGCACGCAGCCGGCGGCGTTCCACACGGGAACCTCAATGGCGATGCCGCGCTTCTCGAAGGCGCTCGTGCCGAGCGGGAAGGAGCCGTCCTCGCAGCCTTTGAAAACGCTCACGGGCAAGAGGTCGCCCTTCTGATTGTTGACAGGCTCGACAAAGCCGGCGATAAAGGCGGGAGCGGGCGGTTTTTCGGCGGTGGCCGTGGCAACAGCCGTGGCAACAGCCGTGGCGTTTTTCCAGCTTTCCGGCACGGCGACTTTTACGATGTCGGCGATGCCCCGGTCTATCGAGGCGAAGTTCATGTCGATGACGCTTTGCCCCTGCTTGCCGTAGGTGTCCTTCACCGCGTCTTTCAGGTGCGCCACCGCGTCCTCAATCGGCACGATGCCCGTAATTTTGAAAAAGGCCGCCTGCATGATCATGTTGATTCTGCCGCCAAGCCCAAGCTCCTGCGCGATGCTCACGGCGTTCAGCGTGTAAAACTCGATCTCGTTCCCGGCGATAAAGCGTTTCATGTCGGCGGGCAGGTGAGCCTCAAGCCCTGCCGCGTCCCAGAGGGTGTTCAGCAGGAAGCGGCCCCCGGGTTTCAGGCCTTCGAGCAAGTCGTACCTTCCCACATAAGCCTGATTGTGGCAGGCGATGAAGTCGGCGTTTTGGATGTAGTACGATGATTTTATCGGCTGTTTGCCGAAGCGCAGGTGCGAGATTGTGATTCCGCCGGACTTTTTCGAGTCGAAGGCGAAGTAGCCCTGGGCGTAAAGGTCGGTGTGGTCGCCGATTATGGCGATGGCGTTCCTGTTCGCCCCCACAGTGCCGTCGCTGCCGAAGCCCCAGAACTTGCAGGCCGTAGTCCCGGCTGGTGTCGGGTCGAACTTTTCCGGCTGGGGCAAAGATGTGTGCGTAACATCGTCCTCTATGCTGAGGGTAAAGCCGTTTTTCGGCCGCTCTTGCGCCAGGTTTTGGTAGACGGCCAGAATGTCCGCAGGACTGAAGTTTTTCCCGCCCAGTCCGTAACGCCCGCCGACTACTGCCGGGACTGGCTTTCCGGCGGCGGCCGCATCGTAAAACGCGCCGCGCACATCGGTATAAAGCGGTTCGGTTGCCATTCCGCTCTGGTACAAGTCCTTGGTGCGATCCAACACGGCGATTTTTTTTACCGACGGCGGCAAAACGGAAAGCAGACGCTCCGGCAAAAACGGGCGGTAAAGTCGCACGTTGACAAGCCCCACCTTTTCGCCCCGGGCGTTCATCCAATCGATGGTTTCCTCGATTGACGTGCAGGCCGAACCCATCGCCACGATTACGCGCTGGGCGTCCGGCGCGCCATAATAATTGAAGAACTTGTAATCCCGCCCGGTGAGTTTGTTGATTTCTTCCATATAATAGTCGATTGTCGCAGGCAGAGCGGCATACCAGGGGTTGACGGCCTCTCTCATTTGAAAGAAGACGTCCGGGTTTTGCGTCATGCCCCGGTGTATGGGGTGGTCGGGGCTTAGGGCGCGGTCTCGGAAGGCTTTGACCGCATCGCGGTCGAGCAGTTTGTCAAGCTCTTCGTATTCCAGCACTTCGATTTTTTGCACTTCGTGAGAGGTGCGAAAGCCGTCGAAAAAATGCAGAAAAGGAAGGCGCGCCTTGATTGCCGCAAGGTGCGCCACCGCGCTAAGGTTCATGACATCCTGCACGCTGGAGGAAGCTAGCATGGCGAAGCCTGTCTGCCGCACTGCCATTACGTCCTGGTGGTCGCCGAAAACGCTCCACGCATTGTTGGCCAGGGCGCGGGCACTTACATGAAAGACTGCCGGCAAAAGCTCGCCCGATATGCGGTGCATATTGGGTATCATGAGCAAAAGCCCCTGCGCCGCCGTGTAGGTTGTCGTAAGCGCACCCGCTTGCAGCGATCCGTGCACGGCCCCGGCCGCGCCGCCTTCCGACTGCATTTCCACGACCCGCACTGGCCGTCCGAAAAGGTTTTTCCGCCCGGCTGCCGCCCACTGGTCGGCCAGATCGGCCATTTGCGACGAGGGGGTTATGGGGTAGATTGCCGCCACTTCGCTAAAGGCATAGGACACATGGGCCGCCGCCGCATTCCCGTCGATTGTCTGCTTTCTCCGTTTCATCTTTCCTCCTTGTACAGTATACAAGCATTTGCGCCAAAAGTTTAGCCCCCGGCGGGTGTTTCGTGGAAAAGGCTCACACGGGGGCGCAAAGACACGAAGTTCTCCGCGTGGAACCCCTTCCCGGCAGGCTCGCCCAAAAAAGTTTTTTGTGTTATACTGTAACAAAGGGCGGTCGATCCGAAACTTGGCGTTTTTGGGCTGGTTCCGCCCCAAAAACCAAAACCGAAGAGGGGAATATGGGGTTTGAGCAACAGTATGATTTTAGCCTTGTCGTGAACGAGGCCGAAAAACTCGTTATAAACGAACTGGAAAAACAACTTAAAGACGAGCCGGATGAGACTTGTCTGTGCAGTGAATGTGTGCTTGACATGACTTCTTGCGCTCTAAACAATGTCAAGCCTTTTTATCGTTTTTCCCTTATGGGGGCTTTGTACGCTTCTTTCGCGATACATGATAAAGAATACGCGGAAAGTATAAAAACCGCCGTAGCCGATGCCATAGAAAGGATAAAATCCAACCCGGGGCACACTCTGTAAGGCTGGCGGCTTAGCTCGTTTTTTTGAAAACCAGGTAGTAGTCAATAAACGAGCTTACCGACAAAATTACGGAAACTATAAAAATGCCAAGGGCTGTGTAGCGGAAAACCGGGTACAGAAAATCCAGCACCTCGAAACGCTCGATTGTGATTGCAAGAAAGGCGGCGGCGCAGGCGGCCACATAAGTTACGGTTTTTATCTTTCCGCCAAGCCTTGCCCCCATAGTTACGCCTTTTTTCATCATTAGGTTGCGGATAAAAAGCACGGTGAACTCCCGGTAAAGCACCAAAAGGAAGAGGAAGGCGGGGAAAATGCCTTCCATTACAAAAATGAGCATATAGGTAATGTGCAAAAGAGTGTCCGCAAAGGGGTCAAAGAGCTTGCCAAAGTCGCTTATCTCGCCGCGTCTTCTTGCGGCCATGCCGTCAAACATATCCGTAAGCTCGGCAAAAATAGCGATAACCCAGAGCAGCGGAATAGTCCAAAGAAAAGCCCGCTCGGGCGCTCCCGGAAAAATCGCCGGCAGTTGGTAAATTGCGAAAAAAACCGGGGCTAAAAGCAAACGAGAAAGGGTAAACTTGTCAGCAAGACTCATATTTTAAGTATCCACCATAAAGAGCCTCCGTGTCAATCAGCCCTCCCGCCGCCGGCAGGTATTGTATTGAAGAAAAAACTCACGAGGCACGAACTCCGATGCGCCCCTTCGAGTGAGCCGTTCTCCCCCTAGAACCCCTAGAAATGCGGGATTTCGCCGGCGAGCTTGTCCGGGACATAGGCGTTGTAGCCACGGGAGAAATCCTCTTCGCCGGCCAGAAAGAACATGAGCTTGGCAAATTGCTTTATCTTTACCGAAGCCGTTTTAAGGCGATCTGCCGTGGGAAGCCCCAAAGCGTCCATTTCCTGCCAGTTGCCGACAACCGTGTGCAGAGGACTCAGACGGTCGCTCAAAAGGGACTTTAAAATTAAATCCATGCCGATAATCAAACCCAGCCCCTCTTGGACAAGCGCCTGCGCCTCCTTGTCGCCGGTTGCAAGAATACTCGCCACAAGCCTTGCATTGTGCGGGTTTTTGTCCGTGCTGGCAATCGATGTTTTAAGCCGGGAACCGTACTGCCCCAACTCGGAAAACTTGCTGTCAAAGGCGGCCAGCTTGCCGGCAAACTCGATTATTTGGTGGTAGCAGTCCGACATCTCCTTTCTCGTTCTAAGGGCAAGCCAAGTGCCGCGAATCATCAGCATTTCGCACAAATCCTTGATCCCGGCGGGAAAGACATCGCTTAAAAAAGCGTAAAAATAGTTGATCGCATCGGCATGGGCAAAGCCGGCGAACTTTTTCTTCGCATAAACCTCGCCCACACTCGCCGTGTAGTGGTGCGTCCGGTAAACATCGACCCTGTCAAAAATCTCGACAAGCATCTCGTCCACCCTGCTGTCTTTTTGAAAAGCCGTCAGCTTGTTTATTTTTTCCTTGACATCGGCCGCTTTTGAGTCAAGATACTTCCGGGCAACACGCTCGCCGGCAAGCCTGGGCTTGAATTGCCAGTCAGGAGCGTCGTTTATATGCCGGATCATCAGTTCGAGCACCTGCGAGCTTAGAACAGACTGGATTTTTTCAAAAACCTTCGCCCACTGCGCCCCGTCAATCACATTTACATCCGGCCGGTACAGCTTGACAATGTTGATGATCCGCTCCCAGTCGCCATACCTTCCAAGCGCGGTGGCCACCTCCAGAAAATCTTTAAGCGCTTCGCCCACCTTGGCGCCGGGAACATTTGAAAACTTGGGGACATGGCTAAAGTTTTGCTCGCGTATTTCCGCGCTAAAGTTTTTCAGAAAGGCGAAATAGCCAAAGGCTGCAAAGTAGCTTAGGGCTAAAATCGCGTTGTAGCAGTGGTCGATGTCTTTTTCCTGCTCCTTGTCGAAAAGGACGGAAAAGGCCGCCTGCTTTTCGCTAATAAGATCGACAACCGCCGGGATGTCGCCCATCTTTGCCCACTCGTCAGTGTCTTGGGACAAGAGATCGTTTAGTTCCTGAATATAGCTGTCAAAGAAAGATTCCACCGAAAGCTGTTTAAGCACGGCGGAGCTTGAGGCGGTCTTCAAGTAGACCTGCGCCGCCGCCACAGTCCTGTAGATTTCGTATAAAAACTTGCCAAACTCGCCGGTAACCTCTTTTTTTTGCGGCTTGTAAAATTTCGCCATGCGGTTGCGGGAAAGCTCTTTGGCAAGTTCCTTCAGCCGCTTTTTTCTTATGGATTCGGGAGTAATCGGGAATAAAAGGGTGGCCAGTTTGGATAAAAAGTCTGAAAACATGATTAGCTACGCACCTCGACAGTTCCATCCCTGCGGGCGATAAAAACCACAGGACGCTTGCGGGTAAAAAAACCGTTTTCCACGACACCGGGAATCTGGTTTAACAAAAGCTCGACCTCGTCCGGCTTTACCGGAGAAGAGAAGGTAAGGTCTAAAATGAGATTGCCGTTGTCGGTGATGACAGGCCCAGCCTTGCGTATGCCCTCTCTTAGCTTTGCCGCCGCGCCCAGCTTTTCTATCGCCTTGGTCGCGGTAAGCCGCGCCTCGTTGACAATCTCGACGGGGACGGGGAAGGAAAGGCCTAAGGCCCCGGCCAGCTTTGATTCGTCCACGGCAATCGCGTAGGAGGCCGAGGCGTAAGCGGCGATTTTTTCGATTAAAAGCGCCCCGCCGCCGCCCTTTGTAAGAAAGTTTTCCGGGCTAACCTCGTCGGCTCCGTCGATGGTAAGGTCTAGGCTGCCGGAAAGCTTGTGCGAGTTAAGGGAATACCAGGGGATGCCGAGGTTTTCGCACTCGATTTCCGTCTGAAAGCTGGTGGGAAAGGCGCTTATGTCGCGCAAGACCCCCTGCGCCAAAAGCTCCCCCACCCGGCGCGTGGCAAAGACGGCCGTGGAGCCGGTGCCAAGGCCTATTTTCATGCCCGACTTGACCAAAGCGTCAACGGCCGCCCTGCCGGCGGCTTCTTTCATCGCTATTTGATTTTCGCTCACTTCTTTTGCCTCCGACATTTTTGCCCCGGCACAAGTGCCGCTTGCCCCCGCTCCATATCAATAACCCCCTGCCAATCCGCTAATTGAAGCCGCAGTTAGCGACCGCAAACCATGCCGCAACCGGCGGCTAGTTTTTCCCCCGCTTAAAACCGTAAGTCCATACCGGGTCATGGTTTACCCCCCC
>WRKI01000181.1 GCA_009778155.1 Spirochaetota bacterium
GGGGGGTATAAAGGTCTATCTGGACAGCACTTAGGGTTTAAGCTGCCGGCAGAGTGTTTTGCCACCAAGCCCATGTTTTCTTCCTTTTTTGCCGCGCCGCGCCGCAAACCGCGCCGCGCCGCGCCGCACCGCGCCGCCGCTAGATGATGTAGTGCTTGTTGACCGGCTCGGTAACGTCCCAGACGCAGGAAAGCCCCTGGGGAAAGGTAACGTAGTCGCCGGCTCCGAAGCTGACGCTTTTGTCGCCGTAATGGACTGTTACCCGGCCTTGCGTAAGCAGGCAGGTTTCCCCGCTGTCATAATGCCAGTCGAACTTGGACACGCCGCAACCCCACTGGGGCATTTTAAGGATGGCCGCCCTTTCTTCTTCCGTGGGCTTTTTTACAATAATTTCCATGATTTGCTCCTATCCCCTATAATCCGCGAAAACCCAAAAAATGTCAAGTAGCCGCCGGGGGAAGCACGACAAACGCATGAATGCTCGAGCTTCGGAATTTACTCCCAATTTAACTCACACAAAGGCACGGAGGCACAAAGGCACAAAGTTAAGAAAGGGAAAAAACGCCGCTTTATCATGCTTTATACCTTTTTGTGCTCTATTGAGACAAGAAGAAGACGCAGAGCTATCATAATCCCGCCTACCCTCTTAACCTTTGTGCCTTCGTGTCTTTGTGCCTTTGTGTGAGATACTTCCGAGGTTCGTGCCGTTCATGCGTTTGCCGCCGGGGGAAGTTTTAGGGGGAACTGGGCTAATTTTGACAGCCCAGCGTGTGCCTTTGGTGGGGCGGCAGGGGCGTTCGCAAAGCGCAAAGCTCTCTCCTCTCTCCCCTCTTTCCCCTGTGGGGGAAAAATCTTCTTCTTTTTGCGATTTTTTTTTGCAAAAACGCCGGATACCCCTGTTCATTTCTGGGAAAAAGAGGTAAAGTGAAGGTGGTTATATGGAATTCAAAGAATTAAATCTGCACCCCGACTTACAACGGGGAATTGACGAGGCAGGATATGTGTCCTGTATGCCGGTTCAAGAAAAGGTTTTAAGCCAAGCTTTCGGCGGGCAAGACCTTTATGTCCAATCGCAAACGGGAACCGGCAAGACAGCGGCCTTTCTTGTCGTTATTTTTCAACGCCTTTTGAGCGAAGAAGGCTTGGCCGGGAAAAAGGCTCTCATTATGGCTCCCACACGCGAGCTTGCCGTTCAAATAGAAGAAGAAGCCCAAATGCTGGGCAAGTATCTGCCTTTTAAGATGGGCAGTTTTTACGGCGGCGTGGGTTACTCGCAGCAAAGGCAGCTTTTAAGGGGCGACGTTCAAATTTTGACGGGAACGCCGGGGCGCATTCTAGACCTTAACAAATCGGGCGAAATGAACCTGATGAACATCGGCTTTCTGGTTCTGGACGAGGCCGACCGTATGTTCGACATGGGCTTTTACCCGGACTTGCGCAAGCTGATCAAGGTTGTGCCGCCGGCCGACCGCCGCCAGACTATGCTCTTCAGCGCGACTCTGAACGCTTGGGTCAAAAATCTTGCCTGGGAATACACGAAGAATCCGGCGGAGATCGAAATTGAGCCGGAGGTGGTTACGGTTGACGAGGTTACCCAGATTCTCTACCATGTCCCCTCGGAAGAAAAAATGCGGCTTCTTTTGGGGATTTTGCAGCGGGAGTTTGCCGACGACGAGTCCAAGAGCGCGATTATTTTCTGCAATACGAAGCGTTACACGGAAATCGTAGCAAAGCGGCTGAAAATTAACGGCTTTGACTGCGAGTTTATCACAGGCGATATGCAGCAGATTAAGCGGCTTAAGGTGATCGAGGACTTGAAGGCGGGGCAGATTAAGCTGCTTGCCGCCACGGATGTGGCCGCTCGCGGGATTGACATTAACAATCTTTCTATGGTGATTAACTTCGATTTGCCGGATGCGGCGGAAAATTATGTGCACCGCATTGGCAGGACGGCGCGGGCGGGTAAGAGCGGCAAGTCTTTTACTTTGGTTAGCGAGCATGATGTTTACGAGCTACCGGCTATTGAGCGTTATATTGGTAAAAAGATTGATTCGGAGGTTGCCGAAGAGGCTCTCTATGTCGAGGACAAGAGCGCG
The DNA here is from genome assembly GCA_009778155.1 of Spirochaetota bacterium. Lineage (GTDB taxonomy): Bacteria > Spirochaetota > Spirochaetia > Treponematales > Breznakiellaceae > WQXQ01. Next base: position 2,097 of record WRKI01000181.1, read on the forward strand.
GGCTTTACGATTCGCAGTGAATTTTTCGAGGAGCGTTACCCGCCGCCGGCGGGCAGGGGGGGCGGCCAGGGGCGTTCTTCCGGCCGCAGGCGCGAGTCGGAGCGGCCGCGTCCGCCCAGGGGGGCGTTCCCTAAAGAGGATTCCAGGCGCAGGCCGCCGGCCGGCAAGTCCGGGGGCAGGCCGGAAGGAAGGGGCGGCAGAAGGGGGGACTCTGGCGAGCCTAGTTTGAAGCCTAACATGAGGCTCAGTACAGAGGCGAGCGATCTTTCCCATCTTTCCTTGGAAGAGCGCATGGCTTTTTACAAGGCGAAATACGCCGAAGGCCCCAAGGCTGAAAAGCCGGCTGCAGATGTCTCCCAGCGGGGTGTTCCCAGGGAGGATGGTCGCAGGGAAGAAGGCCGCACAGACGGCAGGCGGCGCAGGCGGCGCGGCCGAGGCGGCTCAAGGGGGGGTGCTGCCGGCTCGAGGGTTCAGGGCGAAGGCAGGGGGGCTTCCCCGGCGCGGCCGCCGCATGAGCGTGCGTCTCGTGATGGCGATCGTGCGCATGAGCGTGCGCATCGCGATGGTGAGCGGGCGCATGAGCGGGGTTCGCATGGCAGGGGTCGCGACAGGCCGCACCGCGAGGGTGCGCATGAGCGTGGGCATCGCGATGGCGAGCGTGCGCATGAGCGTGCGCTGCGTGAGGGCGGGGGTCGCGACAGGCCTCCGCGCGATCGCGGGCGGCAGGATCGCGGCTCGCAAGGCAGGGGGCGCGATGGCGGACGGGCTAAGTCGCCGCCGGCTGAATCGCAGGGTGCTCCTTCCGCGCCTGCTCAAAAGGGCTTTTTTTCAAAGGTTCTCGGTCTTTTCCGCAAAAAAGAGGACAGCTAGGGAACCACTGATTAACTCGAAGCTAATCAGTGGTTCCCGCGGACTTTAGTCCGATGTATTTGCTCATTTCATTGCGCAAAATACGGGTAAGAAGCAATTATTAAATCCTCGATGGGATTTAATAATTGCTTCCATAGGGAAGGCTGCCTGCCGGCGGCAGGTTTGCCGGCGGGCTTGTTTTTTCGATTGGTTCCAAGAGCCTTTTCCCCAAAAAGGCTCTTGGTTTAACTTTTATGACATGATAAAAACATGGGCAATAAATCCTTACAAAGCGCCATCAAGGCAAAAAACGATGAATTTTATACTCAAATTTCTGACATAGAAAAGGAGTGTTCCAACTATAAGGAGCATTTTAGGGGGAAAAGCATATTTTGCAACTGCGACGACCCTTATGAAAGCAACTTTTTCAAGCATTTTGCGATGAGTTTTAAGTCTTGGGGGCTTGAAAAAATTGTAGCTACTTGTTATGCCGGCTCGCCGATTGCCAATAAGGAGCTTTCCCTGTTTGATGATGAAAGCGAAGAAGGCAAAACGACAAAGACCCCGCACAAAATTGTAATTACCGATATTCCTGACATGAATATGGACGGAGCTGTGGATTTAACAGACGTAAAATTATTGTTAGGAAGCGATAAAAACCATTTAACCCGGCTAAACCAAGACGGCGATTTTCGCTCGCAGGAGTGTGTCGAAATACTAAAGGAAGCGGATATTGTTGTTACCAACCCTCCGTTCAGCCTTTTCCGTGAATTTGTCGCGCAGCTTGACGAACATCAAAAAAAGTTTTTGATAATCGGCAATAAAAACGCCATTACATACAAAGAAATTTTTAAGCTAATCAAGGAAAATAAAATGTGGGTCGGTTATACGCCTATGGGGATCGATATGCTGTTTGACGTGCCGGAAAAATTTGCCAAAGAATTAATTGCCAACAAAAAAGAAGGTAGCGCGTACAAAATTGTAAACGGAGTGGTTAAGGGCAGGTCGCAATCGATTTGGTTCACAAACTTAGATCATAAAAAAAGGCACGAAGACTTATTTCTTTACAAAAAATACAACCCAAAAGATTACCCTACATACGATAATTACGATGCGATAGATGTATGCAAAGTGGCGGACATTCCTGCAGATTATGAAGGGGTTATGGGTGTTCCAATATCGTTTTTGGACAAATATAATCCGCAGCAGTTTGAGTTGATTGGCTCTAACCGGGGCGTGGATCAAGACCCGAATGGCATTTACGGCAGAGGCTCTTTGATCGGTGGCAAAGAAACATTCAAACGGCTTTTCATCAAAAGGAAAAAGTAACATGAACATTGAGCTTGAAAAAATACCTGTCAGCGAGCTTTTTGCCGGCTACCGTAATTCAGACGAAGAAGGCGTTGTCGCTTACGGCGGCAGTTTAAATATCAGGCCAAAATATCAAAGGGAATTTGTTTATAAAGACGAGCAACGCAATGCTGTTATCGATACCGTTTTCAAGGGGTATCCGCTTAACGTAATGTATTGGGTAAAAAACAGGGACGGCACTTTTGAAGTGTTGGACGGGCAGCAAAGGTCGATTAGTATTTGCGAGTATCTGTCCGATAATTTTTCTGTAAACAATTTGAAATATAACAATCTTACAGTAGACCGGCAAAAGCAAATTTTGAATTATGAGTTAATGGTATATTTTTGCGAGGGAACAGACTCTGAAAAACTTGAATGGTTTGAAATTGTAAATATTGCCGGGGCTGTTTTAACGAAGCAAGAGTTGCGAAATGCCGTTTACACTGGAGCTTGGTTAAGCGATGCAAAAAAGCAGTTCAGCAAAACAAACTGCCCTGCATACTTGATAGGGAATAAATATTTGGCGGGAACCGCTATCCGGCAGGACTATTTGGAGGCAGCTCTTGACTGGATTTCAGCCGGTGAAATTAAAAAATATATGTCTGACCACCAACATGACCATAATGCAAACAAACTGTGGGCATATTTTCAAAATGTTATAACTTGGATAAACAGCGCGTTTTCCAATTACAGGAAAGAAATGAAGGGCATTCACTGGGGCGGTTTATACAATAGGTTCAAAAACGAAAATCTTGACCCTGTCGCACTGGAAAAAGAAATAGCCAATTTAATGCAGGACGATGATGTAACCAATAAAAAGGGGATTTATTCCTATGTGTTGGAAAAAGACGAAAAGCACTTGAATATTCGGCCTTTTTCGGATAATATGAAACGTGAAATATACGAAAAACAAAAAGGTATTTGCAAAAGATGCGAAAAACACTTTCCAATCGAAGAAATGGAAGGGGATCACATCGACCCTTGGCACTCTGGCGGTAAAACAAACGCTAGTAACTGCCAAATGTTATGCAAACAATGCAACAGAAGAAAATCAGGAAAATAAAAAACGCTTTTGCGAGCAAATACCTTGTAGGAGAAACTATTGATAACCGTTACAGACTTGAGCCTTGGTTTTAAGGAGCGCGCGCTCTTTAAAAACGTCAACTTAAAATTCACCCCGGGCAATTGCTACGGGATAATCGGCGCCAACGGCGCGGGAAAATCGACCTTTCTTAAAGTCCTTTGCGGCGAAAGCGAGTTCGACAAGGGCGAAATTTCAATCGCCAAGGATATGCGCCTTTCGGTTTTAAAACAAGACCACTTTGCCTTTGAACAATTTCCGGCGTTGGAAACCGTAATTATGGGCTACCCGAAACTTTACGGAATAATGAAAGAGCGCGAGGCTCTCTACGCCAAAGAAGATTTTTCAGAGGAAGACGGGCTTCGCGCCGGCGAGCTTGAGGCGGATTTCGCGGGAGCCGGCGGCTGGGAGGCCGAATCGGAAGCGGGCAGGATTCTTGCCGGGCTTGGCATTGGCGAAGAAGAAGCCGCGCAAAAAATGTCCGAACTTGACGAATCGAAAAAGGTGCGCGTATTATTGGCGCAGGCACTTTTCGGATCGCCTGACATTTTACTTTTGGACGAGCCTACCAACGGTCTTGACCTCGAATCGGTCGCTTGGCTGGAAGAGTTCATAATCGACTTTCCCGGCACGGTAATTGCCGTTTCGCACGACCGCCATTTCCTTAACTCCGTCTGCACCTGCATTTGCGACATAGACTATGCCAAAATAACGCCCTACTCTGGCAACTACGATTTTTGGTACGAGATGTCGCACATACTCCAGCGGCAGGCGCGGGAACAATTGAAAAAAAACGAAGACAAGGCGAAGGAGCTTAAAGAGTTTATCATGCGCTTTTCTTCCAATGCGAGCAAGGCCCGGCAAGCGACCAGCCGAAAAAAAGTTCTGGAAAAACTCGATCTTGAAAACATCCCTGTTACCAGCCGCAAGTTCCCCTATGTCGGCTTTAAAAGCGAGCGCGAGATTGGCAACAACGTTTTGCGGGTGGAAAAGCTGGGTTTTTCTTCCGAGGGGCGCAAGCTTTTGAACGAGTTTTCGTTTACGGTAAACAGGGGCGACAAAATCGCCTTTGTCGGGATCGAAGGCGCGTCTAAAACTGCCCTGTTTGACATTATCTGCGGCGAGGCGAAGGCCGAAAGCGGCGATTTTTACTGGGGGCAGACGGCCTCTTTTTCCTACTTTCCCAAGGAAAACGCCTCTTTTTTTGACTTAGACCTTTCCCTTGTTGACTGGCTCAAGCAGTACTCGGCCAATCAGGACGAAACATACATTCGCAGTTTTCTTGGCCGTATGCTTTTTTCCGGCGAAGAGGCGCTGAAACCTGTAAACGTGCTTTCCGGGGGCGAGAAGGTGCGCTGTCTTCTTGCCAAGATGATGCTTTGCGGGGCGAATGTTTTAATTTTGGACGAGCCGACAAGCCACCTTGACTTGGAAGCGATCACCGCGCTTAACAACGGGCTGGCGGCCTTTGGCGGCGTGGTACTGTTCAACTCCGGCGACCAGCAGTTTGTAAACTCCGTGGCCAACAGGATTATCGAAATCCTGCCCCAGGGAGAGGGAGCCGCGCCGCCGAAAGACGGGCAAAGGGCTTCCTTCATAGACCGCAATATGCCCTTCGGCGAGTATGTCAAGGATGCTTCGGTAAAAGAGCTTAGGGCGGCGGCCTACGGCTAGGCGGCCGGCTTGCCTGCAAAGAACCAGTCCCGGTTCTTTGCAGGCAAGTGCGCTAGTGGCGAGCTTAGTTGATGTTGATAAAAAACCTTTCCAAGAAGGCAATCCTTCTTCGCGCATCTGGAATGCGGCTGCTTAAAGGATGCCGCTGTACAAGACGGCGGTAGTTGTCCAGCGCGGCCAAGATGTCGCGGCTGGGGCTGTTGGCCTCGAAAAACTGCCCGTAAAGCCAGTAAACCTCGTCGCTGTTTGCCGTAGGATGCGCCTGCTGCATTTGATCCAACACGGAAATTGCTCCGGCGACATTGCCCTGGCCGAAAAGCTCCCTGGCCCTGTCCAAGAAAAAGGCCGGCGGAGAGTCCATCGGAATAAAAACCATGTCGCCGGGAGCCGGCGCAGGGGCCGGCGGGGGAACCACAGGCACCGGCGGGAGCATCTCAACAGGCGGCGTTATTTCGACCAC
>WRKI01000182.1 GCA_009778155.1 Spirochaetota bacterium
GCCAGGGGGGGGGGGACGGCCGGCCTCTTTACAGCGATAAACCGGCAGACACAGCGGATTCTTGCAGGTTTCACGGAACGCTGGGGGCTGGGGCAGATCGAAAAACTTTCCGTTAGCGGCAACACGACAATGCTTCATCTCTTCCTGAACATCGATCCTTCCGGCATGGGCGAGTATCCTTTCACCCCCGTTTTCCTTGATGCGCGGGAGATGCCGGGACACGGCCTCTCGTTTTCCGCAAAAAGCGTAAGCGTTCTTCCTTCGATCTCGGCCTTTGTCGGCGGCGACATCACGGCCGGCCTTGCCGCCCTTGACATATTGAACGCGCCCGACCCTTCCCTCTTGATCGACATAGGAACCAACGGGGAGATGGCACTGTTCCACCGGGGCGGCGTTTACTGTTGCGCCACCGCCGCCGGCCCCGCCTTTGAAGGAGCCGAAATATCCTGCGGAATGAGCGGGATAAGCGGGGCGATAAGCGCGGTGGAGCTTGCCAGCGACGGGAGCCTGTCCGTTACGACAATCGGGGGGCAGCCACCCCGGGGGGTCTGCGGATCGGGTCTTATCGACGCGGTTGCGGTAATGCTGAAACAAGGGGTCATCGACGAAACAGGCCTAATGGAAAACCACCCGGCCGGCTATCCCTTGGCCTGCGGCGTTTCGATTGTGAACAGGGACATTCGTCAGTTTCAGCTTGCAAAAAGCGCGATTTTTTCGGGCGTTAAAATCCTTTGCAAAAACGCAGGGGTGGCTACCGATGACATAAAAAATGTGTATATCGCCGGGGGCTTCGGCTTTTTTATCAACAAAAAAAACTCAAGTTATGTGGGGCTTTTTCCAAAAGATTTTGCCGACCGGCTGTCCATCTGCGGCAACTTGAGCCTTCAAGGAGCGGAGGAGGCCTTGCTTTCAAAAGATTTTATGGAAAGATGCGGGCAGATAATCAGCCGGTGCTCTGTTGTCGATCTGTCGGCCGATCCCGATTTCATGAACGAATTTGCGGAAAATATGCTCTTTGATCCTTGATCCGCCTAAAAGACACGACAAACGCATGAATGCTCGAGCCTCTGAATTTACTCCCATTTTAATCACACGGAGGCACGAAGGCACAAAGGCACAAAGGTTCGGGTGGAACTATGATACGCCTGAGTCTTCTTCTTGCATCAATATAGCACAAAAAGGGTATAAAGTGTGATAAAGCGGCGTTTTCTTCCTTTCTTAACTTTGTGCCTTCGTGCCTTTGTGCCTTTGTGTGAGTTAAATGGGGAGTAAATTATAACCTTTTACCTTTCATGCGTTTGTCGTGGCCTAAAAGGAAAAGGTTGGCTGGCGTGATACTAATCATCGTTTCCATATTGGACTTGTTCTAGAACAAGTCCCGCATTTTTTAGGGCAAAGCCCTAAAAAAGTGCTTTTTTTAGCGGAAGTTGTTCTGAAACTGAAGTTTCCGAACAACTCTATTATAACAATCTTGCAAAAAATCATGATAAAAATGTTTATCGTTGCATTTTTGCGCTTTTTGTGGTTAAATGATAGGCATGAGTAAAGTAAATAAATTTTTGGGTTCAGATATTGACATAGCCCAAGCGGTGTATCCGCAGCACGCGCTGCACATTGACGAGGTGGCTAAAAAAGCCTCTATTCCTAGCGACTACATAGAGCATTATGGCAAATACAAGGCCAAGGTAGATTACAACTATCTTGCCAAAAGCCATGATAAAAAAGACGGCAAGCTCATTGTAGTTACGGCGATCAACCCCACCCCCGCCGGGGAGGGCAAAACCACGACAACGGTCGGGCTTTCCGACGGTCTTGCGCATATCGGTAAAAAGGTGATGGTCGCTTTGCGCGAGCCTTCCTTGGGGCCGGTGTTCGGCGTTAAGGGCGGCGCGGCCGGCGGCGGCTGGGCGCAGGTTATTCCTATGGAAGACATCAACCTGCACTTTACCGGCGACTTCCACGCGATTGGAGCGGCGAACAATCTTTTGGCGGCGATGATCGACAACCACATTAACCACGGCAACAAGCTGGGGATCGACTCGCGCAAAATTTTGTGGAAGCGTTGTATCGACATGAATGACCGCCAGCTTCGTTTTATCACAAGCGGGCTTGGCGGCAAGGCTAACGGGACCCCCCGGGAGGATGGTTTTGAAATTACCGTCGCCTCGGAGGTTATGGCGATTCTTTGTCTGGCCAAAGACATTGACGATCTAAAAGAAAGGCTTGGCCGGATTGTTGTCGCTTACACCTACGGCAAGCAGTCGGACGGCAGTGAAAAGCCGGTGCGCGCCTCGGACTTAAACGCGCAAGGGGCTATGGCCGCGCTGTTAAAAGATGCGCTAAAACCGAATCTTGTGCAAACGCTGGAAGGCACTCCCGCCTTTATTCACGGCGGGCCTTTTGCCAATATTGCCCACGGGTGTAACTCGGTCATGGCGACAAAGTTCGCGTTAAAGTGCGCCGACTATGTTGTTACGGAGTCCGGTTTCGGCGCGGATTTGGGCGCGGAAAAATTCCTGGACATTAAATGCCGCCTTGCCGGGCTTAAGCCGTCGGCGGCGGTCATTGTGGCGACTGTCCGCGCGCTTAAATCCCACGGCGGGGTTCCCAAGGCGGATTTGGAAAAAGAAAATCTTGCCGCGCTGGAAGCGGGGCTTCCCAACTTGTTGCGCCACGTGGAAAACATCACCAAGGTTTTCAAACTGCCGGCAGTCGTGGCGATTAACGCCTTCCCGAAAGACACAAAGGCGGAGCTTGATCTTGTTGAATCCAAGTGCAGGGAGTTAGGTGTAAATGTCGCCTTGTCCGAAGTTTGGGCGAAGGGGGGCGAAGGCGGGGCGCGTCTTGCCGAAGAGGTTGTGCGTCTTTGCGAGCAGGGCAATGACTTTGATTATTGCTACGATGTCAATCTTTCGGTCAAGGAAAAGATCGAAACCATCGCGAAGAGGATTTACCGTGCGGAAAGTGTTAACATTCTGCCGGACGCGCTTAAGCAGATTGCGCAGATTGAAAAGCTGGGCATGGACAAAATCCCAATCTGCATGGCAAAAACGCAATACAGTTTTTCCGACAATCCGTCGCTTTTGGGCGCGCCTACCGGCTTTACCTTGACGGTGCGCGGCGTAAAACTTTTGGCTGGGGCAGGTTTTATAGTAGCCCTTACCGGCGAGATTATGACGATGCCGGGGCTTTCGGCGATCCCCTCTGCCGAAAAGATCGATGTTGACAACACGGGGAAAATTTCCGGGCTGTTCTAAAAAACGGCGATTAAACCACGGAGGGCTGCCCCTCCGTGGTTTTTACTTCTTCCTTCCCTAAATGTAGGAATTGCTGATAAGGCAGTCGATGTCTGGACAAAACCGGGTTTTGGTCTTATAATAGAAGATATGTTGCTGGGAAAAAAAGTGAAAAAAATCAAAAGCTTCGCCCTTTTTGCTGTCGCGGCGGTCTTTCTGCCGCTGGGCGCTTCCTGCTCGCAAAGCCAGCCGGAGATCACCTTCGGCTTTATAAAACTTGTCCTTTACCAAGAGGGCGCGGGGGCGGTCGAGCGTTTTTCCTTCTTTATTATACCCGACGACGAGGACGGCATAGAAAACTTGGACAGGCTTTTCCTTTACCACGACCGGGAGCAGTTGCGCTGGGTGCTGAACCACAACGACTGGATTTCTTACACTGATTTTAACGGGGTTACATGGATCGGCACAAGAAGCATCGCCCTGCAAGATAACATGAGCCTTCCCCGGGGCGCGTACAGGGCTGTTCTGGTCAATTTGGGCGGCGAGTCCTCGGAGCGCACTTTTCATTTTGACGGGGGGGCGCGTTTTCCCTTTCCCGCGCTGGAAATTAGCGACGGCCAGTTTACCGTGCGCTCGGAGTGGCCTGTAAACCGTTTTGTCGCGCACACTATCGAGGGTTTCTATGTTACCACGATTGAGGTTCCCGCCCACACCGGGCTTACAAGCGATCTTAACCTGCCGTCTATGGTTTTTAGCGTGGCGCTTTGGGCGGAAGACACGGAGCGTTTTACTTCGGCCTTTACCAATGTGGTTCCTCTTAACTGATTAAGCCGATGAATAGAAGTTTTGTTTTACGCGCCGGGCGTTTCACGGCGGCTCAACGGCGCTCTTACTCGGAGTTTGCAAAAAAATTTGTTATCCCGGCGGATGCGCCGCCTTGTTTTCAGTCAGTTTTTGGCAACGATGCCCCTGTTACGGCGGAGATCGGCTTCGGCATGGGAACCTCCACGGCGCAGATTGCGGCGGCCAACCCGGACAAAAATTATCTTGGCATTGAGGTTCACAGGCCGGGTATCGGGCGGCTTTTGTGGGAGATCGAGTCGCGGGGGCTTTCCAACATTAGGATTGTCGAAGGCGACGCGGCGGATTTTATGCAAAAGATGCTCGCGCCGTCCTCTCTGCAAGCTATTCACATTTTTTTCCCGGACCCGTGGCCTAAGAAAAAGCATCACAAAAGGCGGCTCCTCCGCCGGCCTTTTACCGAGGTTCTTGCTCAAAGGCTTGTGCCGGGCGGCTACTTATATATGACCACCGACTGGGAAGACTACGCGCTGGAAGCTCTTGCCGAGCTTGCCGCCACGCCGGGTCTTTGCAACGCCTACGACGGTTTCGCCGAGCCGCAACCCTGGCGGCCGGCCACGGAGTTCGAGCGCAAGGGCTTAAACAAAAGCCACATTATCCGCGAGCTTTTTTTCACGAAGGCCTAGGGAAACGCTGATTAACTCGAAGCTAATCAGCGTTTCCCCCTGCATTTGCTCATTTCATTGCGCAAAATGCGGGTAAGAACAATGATTAAATCCTCGATGGGATTTAATCATTGTTTCCCTAGCGTGTGGGGGCCGGGGGTTGCCAACCCTCCTCTAAAAATCAACGCCCAGACAGGTTTCGACAGCCAAGGCTGTGTCGAGCATTTGGTTGTCCGCCGGCACTGTTCTTTTTTTACCCTCTGGCACGCTAAGGTCTACCGAGCCAATACCGGAGCCTGTTACGGAAACCATGCGTCCGTATTCGCCCCTTGCAAGAAGATCGGCGGCGGCAGTTCCCAAAGCCGTCGCCAGCAGCCGGTCGCTCGCACTGGGGGTTCCGCCGCGCTGCATATAGCCCAAAACCGTAGCCCGTGTTTCAAGCCCTGTTTGCTCGTTTATCTCCCTTGCAATCCTGTAGGCCGTGGACGGGCCGTTTTCCTTGCGGTATTTTTTCCGCTCTTTTTTTTCCATTTGGGCCTCCTCCACCGACATTGCCCCCTCGGCGGCAACCACCACCGAGAAGGTCTTGCCGGCCGCCGCCCGCCTTTGCAAGTGCCTGCCTATCGCTTTCAAGTCGTAGGGAATTTCGGGAATAAGAATGATGTCGCCGCCGCCGGCAACCCCCGCGTAAAGAGCAAGCCAGCCGGCCTTGTTGCCCATAAGCTCAATCACAATGATCCTGTTATGACTTTGCGCCGTCGTGCACAGCCGGTCGATAGCGTCCGTCCCCACAGACAGGGCGGAATCGAAGCCGAAGGTAAGGTCTGTGCCGACAATATCGTTGTCAATAGTCTTGGGCAGCCCGATAACATTTAAGCCTTCTCTGGCAAGCTTGCTGGCCGTCGTGTTTGTTCCGTTGCCGCCCAGGGCGACAAGACAGTCAAGCTCCAGCTTGCGGTAAGCTTCGCAGATAATCCGCACCTTGTCGTCGGCAATTTTGCCGGGCTTTTCCACAGAGTCAAAAGGCTTTTCCCTGCTTGCCCCAAGAATCGTCCCGCCGTGCGTCAAAATGCCGCAATAATCGGCAGGAGCCAGGGTGCGATAACTTTCGTCCAAAAACCCCTTGAAACCGTTCATAATGCCGATTATTTTCATGCCGTAGCGGCCGGCAGCCGCCATGCACACACCCCTTATCGCCGCGTTCAACCCGGGGCAATCCCCGCCTGCGGTAAGAATGCCGAAGCTCTTTGTACGGCTTTTACGCGCTTGTACCATAGGTTAAATTATAAAACGAAACCAGCTTTTTTGCAAATCGCGCGCGTTGCCTATCGAGGATTTAAGGAAACGATGATTAAATCCCATCGAGGATTTAATCATCGTTCTTAACCGCATTTGCGCAATGAAATGAGCAAATGCAGAGGGAAGCACTGATTAGCTTCGAGTTAATCAGTGCTTCCTTAATCACCGCTTCCTTAACAAATGCCAGCTTCAGTTCAGCAGGGAGCCGCCCTGCAGCATCTTCCATTTCGCTTTAAGCTGGAATAGCGACGCGTCCGCGCTGCCTTTTGACAGGCCAAGCACGCAGACCACCTGGCCGTTGGAGGCGAAGGGGCTTATCCCCTCCAGCCTTGCCTGCATCGCGTCCCGCCTCCCAAGCGCCTTTTCCAGCCGCACCTCCATCCGCATCCTCGTGTTCGTGTCGTACTTCAGCAGGGAAATCCGCTTTTTGTAAACAAGGCACCGGCAGTTCTGCCCCTGCACGCTCTCCCGCAAACGGCGCATCCTCTCGTCCCGCTTGCGCCTCGCCTCGCGCAGTCTGCCGAACATTTCCCTCAGCACTTCTGCCGGGACACCGAGCCGCGCCGCGATTTTTTCCAAAAAGCCCTCTGACACATAACAGTAACACTTCAGCGCGAGGATCAAAAGCTGCCTCGGGTTCTTCACCTTGCGCGCCGGCGCCGCGTTTTCCAGCCGGGAGTATTCCGGCTCGGCCTGCCGCAGATACTGCTGGTAGGCCTTGATGACCCATGTGGCGTATTTCAAAATGTCCATCTCCGTCCTGCGCCACCGGTACTCCTTCACGGAGAGCCTGACGACGGAATGGATGTAGGCTTCAAACGAAGAGCCGACGTTCCTGTAGATGTCGATGGCCCGGCGTATCTTTGGGTACAGCCATGAGACGAAGTCCGCGCGTTCGTCCTCCCCTGAGTTTTTGGGATAAAACTTGCGGGCGTTTGCTAGTATGTGCCTGAAAACCGCCTCTTCAAGCTCGCGCCTGCCGATGCTGCCGTTCGCGTACAGCGAATAGGCCTTGTCAAAATTGAAATGCTTCATAAGAATTCCCCTCTGTCTGTATATATACGGAGAAACGCGGGGAGAGTCCAGTTTATTTTGAAAAAAGGCGGCCTTTTATGACAAAAGTCATATTTTTCAACGCTTTTCACGTTTTGCTTTACTGCACTCCCGGTGGAAAAAGCTTGCCGCCAAAACAGTGCCGGGCAGGGGGGAGCGCATGGCCGAAAAACCGCCCTGCGGCCTGTTTGACGGGCGTTTCGGCCAGTCGGCGGGCTGGGGCGGCCGCTCGCCGGCTGGCAACTCGGTGTTTTTTCGATTTTTTTTGTTTTTTTCGGACAACCCGCTTGACAAAGCTCTCCCAAGCGGGTTATACTTGAAAAAATGGGGGGTGTTTTCTGCATAAATGCAGAGTGCATTTATGCAGAGTGCATAAATGCCCCTGTAAGGTTCTTTTTGGCGGCGTTGCCGGCGGCCACTGCCGGCGTAAATTTTGAAAGGGGGAAAGGTATGTTTGCATTGCAATTGGCGACACACTCTAGGCGGCTTGCGCTAAGTCCTTATGTAGACATGGTTTATACCCCCCC
>WRKI01000183.1 GCA_009778155.1 Spirochaetota bacterium
CCGTGCATTTATACAACACGCGCCGCCCGCATATGTCGCTTGATTACAAAACGCCGGAAAAAATGCACGGGGCTGCGGCTTAATTTGTGTCAACCTATTTTAGGACTTGACAGTGCTTTGTGCCTTCGTGCCGCGAACCGTCGGTTCGATGAACCGCTGGTTCGATGTGCTTTGGTGTCAGCATATAGCGAGAGAGGTTTTTTATCGAAAAAACGCAAAATGCGGTGAAAAACTCTTTGCAAGATTTGGATTATGTGTTAGAATATAGAAATGGACGCTCGAAAAAAACAGATAAACATCCTTGAAGATGGGAAGCTCAAATCCCTGTCGTCTCTTAACTTGGCCTTGGAGGGCTTTGGCGAAAGGCTTTTTGGCCGCATGGAGTCTGGCGGCCCCGGCCACGATACCTACGGGGACGTTGCCGATTATTTCCGCCTGCAAAAGGACATCGCCGACACGAACCTTGCCATTGCCGCAGTGGAAGAGCAGAATCGTTTGCAGAAAGAACTGGAAGAGCAAATCGAAGGCATTGAGCTGGAAAACAAGGAAAGGGAAAAAGAGCTGGCCGCCGCTTTCCGCAAGATGGGCAAGGCTCTGCTGGAAGACAACAGCGGGGCTTACACCGAGGTTACCGCGCCTTTCCGCGAGCAGGCGGACACGCTTATCGCCAAAATCGAAAACCTTGAAAGCCGTTGCGCCGGGGTGGAGCAAAAAGACGGGAACAATGTCTTTTTATGGATAGGAAAAAGTGCGCAAGGCCTTGTGTTGCGCTCCTTCCTTGGCAAAACTCAAGAGAGTTTTGAGCGACTTTGCCGCAACGTGGGCGAGGCCTACAGCCGCGTGGAAGGCTTTGAAGAAAACAACGCCTCCTCGGAGATCGCCTCTAACGCATGGGAGGCGGCACAGATACGCGAGCAGATCAAGGCCTTGTCCGAAGAAAAAGATCGGCTCAAGGGCGAAAAAGGCAAGATAGACTCTGTTTTTTCTGCCGAAGGAAGCCCGGTAAAGCAGGTGCAGAACTTCAAAAACCACATTTTGCAGGTAAAAGACAGCCTTCGCGCATTGTACCTTACCTTGGGTATGCAGGCGGCTTTGCCGGACTATGTGGAAGGGCTTGACCCCGATCGAAAGGAATTTGTGAGCGCTCTTGTTTCGGCAGATGACGATGAAACCATCGCCGGCGCACTCGCTCTAAAGCAATCCATTCTGGATGCCGAAGATTCCATAAGAAAGTTGCGCGCCGCTCTTGCCATTGATGATGAAAGGGAAAAGATTAACAAGCACCGCAAGTCAATTGCGGATAAAAAATTGAAAATTGCCCAAGCCGAAAAAGATATCGGCGAGCTTGAAGCAGAAATAAAAGATGCAGAATCGTCCATTGAAGAATTGCAAAAACTTTTGTAACCAGCGCCGGGCGGCCGGGGGCTGTGCGGGCTTTGCGTTTTTAAGCAGGTGCGGCAATGGCAGTTAAAAGTCAAGCGGCAAAGCCTGCCGGCAAAAGCCCCGAAAAACCGCCTGCCGCTTCGGCTAGAGCACCAGCTAAAGCGACGGCAGGCGCGGGAAAAACTGCTGCGCCGGGTAAATCCTCCATAACAAGCAAGGCCGCTGTGCCTGCGGCCGGGGCTAAATCTGCGCAAGCGGCGGCGGGAAGCAAGATTGCGGAAAGCAACAAAGTTGCTTCAAGCAAAGCCGCTTATGATGAGACGAAGGTTAAAACGCTTTCTTCCTTGGAGCATATACGGCTTAGGACGGGGATGTACATAGGCCGGCTGGGCGACGGCTCCAGCCCGGATGACGGTATTTATGTGTTGCTAAAAGAAGTTATCGACAATGCCATTGACGAGTTTATCATGGGCAACGGCAAGCAGATCGATATTTCCATAAGTGAAGATGCGCCAGCGCCGGGGACGGCGGGTGGAAAGGGCACTACGGTTAAAGTGCGCGATTACGGCCGGGGCATTCCCCTGGGAAAACTTGTCGAGTGTGTTTCCGTAATAAACACGGGCGCAAAATACAACGACGATGTTTTTCAATTTTCGGTCGGCCTTAACGGGGTCGGCACCAAGGCGGTAAACGCCCTTTCCGTTTACTTTCGCGTAATCGCCATACGCGGCGGCGAGTTTGCCGAGGCGGTTTTTGAAAGGGGCAAGCTGAAGGAACAGCGCAAGGGCAAGCTGAAGGACAAGCAAAAAGACGGAACCTTTGTCGAGTTTGTCCCCGATCCGCAAATCTTTGCCGGCTACAGCTTCAACTTGGAGTTCGTGGAAAAGCGGATCGCCAACTACGCCTATCTTAACGCCGGGCTTGTCCTTCTGCTTAACGGGAAAAAGTTTGTATCCGAAAAAGGCCTGTACGACTTGCTTTACGAGGAAACCGGCGACGAGTGCCTCTACCCGCACGGCTACTTCAAGGGCGAGCATATCGAGTTTGCCTTTACCCACACGAACAACTACGGCGAAGAATACTTTTCCTTTGTAAACGGCCAGTACACCTCCGACGGGGGGACTCATCTTTCGGCCTTCAAAGAGGGCTTTTTGAAGGGCATTCAAACCTATTTCAAAAAAGATTACCGCAGCGAGGATATCCGGGAGGGGACTATCGCTGCTGTCGCCATCAAAATAAAAAACCCGATTTTTGAAAGCCAGACAAAAAACAAGCTGGGCAATACGGATGTCCGCACATGGATTGTTCTGGAAACGCGTAACGCCGTGGAAGACTGGCTGCACAGAAACCAAGACGCCGGGAAAAAGCTGGAGCAAAAAATTCTGGCCAACGAAAGCCTGCGCACGGAGCTTAACGCGGTTAAAAAAGAGGCGCGGGAGGCGGCGAAAAAAATCGCGCTAAAAATCCCAAAGCTGAAAGATTGCAAGTACCACTTGGAAGACGGCAAGAATGGGAACGAGTCGATGATTTTTCTTACAGAGGGCGACTCCGCCGCCGGCTCCATTGTTTCCAGCCGCAATGTTATGACCCAGGCGATTTTTGCCCTGCGCGGCAAGGTCGAAAATATGTACGGAAAAAAACGCACGGCGATTTACAAAAACGAAGAGCTTTTTAACATGATGATGGCGCTCGGCATAGAAAACGATGTCGCCGGGCTTCGTTATGCGAAAATCGTAATCGCCACGGATGCCGACTTTGACGGTTTCCACATTCGCAATCTTCTGCTCACTTTTTTTCTTTCATACTTTGAAGAGCTGGTAACTGCCGGCAGGATTTTCATTCTTGAAACGCCGCTCTTTCGCGTAAGGACGAAAAAGGAAACACGCTACTGTTACTCGGAAAAAGAAAAGGACGAGGCGGCCGCCGCGCTTGGTTCTGCAAGCGAGATAACCCGGTTCAAGGGACTGGGGGAAATTAGCCCGAAGGAGTTCGGCCAGTTTATCGGCGATGATATTCGCCTTGTGCCGGTTTCGATAAACACTCTAAAAGTGGTTCCCCAAGTTTTGAACTTCTACATGGGCAAAAACACGCCGGAACGCCGGGAATACATCATGAAAAACTTGATAGAAGACACCGGTTAAAACTGCGATGCGTGTTTTACATAGGCTTGGCTTCACGCTTATTGCGACGTTTGTCGCGCCACTTGTTGCGCTTGTAGTTTTAACCCACATTGTTCACGCGCTAACATTAGACCGAATAATCGAATACAGGGAAATTTCCATGCAGTCGCCGCGCTGGCCGGAGGCCTTGGACGGCTATCGCATTGCTTTTATCGCTGATGTGCACACCACCCCCGACGCTATTTTGCAGGGCATTGTCGGCGAGCTTAACGCCCGTGGTATAGATATGTTGCTTTTGGGCGGCGACTTTTCCATTGCCGGCGGGCGTTACAGGGCGGCCATTGCGGTATTGTCGCAAGTGCAAACAACCGACGGAATTTTCGGGGTGGAGGGCAACCACGATAATTACATCCGGCTGTTTGCCGCAATGGAACATTACGGCGTTGTGCCTTTGTCTAACAGCGGCCTTGCCGTAAGGGACGGTTTTTTTTTGGCCGGTGTCGAAGATATGCGCAGGCGCAATTCCTGTATTGCCACCGCCACGGCGGCCGCCCAAAACGACGACTTTGTGCTTTTGGTTTCGCATAACCCGGATTTAACCATGCGGCAGGATACAACGGGGGTGGATTTAATTTTAAGCGGCCACACACACGGCGGCCACATTACTTTTTTTGGATTATGGGCGCCTTATCTTACGTTGAGAAACAGCATAACGGACTACGGCCAGCGTTTTGCATCCGGCTGGGCGCGCTCGCGGGACGGCGTGCCTGTTTATGTTAACACCGGTACGGGTCGCTATTACGGAATCCCCAGGGTTTTTGCCCGACCGCAAGTTACGCTTTTGACCTTGCACTCAGGCGGCACTGCCTGTCGTACAAGCGAAGATAAAAGTTTTTGGAGTAACGGTTATGTGATAATCGCTCTGCTTTTATTGATATGGGCTGGGGGGTATTGGGTTTGCAGGCCAAGAACGATGATTAATCATCGTTTCCTTAGCCGGCTTTTGCTTTCGGTTTGCCGCCGTGGAAAGCCCCTTGTTTAAGAAAATGGATTTTTTCATAGCTGATCAAGCCGTAAACAAGGGCGTAAACGGCCAGTTGTGTCCGTGTTTTAAGTTTTGTTTTACGCTTGATTACGGTTATGTAGTTTCGCACAGTGCCTGGGCTAAAATGCAGCTTGTCCGCTATTTCCAAATCGCTAAACCCCTGCGCAATACTTGCAATTATGCCGCGTTCTGTTGTCGATAAATGGCCGTAGTTCGTTTTTAAGTCTACCCATAGTTTGGAGCATTTTGCGACATGGCCGGGAAAACGATTGAAAAAACAAACGGCTCCAAAAATTAAGCTGGAAACAGAGGAGCTTACATAATACCCGCCGTAAAACACAATTTTTACGATAGCTGCAATTTTTTCCACATCCGTTTTTTTTGACAAAACGGCGGAGGCGCCGGCTTTTAGCGCGGCGCAGGCTAAACCGGCATCTTCGTTTTCGCAAACCGTTATAAGGCGCGTCAAAGGCGAGCGTCTTCGAATAATTTTTACAAAATCCTCCAGCGTAATGTTTAACAGAATAGAGGGGGTAAAAATTATGATGTCCGGCTGACAGTTTGCCGATTTTATCATCAAGCCGACTAAATCTTTTTCGCTTCCAATAAGATAAAGCTCCGCTTGATTTGAAATGGCCTCCAGAATTGTGTCGCAATATTTGTTTTGCCCGCAGGCGGCAAGAATGCTGATAGGTTCTTTCATTTTGCTTTCCCCCTAATTAACGCCCGGCCGCCGGCCGCGCCCGCAGAGCGGTTTCCTAAGATGTAAAGCATGATGCTTTCTCAAGCCGTTTTCGCAAACCGCAATTATTTTCCTATTAATTTAATAACGAAAGGCTCTGCTGGCAATAAAAAAGAGAGGGAAAAGCGCATTTTTTTTGTGTTTTTCCGGCAGGCTGGCGGCTGGGGCCGGCTGCCGGGCTTCCCCAAAGCAAAAAAAGCCCCGCCCAAGAGGGCAGGGCTTTGGCTAGCAGGCCGCTTCGCCGGGCAGGTTCCAAGCCACAGGCACTCCGTGGCTTGGAACCGGTGGTTTTACGCGGTTCTAGACCATGTATTACCGCCTCCTAAGCGCTGGAAACGCGATGCGTATGGTCCTCCGTTGTTGAGAGCAATCATAAATGAATTGAAATGAGGAAATGCATCACTCGAAATCATAAGTGATAGATTTCTCTGACCGCTAAAAAACACATCGGCCAATTGCGGGTTATAAAACGCTTCCACACCAATGGATTGAACGGAAGGATTTATAGAAACAGAGTTCATCGGGTTGCCCACAAACGCAAAATTTCCAATGGTTTGAACGCTGGAGGATATAGTAACATGGACTAAGAGGTTGTCCCGGAATGCATTTTGCCCAATGGTTTGAACCCCATTCATAGTAATAGAGTTCAGGCGGTTGTTCTGGAACGCACCTTGCCCAATGGTACGGGACTGAGAACCGGGGGATATGGCAACAGTGGTCAGGAGATTGTCCCGAAACGAATCGTTTCCAATAGAGGTAACGCTACCGGGTATAGTAACACTGGTCAGGCTATTGTTCCGGAACGCACTATTCCCAATGGTCTGAAGACCGCCGGGTATAGAAACAGAAGTCAGTTGGTTATTCTCAAACGCGCTATTCCCAATGGTGTGAACGCCGTTGGGTATAATAACGCTCCTCTGCGAACCGCCCTGAAAGGCATTGGGCGCAATGCTTGTTACCGGCACGCCATCTATGTTAGGCGGTATCTCAAGTTCGGTTATGTTCGCCGCTTGCCCAGCAGGGCTAAGACCTGTAATAACCCCGGCATTAAAATTAAAATATATGCCTAAATTTCTAACCCATACAGTGTGGTTTACATTGTTGATTGTTGTTACAAAAGTACCCGCTCTCCCGCCATGCGCGGTAACAAGCGATGCGCCATTAGAGAATGCAGCAGCAGGAAATGTTTGATTCCCCTGAAAGGTAACAGAGGTTAGTAGATTGCCAAACGCATTGTTCCCAAGAGAAGTAACGGTGGCGGGGATTACAACAGATGTCAGTTGGTTGCCAGAAAACGCAAAATTTCCAATGGTTTGAACGCTGGGGGGTATGTCAACAGAGGTTAGTTGGTTGCTCGTAAACGCATTGTTCCCGATGATCTGAACGCCGTTGGATATGGTAACAGATGTCAGTCTGTTATCCTGAAACGCATTGTTTCCAATGGTTCTAACGGTACTTGGTATAGTAACAGAAGAGCCCAGGTTGTTGTTCCGAAACGCCTCATTTCCAATGGTTTGAAGGGCACTTGGTATAGCAACAGAGTTCAGGCTGTTGTTCCGAAACGCCTCATTTCCAATGGTTTGAACGGTACTTGGTATAGCAACAGATTCCAGAAAGTTGTTCAAAAACGCCTCTTCTCCAATGGAAGTAACGCCAGTGGGGTGCATAACAACTGAAGTCAGCCGGTTGTTGGCAAACGCTCTATTCCCAATGGAAGTAACTCCGGCGGGTATGATAACTCTTTCCAGTTGGCCGCGAAAGGGGTCAAAGTCAGCCATACCCGCAAACGCATTCGCCGCAATGCCTGTTACCGACAAGCCGTCTCCAATTGTAGACGGAATAGTAAGTTCTGTAAAATTCGCCTCACGACCTGCTGTGCTAAAGCCTATAATATCACCGGTATTGATATTATAAATAAAATAACCGTCTATTGCCACCTGTATCGGTGGCGGCGGCGACCAGCCAGGCCAGCCGGGCGGCGGCCCCGGCGGCGGGCCTAAGTCCTCCATTGCCGAGCCGCCGCTGCACGCTGTCGCGCTAAAGATGATTGCCGCTGTTAATGCGATAATTCCTGTAAGTTTTACAGTTTTGCTCATTTAAAAATTCCTTTTTTGATACCCTGCCTATGGGCGGGATAATCACGGTTGAATAAACTACCCACAAGGGCAGATATATAAAAAAGCGGAACACGCCGCATTTTTTTACGAATTTGGAGAAAAAGCAGACTGCCCCCTTGACAAAAAGAAACCCGCATTAGGTTTTGAGACGCTAAATAAACACCGGTTAAACAGCTACTGTATGTTAAATCATACGGGGGGGGAGATCGGAA